>CAIOGM010000153.1 GCA_903857795.1 uncultured Geobacter sp.
TATCACGGGGTTCGAGTAAAACTGGAAGCCCGGTTGACGTCGGCCAGGAAGGTATTGCAACTGGACATTGGTTTTGGTGACGTGGTGATTGCCGGACCGGTTGAGATGGATTTTCCGGTGCTGCTGGATGATCAGCAACGGCCACACCTGGTGGTCTATTCCCGGGAATCGGCCATTGCCGAGAAATTCGAGGCGCTGGTCAGCCTGAATCTGCTCACCAGCCGGATGAGGGACATCTACGATATTCTCCATCTGGCGGAACGGGAGACTTTCTCCCTGGCAACTCTGCGACAAGCGCTCATGGCAACCTTTTCCCGCAGACTAACCCTCATCGAGGACCGACGTCTGGTATTTTCCCCCGAGTTTGCAACGAACAGGGATAAAGCGGCTCAATGGAACGCTTTCCTGCGCCGCAGTCGCCTGGAGTTATCGCATATCATTGCCGAAGCGATGGCCAGGCTTGAAGCGTTTATGGAGCCGGTCTGTGCTGCAACGGAAGATGATAGCGCAACATGGAGTCCATCGGAGTGGCGATGGTTTTAGCTTGGGAATCGCCATATTTAGCTTGGAAACGTGCCTAACTAGCTGAATTGCATGCCGTTTAATTTGGGTGATTTAGATTACTTAGCTTATTCCCCAAGTTTAGCAGGGGGATACATGGATAGAAGCAAAACGCCGGAACATATCCGCATCGATGAACGTAATCATGTGGAGAAGCCGTTGCTGGATCAGTTAGCCGGCTTGCAGTGGGATATACTGGATCTGGACAAGATCCAGACGCCGCAGCAGACCTTCCGGGATAACTTCACGGAAGTGGTCATGCGGCCAATGCTACGAGAACAGCTCAAGATCATCAACCCCTGGCTGGAGGATGCTCAGGGGAGACCGTTCTGTACCTGGGGCACAACTATCGGCTGGAGATACAGAAGGGAACTGAAGAGAGTATCCGTTTTCAGGGAAAGTTCATCGTGACCAGCATCTCGTCTGACCGAGCAGCGAAGTTATTCAAGGAATGGTATATCGACAATGCCAGAAATAAGATCATTCTGCGGGTAAAGCTGCATGCCGGCAATCTGGGTGTTCAGGTCAACAAAGTCATGGTATCGGAGCTTAAATACCGCTGGGGATCGTGTACGCCGAACGACAGCCTGAACTTCAACTGGAAACTCATCAAAGCGCCTATGTTCGTGATGGATTATGTCATCGTCCATGAACCGGCCCACCTGTTGGAGCAGAACCACACGACCCGGTTCTGGAACATCGTCCTGGTTCAGTCCCCTGGGTATGTGAAGGCGAAAGAATGGCTGAAACAGCATGGGGATATTCTGGGGAGTGGGTTTTAGGTTGGATTATCTGACGGACAAAGGAATTGAAAATTTGAATCACGCCGAACTGGCGCTTCTGACTGAGCAGACCATACCAACATCCGGGAGAACTCGTTGATCACTATTCTTAACTTTTCCCGACGGCCGCAAGGCATCAACGACACCATTTGCAACGAATTACAGGAGGGGTTCGCCTCAAAGGAGGTCGATACCCGCTACATCAAGGCGCGGGAGCTGACCATAGGATTCTGTAATAACTGCCGGAGTTGCATGGGGTCGTCTGGAGATGAGCTGGGAGAGTGCCATCTTAATGATGATATGAAAGAGTTGTTGGAGGCGATCCTGAAATCCCGGGCACTTATCGTTTCGGCGCCGATCAACTGTTACGACCTTCCGTCACTGGTCCGGGTAATGCTGGAAAGAATGAGTGTCTTCTGCCACTGGCCGGCCGACAAGTACTCTCCGGCAGTACGGAAGATGCCGAGAGAGATCAAGGGGGTGCTGATCACCACAAGCGCACTGCCGGGAATAGTGGTCCCCTACGTAACCCGGGTGCGAAAGACCTTCAGACTCTTTGCCCGTCCCCTGCGGCTCACGAAGATCGAATATCACCATCTGGGGTTCAAGGGGCGTACCGTCGACAGTATTTTCACAGATAAAGACCGTCGGACCGTCAGGAAAATCGTTGATACTCTTGCGGAGCTTAATCCTGGAACCATAGAATGAGGAGTTTCCTTTCCTTATGAATAACCCGCGGTTATGGGATTATCGAAAGCTGCCGCTGAACTGAAAACGGGGGAGCGGATAACCGCTCCCCCGTTCAGGGTGGTGCAGGGTAATATTGAACTATGGTTTAGCTTTAAAGCCTTTGTATTCAGTGAACTCTTTATGGAATCCTTCAGATATTTCTCGTTCATAGTCGGTAACCGCTTCATTGTACTCATGGTCAGTCAGATCCTCACCCGGATCGTTCGCGTCGAGTTCATATAATTCACAGCCACCTTCACCGATCTCCGACGAAAGATGTTCCGGTGATTCGGGCGACAGCGAGACTCTAGCGACAACCCACCCCAGACGTGGAGTTTGCTGTACATAATAGATGGTGTCAGGCTCGAAATGTATTTTCCCAGTTTCGAGACTTTCAGTTCTTGCGATAAGATATGTTTGACCCGGATCAATATTGTTCTTTACAAAGCAGCTTTTCCCTCTCGTTATGCCGATCAGTTTCCTGTCAAGATAGGTGAAGAAGTTTATTGCTCCACCAAAAGATGTTGTCCTAGCTATTATAAGTGCAGCCTTACCCTGATCAGGTTTAACAGTCATAATATTAAAATGATCGTCTTTTTTTACCATATTGGCAGGAGAACAGGCGGAAATAAATAACATAAATGATGCAATGCATACCATTGTCTTCAGCAATCTACTCTTTAAAAAAACAGTTATTTTGTACATATGATGCTCCCTTAGAATCAACTATGAGGAGATATTTGCGGGCTGGCTGCGCTCCGGCAATAATCAGTTCTTGACGATATATTTGATCAAATCTCCAGAGACCTCCTGTGCCGCCGCTTCAATCTGGGCTCCCTCCCGTGCGAAATGACGGAACTTGGCTACGACTTTATCTTTATCGTCTACCAATACCATCTCTATTCCTATCCCCGCCTGCATTTGATGGCCGCCTACAAAGGGAATCCATGCCTTACCCGCACTGAAATTCTGAGCATCATAGATACAGAGGTCGGCAGTCAATGTCCCCTTTGCTGCTTTGACGTCCATATCGTCAAAGGCGTCACCGAATATTTTTTTAACCGATTCAACCATAGATTTGCTCCGAAGCTCAGACTTGTTTCCAACCTTGCCCACTTTGAGTTTATACTGGGCGAGTTTGACTCCCGAGTCGACCCACAGCCATTCAACATCATCGCCCTTGACCATATCCGAATAGTCCGAGATATTGCCTTTCACAAAATCTTTATCCTTGTAATCACTACTGTTGACGAGTTTTTCCGGGGCGCTCCACACTGCTGATGGCGTCACCAGAGCCATCATTGCAACAACGGCGAGACAGCAGGCTGCCGATTTAATTCCTGTTGCACCGTTTAACAGCATTTTTCTGCCAGATAGCATCATGTCATTCTCCTTTATAATTGGAGTAGCTAGAATATCACGCAAGGACACTATACCAATTCGTCCATTTATTAAAGAGAATATTTTTAACAACGGGTTCTGGAGGGGGCGAATGCGTCAACCCCCTGCTGCCAGATGGCCACCATGCGGGTACCGATCTCCCCGAATTCTGGATTATCCAGGATATGAGATGGGATCAACCCGGCGGTGTCGTTTACCGCCTCGGCTACTCTTTCGATAATCTGTGCGACCTTCCTTGGCGACAGAGAGAGTTGCTGCACGGCGAACCGCTCCAAAATCTTGGCTGGCCACCATTTTTTCGTCCCTGCAAGATGAAGAGCCGGGACATCGTGCTGCAGATACGCGGTTGTCGTGACCAGGTCATAGGCAGGCGCCAGTGTCACCGGACCGTGGGGATGACGATAGAGTACGCCGAAGTTTTTAAGGTGGGCATCGCCGTTACGGATCATTATCGACAGAACGAGTGTGGCAAAAAACTGCTCCCGGGCGGCAGAAAGAGCTTCCGCTGAGACAAAATCCTTGATGGTCCTGGCGACCCTCTCGTAGGTGCTCTGGTACTTCCTTTCCGTCCCCACCCCTTGCAGCGAGCAGAAATCCTCGAAACCCAGCAGTTCCCCCGCCTCGGTGACATCGAAACGTTTCATGACGAACAGTCCGCCATTTCCCGACAGGGAGAAGTCTGCGACAGGCAATCCCGCCCGTTTCGCCGCAGTCATGCAGAAATACTCGTTGGCAGCCAACTGGGGATACTCCATTCCCCACGACTTGACGATGTAGGAAGATGCAGCGACCGTCGCCCGCCGGGTCGCGTTCAGAATTACCTTGGGCTGGATGCCGGATATGCCGGAGTTAGCCGCGTATCGGCTCAACAGTTCATTGAAAAGCGCGGAGGCGTCAGGGTAGGTGAGAATCTCTTCCAGCGACTCCGGTTTCTCGTCAAGCGTCGCTGTTTCCGCATCGGCAAGGGAGAAGCGGTTGCGGCCGATCTGGTTTCCCCCAGTGATCCGGAGGAGCGCCACGTCATCCACCACCATCACCTTGGCAAAGCTGTTCCTGAGGGCTTCGCGCAGGGCTCCCTCAGGAATGTTCATCTGGAATATGGGGTGCAGCTCTTTTTCTGAAACCCAGCTCTGGAGACGTAACGGCATGGTCAGCGAGACGAGCTGCTCAGCTGACGTATCGGGGAGGTAGTTGAAGAAATAGCCGTCATTCCGGCCGAGAATCCCTGACTTTTTCCCGCCGTTCCAGACTGCCAGTGCAGGAGATGTCATCGCGTGGCGTTCTCCCTCTGCAACTCCTCAAGGGTCGGCGGCGCCCCCATTGGGCGAACGGTCAACTCCAGGCTGAGAATTTCCAGCACCCGCGCTACCTTGCGGATGCCGATATCCGGCACACTCCCGCTCTCGATCTGCCCAAGAGTCTTCCTGCTGATTCCCGACAGCTCCGCCAGCTGCGCCTGAGTCAGCCCCCGTTCCTTTCTTGCCTGACGTATTTTTAGTCCAAAATCGGGCATGAAATGCTACCTATAGTTCCCATAAACGGTAATAATGGCGCCAGTGTAACATATCCTTCCCTTTAAGGCAGGAATTCTATCCGTTCCCTGCCGCTCAAAGTAGAGATCTCAGAAAAATCGCGAGACTCCCACCAGAAAATGACTGAAATTCAGCGGTTCATTGGGAGTGGCGGTGCCGGCGTTGGAGATATGCAGGTAGCGATACTCCCCCATGAGGGCCAAATCGGGCCGGATGAGATACTGGAGACCGACCCCGCCCTGATAGGAGAAGTTGAGACTGCTCCCCATGGTAGGGAGATCCATGTTGGTATAGACGATGCCGCCCCCGGCAAAGACGTAGGGGAGCCAGGAACCGAGAGAGGTGAACTTCCAACTCCCCAGCAGGTACCCGCCGGTGATCACTGCGCTTTTCGGATCCACCACCAGATGGAGCGGGAGCTCCACCAGGAGTTCATGCCGCCCCTGAAACCATGATCCGGCGCCGATCTCTTTGGAAAGAAACCAGCCGTACCTCCCGATGAGGTCCACCGTCTGCACCTGGGTCCGGGTGTCGCCGAAACCTCGATGGGTTATGCCGTACCCGGTGAGCAGCGCCAGTTCGCTGTCGGCGCTGCCGACACTCTCCTCGGCGGACGCGGGCGGAGCCGCCATGAAGAGCAGAGAGAACGCAAACGCAACCACCAGAACAACCCCTTCAGATATCCGCATAACTCCTTCTCCCCACTCTCTCCTGAGCCTCCTAACCCGGACAAGCCGGCAGCCATTTTTCATCGGCGACTCCTTTCTACCATTTCTGTTGCAGCTCCAGCCTCAAAATCGCCGGAAGGTTCCGAAGGAACGACAGGACGCTGTGAGGCGATTTCCAGATCATCTTCGTATACCCCCAGTGAATGCGGCTCCGCCGGTAGAAGCGGCTGATGAACTCGTTGTAGAGTCGCTCCAACTGCTCCTTCGTCATGCCGTGGGGGATGAAGACGAAGTTAAGGCAGTTCATCAGTTCCCACTCTTCATTGAATTCGCCATGCTCCCGGATGCTCTTGTAGATGGGGGCGCCGGGGAAGGGGGTAAACTTGGTGACGTTGATCTCGTCCAGCGGCAGGGTCAGGGCGTAGTCGATGGTCCGCCGGATGGCTGCCTCGTCCTCACCCGGCAGCCCCACCATGAAAAGCCCCTTGACCCGCATCCCGCTCTGCCGCACCAGGAGGAGTTTTCGCCCCACCTCGTCTAGCCCGTAGAATTTCCGGTGCTGCCTGAGAATATCCGGATCCCCGGATTCGATGCCGAAATTCACCTGCCAGCAGCCGGAGCTCTTCAGCAGCGAAATCAGCTCCGCATCCACATGCTCCAGACGAGCGATGCAGTTATAGGTCATCTTCACCCCCTTCCGTTCCTTCAGTTCGCAGAACGCGGCGATCCGGGAGCGGTCGAAGGTGAAGAGATCGTCATAGAAGAAGAGGTGGCGGATGCCGTAGTCACGGCCGAGCATCGCCATCTGCTCGACGATGTACTCCGGTGAGTTGAAGCGGAACCCCTTGCTGAAGACCGACCGGTCGCAGTAGGAGCATTGATAGGGACAGCCGCGGCTGGAGATGATGCTGCTGTTGGGATATGTGGGGGAGCTGAAGAGCGGCAGCTTGTACCGCCGAGGGAACCCGGGGAGGAGGTGATAGGCCGGAAAGGGGAGATCGTCCAGATTCCGGATCGGCTCACGTTGCTGGGAGAGTCTCCCTGCGCCGCTTGCGTCCCGGGAGGCCACCCCGGGGATCGAGGCGGCGTCGCTGAAGCCGGCCCGGGCCAGCGCCAGCATGGTCTCTTCCCCTTCGCCGATTACCAGGTAGTCGATGGCGGGAAACAGGTCGAGGAGCGGGGCGCCGATGGTGCAGGCGTGGGCGCCGCCGAAGACGGTGACGATCCGGCTGTCGCGCTCCTTGATTCCCCGTGCGATCCGGGCCCCTTCCAAGAAGGATGAGGTGGTGCAGGAGAACCCCACCGCGTCGGGCGCCCGGCGGATGACCTCAGCCACCAGCTCCTCCTGGGTGAGGGGGGTGGCGTAACAGTCGATCAACTCCACATGGATGCCGTGGCGTTCCAGCCAGGCCGCGATGCTCATCATCCCCAGGGGAGGCATGAGATTGAAGATGGTGGTGATGTCCTGGCTTCCCGGCATCCAGTTGCTGCCATGAGGGTGAATGAACAGGAGCTTCACGGGGAACCTTTCGGAAGTAGATGGACGCCGCGTACGGTACGGATCAGAAACAACAGGCGAAAAGCCCACTCTTCCAGGCCAAAAAGGCCAGGGCCGCGAGGAGGAGGAGCAGATACCACTTCCAGGCGCTCTTCTTCTCGGCATAGGGATCACTCAAGGAGCGCCGTGTCCCCTCGGGAAGTCGCGCCATGCCGGTGAGGGAGCGGCCGAAGGGGATGTTCAGCCTCGCCCGGGCGTTAACGGCCCAGCCGTTGGCGTCCAGGAGCGGTCCCAGGTTGCGTTGGTGCAGCTTGAACCAGGCGATCAAGGTGGCCGGACCGGAGACGATGAGGACGATCCCGGCCAGCGCCAGCGGCATCTGCCACCAGGCGAGCCTGAAGAAGCCGGTGACCACCGAGGCGAGCGCCGTGCCGATGGCGCCGATGGCCAGGCCGATGGCGGCGAAGATTCCCGCGAAGCGTGCGGCATCGAACGCCTGCTGCGGATTCGGTTTCGCCTCCTTCATTCCCCCGCTCTGCATCAGGGAGAGCGCTGCCTTGTCTTCTGCGGCCTTGGAGCGGGCAGCGGCCCCCTTCTGAATCATCTCCCCCACGGAGCGGGCGACCCGTTTGTACGGCCCCCAAAAAGCCTGCCGGATACTGATGGGATGATCGATGATCCGGACCACCGTGGCGTCCCAGTCATTCCCCTGCCGATCGTAGAAGAGCCCGTTGCGCCCCACCATGATCTGGTCCCCATCTCCGTCGGTCATGGCGGCGGCGATGGTCATCTTCTCACCCCCCCCTTTTCGGGTACAGTCGCAGTAGACGAGAAAGAGCCGGCTCAGAGTGGCCAGGGCCGTATGTTTGGTCACGTCGGTCACGGTGACGCAGAGTTCACAACTGCGGCCGTCCAGGTAGAGGGTCCCGGCCTGGAAGATCGCCTTCCCCTTCCCCGTGTAGAACTCCCGGAACGAGACGAAGTTGTTGACCAGGCGGAAGAGGTCGCGGCAGTAACGGGTCAACCGCTCCACTTCCACCATGGCCTCCGCCGCTTCCTGATGGGCCAGCTCCTCTGTCACCAGGCTCAGGAGGAGGCTTTCGACACCGCCATCGACCCAGGCAGCCAGCCGTTCACTTCCCAGGTTGGCGGCGGGAGTCTCGCCCCGGGCCCGCCACCACTCTTCCGCAGGGGCAAAACGGGCCTTGACCCCCTCCCAGTCGGTGGCGGTCAGCAGCCGCTCATTACCCAACAGGGGGTGCACGATCTCTTCGTAGAACCGGTCCAGCCGTTCTCCCCAGGCAGGGTTGATGCCACGCTCCAGATCCAGGAGCTGGGACGCGGTCACCGCGGACAGGGGGAGGGCGCCGATGGCGTCACCCTCCGCGGCCAGGTTCTTCCCGGCCAGGAGTTGCAGGTCGGCCTCCGGGCCGTTAAGGGTCAGGATCGCCCGACCGTCAAAAGCCGCCAGCCTGCAGCGGAGGAAGAAGTCGTCGATCTTCTCCTTGACGGAACACCAGAGGAGCAGGAGCTCTTCCCGATTCTTGCCGAGGCTCCGGATGGACGGCGCCGCTTCTCCTGCCGCCTGCCACGCAAGCCATGCCGCCGCCTCGGCGGAGAACCGCTGGATAATAGGGAGGGTTATGCCGGTTTCGCCGCTTCGGTCCATCTCCCCGCCGTAGCTTTCGATGAGCGTGGCGATCCACCCCTGTAGCGCCTCATCATCGGTGGAGGCAGCGGTCACTACACCGTCGCCGTTGAACCGGCTCTTGGCGAAAATCCGCTCGCTGTCGCAGCTTTCTGCCACCGTGATCCGCGGAGCTCCTTCCTTGCCGAGATAAGAGAGGATCGCCCTGGCCGATATCAGCAACCGACGCCCCTCTTCGGTGGCGTCGTTGATGGCTGCCAGGGGGAGCCCCTCATCCTTGCCGAGCAGCAGATCAGGCTCGCTAAGACGAACCCCTGCCCAGGCCAGGGCCGCGAGCAGCTCCGGCGCTCGAATATGACCATCCTGGTCCGTGTCGATCAGCTCCAGGGTTCTCCGGTCGAACTCCACCCCCTGGACCGGACAGCTCAGGGCCACCCAGAGCTTCTGATCCAGGGAGTGCAGGGCCAACAGTTCCCGGCCGGACTCCAGCAAGGGCTGGTCGAACCCGCCTGCCCGAAAGAAATTCCACGACTGCGGGGATGGTTCTGACATGGACTCCTCCTTGATGTACGGAGAGGGGCTATGAGAGGTGGGAGGTGCCACGCGAAGATCGATTTACCGGAAACAATACCCCACCGAGAACCCCAGGTATTCCGATGTTGAAGCCGGTTGGCTGTAGATAAAGTTCGTTTTGGATACTGCGGAGGAGCGGCCGAATCTCTGCTCCTCATAGGTTACGGCGACCCGGAGTCGCCGGTACCGGAGCCCTGCTTCGGCAAAGGGAGACCACTCCCCTTTTGGTTCCACGGTAACAGCGCCGTCTTCGGCGGTATCAAACGTATTGGAGGTATAGAGAGGATACTGCGCCCCCCCGCCGGCGAAGAGCCGCCATTCCCGGGCAAGAGGGATATTGTCCCAGCGGATTCCCAGCCGGGTGCTGATTTCCTGCCAGTACTCCGTGGTCCCGCCCACCTGGACCGTCTGCCTCTGGGCGTCCAGGGTGGTGGTGGCGTTGAGGCTCCTCTGCCAGAATCGGTAGTCGAGACCGGCGAAGGGGCCCAGGGTCGAGCCCCCCACCGGGAGCCCAAAGCACGCATCGGAGCCGAGCCGGAGGCCGAAATAGTCAACATCGGTGGAGACCGGGAGATATCCGAAACCGGGCTGGGTGTGGCCGTCATACTGCACCACCCCACCGTAGAGGTCGCCCCTTCCCATGAGGGTGAGACTCTCTCCCGAAGCCCCCCGGAACAGGGTACTCTTGAGACCGCCGGCCACGCCGTAGAGGGGGCCGCTCTCCTTGACAAGCCGCTCCCCGGCGCTGCCGTTCTCTTTCCAGGTGAAGTACGAGAAGGTCGGCGACACGGAGAGTTCATCGACCCCCGCTGCTCCCACGGCGAGGGTCGGGAGAATGACCAGCAGGGTCAGGCAGAAGGCACCTATGACCGACGAGATCCGCATGGTGGCTCCTCCCTATTCCCCCGTTTCATCCGGAGCGGGAGGAGCCTTCTTCGCCCGTGGCGCCCGTTTCGGTTTCGGCGTCACGTCAGCAGCCCCTTCCCCTTCGACAGCCGCGGTTTCATCCGCCTTGACCGTTTTCCGGGGGGCACGGCTCCGCTTGACCGGCACCGCCGCGGGACTCTCCGGTGTGCTCTCCGCCGGTTCTTCGGCGCTGTTTTCCACCAGAGACGCCGCAACCGGCTCTTCAGTCGCCCTGGTCCGTGACCGCGGAGTGCGCGTCCTCTTGGGTTGGGTTACAACGGGCCCCTCGGTACCGGGCTCTTCGACAGAGGCCTCCTCGGCAGCGAGCTCTTCGACCGCAGCCTCTTCGACCGCAGCCTCCGGAAGGGGGGCCGGCCCCTCATCACTCAGCGTAAGGTCGGTCTCGTCGATCTCCACCGGCGTCTCCGGCTCATCGTCAGATGCGGAACCATCGGCCGAAGCAGCCTCTTCTGGAGCGTTCTCCTCCTCGGTGCGGCGCTTTGCCCCGCCACGGCGTCTGCGGCGGCGCTTTTTCTTCGCCTCCTCCAGAGTCGCTCCCTCGATGGGAGCCTCATCGCCAGGCTCGGTGTCGTCGGGAGCGCCCGTCTCCTCCGCATCCGATTCGCCGTCCCCCTCTCCATCTTCGGCTTGATCAGAGAGCTCCAACGCAGCTCCTTCCTGTGTCGCCCCGGCGCCGGCCTTGCCACGCTTGCGGCGCCGTTTCCGTTTCTTTGCGGCGCCCCCAGGCGCAGCCTCTGCGGAGGAGTCAGCCTGCTCCTCTTCTGCGTCACCAGCGGAATCCTCCTGAGCCGACTCAGCTTCCTCTTCAACTGCCTCTTCAGCGGTTTCTGCCTCTTCCCCGGTCACCGGTTTCTTCTTGCCGCGCCGCCGTTTCCGCTTCTTGCCTGCCTCTGTCGTCTCTTCTGTTTCCGGACTCTCCTCCGGTGTTTCGGAGAGTTCCACCCCCTCCTCACTCTCCTCTTCATCCGGGGACTCTTCATCGGGGGGGAATACCGGCGCAGTCACCAGCGCTGTCTGGGACGTCTCGGTCTGACCGTCTGACGACGGCTTTTCCCGTTTGACCAACTCCAGCTCGATCTGGTTCATGAGGAAAGACGGCTTCCCCTTGAGGGTCACCTCAATATCGTATTCCGCTTCGATACGGGCCAGATCCTTCTTTTTCCGGTTGAGGAGATAATAGGCCACCTCCAGCGGGAGACCGCCCCGGACCTCGCCGATGGTCCCCTTGGCGGCGGAGGCATGCACCTTGCGGAGGAAGGAGACGGCCATGGCCTCCACCGACTTGATCCGGCCGCGCCCCTCGCAGTGGGGGCACTCCAGATAGACCGCCTCGTTGGCGGTCTGCCTGATCCGCTGGCGGGACATCTCCAGCAGCCCGAATTGGGAGATTTTCCCCACAGTCACCCGGGCCTTGTCGCTCTTCAGGGCATGCTTGAGGGTCTTCTCCACATCGGCGTTATGCTTGCGGTCGCGCATGTCGATGAAGTCGATGACGATGAGCCCCCCCAAGTCCCGCAGCCGGAGCTGCCGGGCGGCCTCTTCAGCCGCCTCCATGTTGGTCTTGAAGGCGGTGTCCTCCACCCCCTTCTCGCCGGTGGATTTCCCCGAGTTGACATCGATGGAGACCAGGGCTTCGGCCGGCTCGATGATCAGCGACCCGCCGGACTTGAGCAGCACCTTCTTCTCATAGATCTGGTCGATCTGCTCTTCCAGCTGGTACCTGGAGAAGATGGGGCGTTTCTCCTGATGGAGCTTGACCCGGCTCACCATGCGGGGCATGACCTCTTTGAAAAACGCCTTGGCCTGCTCGTAGACCTCCTGGCTGTCCACGAGCACCTCATCGATCTCCGAGGTGAAGTAGTCCCTGATGGTCCGGATGATGAGGTCCGACTCCTGATAGATGAGGGCCGCCCCCTTGACCTTGGCCGCCGCCTCCCGGATGGAGTCGTTGAGTTTAACCAGGTAGTTGAAATCCTTGGCCAACTCCGCCTGCTTTTTCCCCAGAGCCTCGGTCCGGATGATGTAGCCGATCCCGGGGGGGATATCCAGCTCGGCGGCCATCTCCTTGAGCTTTTTCCGTTCTCCTTCGGCCTCGACCTTGCGCGAGACCCCCACGGAGTCGCTCCCCGGCATGAGGACCATGTAGCGTCCCGGCAGAGAGAGGTAGGAGGTGAGGGCCGCCCCCTTCATGTCCCGCTCCCCCTTCTCCACCTGGACGATGAGTTCCTGTCCCCGGCGGAGAACCTCCTGGATCCGGGGGCGCCGGTTCCGGTTATCATGGGGGACATCGTCGCGCCACTGCCAGAAATCCGGGTGGAGCTCCCCCATCTGGAGGAAACCGAGTTTTTTCAGGCCGATGTCGATGAAGGCGGCCTGGAGCCCTGGCTCGACCCGGACTACCACCCCCTTGTAGACATTGCCGCGGGTCTGCTCCCGTCCGGCGATCTCGATCCCGAGGTCCACGAGGAGGCCATCTTCCACTATGGCCACTCGCGCCTCCTCGGCGTGCAGCGCGTTGATCAGCATCTTCTTTGGCATAATTTTTTAATCCTTTCGCCCTCTTGGGGCAAGCTGTGAATGGCGACGCGGCTGAGCCGTCACGGGAGCGGGATAATCCGCTCACCTCAGGGCAGCCTGCGTTACAGTGTGCGCCGCGGACGATCCGCTGCGCGTTGTTCCTTATTTATGGTCGCCCCCAGCGTCTCAGCAGAGCCGTCAGCAGGAGAAGGTCATTAAAATCGTCGAAGCATAACAGATTTTTCTTGATGACGCCATGTAAAACGCGCCGCGCCGCCCCTGGCCCGGCCGTGAGAAACTCTGTCGGGGTTGCCGCCGAGTCATGGCGCAAAAAAACCTCCGTGGCGTCCAAGGCTGCGGAGGTCTGTACAAATGCTTCCCCTCTGGAGGCGCGAGTGGGAGATGACAGTGTGATGGTGTTAGCTAATTCGAAATGTACTCCTCGAAGCGGCCATCGGTGATGACGATGGTCGCACCGGAGCTCGTTGCCAGGATGCCGCTGAAGCTTCCCCCGGCATAGCCGCCCGGTCCGGGCCAGGCGGTAACCTTGAGCGTAACGGCGGCATCACCGTTGTCGCTGCGGTACTGGGTGCCGGTGGCATCCGTATAGATGAGGGTGATGACGCTCTTGTCATACACCCCGACGGTCACATTGGAGGGAAGCGCCAGATAGAGACAGTTTGCGTTTGATTCTCCTGAGGGGGAGGTGTACGTGGCGTCGTATAACCCTCCCGGCGTCAACAAGTAAAAGGTCGATCTGGTCGTATAGTCCTTGGCCGCGCCGCCGGCTGTAAACGTGGCGTGGAAGATGTTCGCGTGGTCGGTATTCCCACACCCGAAGGTGAGGAGCGCCAGGGTGCAGAGTGCAAGTGCCGTCATGATTCGGATGAAACGGTTTGTTTTCATGAGTAGTCCTTTCGTGGGTAGAGTTGAAGGAGCTGTTGAATTCCAAAAATGCAGTCATAGGGTCTGCACCGGGTTCAGGGTACGCACCAAAATCCCATGAGCTTCAGCCGGCAATCGCCGATTTCCCTTCAAAATTGACAACCGCATACCCGGTGGTCAGGTTCACATCCTGATACGGCGGAGTAAAAACCACCCCCGGCTGGTCTGGCGTCACCCGGTAGCTGCCGGGCCTGAGTGTCGGAATCCCGTATGTCCCATCCATGGCAACCACCGCGAAGGAGTCGTCGCCCGAAAGGGTCACGGTCGCCTCCGAGGCCCCTCCCCCGTCCACGGTGACCTTGCCATAGATCCTCAGAGTGCCGTCATCGGGTGATTCAGCTTCCAGGAAGGCCGTCGCGCAGTTGACACGGGATGAGAAGTAGCGAATCCGCATGTAGCCGCCTTCCCCCCACGTTGGTCCCCAGCTGTTGCGCAGTATCCAGCAGCCGCCGTTGCCCCCCTCCGGCGGGTTGTCGTCCCACCCCACCAGGGCAATGGCATGGCCTGTAGTACCCCTGTAGTAAGGGAGTTTGTTCGGATAGATCCAGATATCCTCATAGATCCCGGACTTGTAGGCTCGAAACGCGCTGTTATTCTCTATCCCCGCGGTTACGGCGCCATACTTGTAAATGGCCCGCTTGATCCGGTTGGTGGTCTCCCAGTAGTTGTAGGGATGGATCAGGGCGCAGCGCCTGAGGGTGATCCTCGGGGCCGCTGTGGCCGCCTTGATCTGGATTGCAGGCGGAGACTGGCCACTACCAGCATGGTCATCATATGATGCGAAGGGGAAATTCTCTTCGCTACAGGAGCCTTCCAGGCCACCCGGTTCCAGCCAGGGAATCCCGCTTCGCGTCATGCTGTACAGCGCGGAAAGGTCTTCCGTGGCCCCGGCATTGGCCACATGTTTCATATAGAGAGGAGAGACCAGGACGCTGTTGTCATCGTAGAGGTTGTTGCGGCGGTTGTAGGCGGACTCGGCAGCGGCGGTAGTGGCAAATAGCGGACAGAGCCCGGTACATCCCTGGTCGCGGACCGGACCGATGAAGCTGCGGCCGTTGATATCCCGCAGATCGAACCGGGACGGTAACTCCGGGTCCGCCGGCGCCGGAGCCGGTGGAATGATGATCTGTTCCGGTGCAGACCTGGGGTCAAGTGGTTTTGCGTCTGCCGAGGTGGCAGCATATCCGTACTGGTGGTAGCACCAGGTGTGATCGACCTCAAACCTGAAGCCGTTGTGTCTGATGATGGCCCGGATGTTTTCCAGGGTGTCTCGATCATTGAACGGGATCAGCCCCTCGATGGGAGAGCTCCCTGCGATGGCTCTCCCCCCGCGGAACAACAGCGGCCCGCCGGCAGCGGCAAGGGTCAGCGCACCTCCACCGATCAGAAAATCACGTCGCCTCATCTTCGCACCTCCCTCTCCCCGGGTGGGGACTCTCATCGCGTGGCATCGCGCACTGCCCAGAAATAATATTCTCCGACAGAGTTGTTCGTCTCGGCATTCGTAATACCGCTGTCGGTATAGAGGTACCAAGAAGTAGTCCCGTTGCTTGCCGGCTGGTTATAGCTCAAGAGCGTTGACGTCCAGGCTCCCTGAAGCTGTACGTTGGTAAAGGGATGACCGGACGGCAGCGTCGGGTTGAGGCGGGAATAATCCACAAGGCTCTGCATCTCCAGGCGGTTCGGCAGGCGCCAATCGCCTTTCCGTGACCCGTCGCTCAAACCGCAGGCGCCGGATGCCACTCCCCCCACCCAGACAAGTGATTTGGAATAGCTGAGCACCGCATACGCGTTGGCTCTTCTTCGCACCACAGCGCCACTGGTCTCCACACAGTTCGTATCCTTGAGCCAGACCAGCTTTGACAGGTTATCGGTGACGGTGCCGTCGCCGTTGTCGGTGAAGCGGGGATTGGGCCAGGCCGCTCCTTTCTGCTGGTAGCCGTCATCGCCGACGGCATGACTGAAAGTCTGACCCGTTCTGGGAAGGGTGACCGCGCCGGTGATGCCGGCATCGCGTACCGGCCAGACATTGAAGCCGATTTTCTTGGAGGAAGGGTTCACCTGTCCGATCAGGAAATGAACAGCCCACGCTTGATAGCCGAGGGATGCTGACGTGGTGGACGACCAGTAGGAGTAATTCCCCACCCCGGTGAACAGCAGGGTCTCGGGGTTACCTTCAGTCGAAAGCGGCCCCACGGCCGGGTTCCAGCGGCCGGCATTGACCAGGCTGTTCAACTCGGTGACGTTGGGAAGCCGCCAGTCGCCTCCCTTGGAGCCGTCATTCAAACCGCAGATTCCGGAGGCCAGGCCGTCGGCAGCGGTGAGAGCATCACGCCAGCTTTTTTTGCCGATACAGGCGGCGTCCTTGAGCCAGGCCAACCCGGTCAGCTTGTCGGTTACCGTACCGTCGCCGTTGTCGAAGAAACGTGGTGAAGGCCAGGCCGTACCTTTTTGCAGAGTGCCGTCGTCACCTGGTTTGTAGGTGGCGACCTGTCCTGTCTGCGGGAGTTGAACCGACGAGGCCGGCGGGGCCACGGCTGCGGTGAAGTCGTAGCCGGCGAGGCTGCCGCCGCTCATCACCGCCGGACGGGCGGCCGGTGTGAAGCGGTAACCGGTCTGGGTCGGGTTCACCGAGTAGCTGCCGCTCTTCACCCCGTAGACGGTGTAGTTACCGCCGCTGTCGGTGGTTGCCGAGGCGCTCATCGCGCCGCTCACGTTAACCGTTACCCCGGCCTGGGGAACCCCGTTGAGGGTAACCTTCCCGGAGATGCCGGGACCATCCCCGCCACCGGAACTGCAGGCGGCAAGCAGGGCTCCGAGCCCGACACAGCAGATGATACGCAGTTGTTTCCGCATGATTCCTCCTGCAGCGTCTCCATGAATGGCTGGGCTGTTTAATCGAGTACCATATAACTTATGGATGGGCAACTCAACCGTAAATGTCGCGCTCAAGTCGTTGCTGCACCTGCGACACATCAAAGGCGGGCGTCATAAATGCGCGGGCGTCATAAATGCCGCCCCTACAAACCCAACGCCTTCTCGATCTTCGCAAACCGCGCCTTCAGATCGCTGTTTTCCGCCTTCAACCCGTCATTCTCCGATTTCAATTCTTGAATCGCCTTGGTCAGCACCGGAACGAGGTTGACGTAGGAGATCCTCAGGGTTTCGCCTTTGACCAGGTCCCCTTCCGTCCCGCTCACCACTTCGGGCACGACCTTCTGCACCTCCTGGGCGATTAACCCGACTTGGTGATGGTTGGTGGTGTCGGCTTTGCCTCGTATGCACCGGGTTCGATAAATAAGGCAACTGCGATCATCGTAAAAGTACTGATTGCAATTTGGCAGCTGAATACTCTATCATTCAAAAATATACCGAATAAATGCTGCCGAGAGATGCACTAATGAAGTTTATCTGGCACCAAACAAAAGCAAGGACAAATCTAAAGAAACACCAGGTTACTTTTGATGAAGCCGCAACGGTCTTCCCCGACCCTCTGTCGTTTGTGTTTGCCGACTTAGACCATTCAGAGGACGAAGAGCGTTTTCTTATAATCGGTCGTTCGGAAACAGCAAAAATTCTCGTTGTTTCTCATACAAATCGTGAAAATAAGACCCGGATTATTTCCGCAAGAGAAGCAACACGAAAGTAGCGGATATTTTATGAAGAAAACCGCACAGGATGAACTAAGACCGGAATATGACTTTGCATCCATGACGGGTGGGGTAAGAGGCAAGTATTCCGAGCGCTATCGGCAAGGGGTTAACATTGTTAGACTTGAAGACGACGTCGCAGCAGCATTCCCTGATGCCAAATCAGTGAATAATGCATTGCGTACATTAAACAAGGCATCAAAGAGCACCGCGAAGCACGTATAGCTGACATTGGTGCAGTGGCAAGGTTGGTAGGGGCACGGCGCGCCGTGCCCTACCGCCGGGGTGTCATTGCATCGGAATTGACAGCCAAGGCCGCCTGATTTCCTCTCAGGCGATCAAAAGAAAAGGGCGAAGCAGATGAACCTTGCTTCGCCCCTACTATTTTACGGTTTTCCATCCCTCCTCAACTCCGTCAAACTCTCCCCCTCCTTGGCCAAGGCGGGGGGTGGTTCGGCAGTCACCCACGAAAAGATCAGCTTGTTACCGTCAGTTCCGGAAATGCAGAAAGCAGCTCCCGCACGGCAACCACCGAGAGGCTGTTTCCGGCGAGCCCCCAACGCCTTCGCAGCGACATCCCCTCGGGAAAACGGAAGGTTTCGGGGAAATGGAGGAGCCGGATGATCTCCTCCGGGGCAAAGCGGCGGACACGAGAACCGCACCGCAGGTACGATCCGGCGTTTACCAGCGACCGGCCATAGCCGGAGGTGAAGCAGGTGGTGACGGCCGAGAGGTCGGCCGGGTCGAGAATGGGGAGACCACTGCCGAACCGGACTACACTCTCCTCGGGGAGGAGGAGTTCAGTGGGGGCCGTCTCGATAAGCGCCGGGTCGAGGTAGCCGGCAAGGGGACGCAA
This sequence comes from uncultured Geobacter sp., assembly GCA_903857795.1. GTDB lineage: Bacteria > Desulfobacterota > Desulfuromonadia > Geobacterales > CAIOGM01 > CAIOGM01. The sequence goes on from CAIOGM010000153.1 coordinate 18,288, forward strand.
GGGGATGCAGGGCGTCGCTCGTTCCGGCGCCAGCGGGGAGAGGGATGCGGCCAAGTAGTAGCGGGGGCGTCGGGAGGGGACCCCCAACTCCGTGGGGCAGAGGAGCCGTTCGCGCAGGTGATAGCCGAGGCAGCCGAGAAGGGGGATGAGGCGCCCCCGGGCCCGGGAGGTCACGAAGCCGGCGACATTCTCCAGAGCCAGATGACGAGGGCGTTTCTCCGGTGGTATCCGTTCCAGAAGATCCATGAGATGAATGAGGCTCCGGGTCCGGTGGTCATCCAGATCACGCCGGGCGCCCCGCTCGCAGTAGGGCTGGCAGGGGGGAGAGAGCCACCAGAGCTCCGCATCCAGTGAGGTCAGCTCCCAGGCGGTGACTCGCTCCAAGTCGACCCGCCGGATCGGGTGTTCCGGGAAGTTGAGACGATAGCTCTCCAGGGCTTCCGGATCCTGATCAAGCGCCGCCGTCACCCGGACGTCGCATCCCGCCACTGCCGCGGCAAAGCCGCCGATCCCGCTGAATAGTTCAACTGCGCGTAGAGTCATAGGTTCTATGTTCTATGTTCAAGGTTCAAGGTTCAAGGCTCTAGGTTTTAGGTTCAAGGTTCGGGGTTTGGGGGAGAGAGGGACGATAGCCCATCACTGCTCAACAAACTAGCTATTTTTATAGATGAATTTCTCTCCGTGCCTCCGTGACTCCGTGGTGGACTGCTTTTTCTAGGATCAACTGCCTTCATGTACTTTCGGCCGCTCCTGTGATAGAAGAGAGTTACCGCCATGAATACGGCTACGAGCGGGGAAAAAGGAGACGACTGATGGACGATCACCCCCCCGTTGATCCGGCGGTTATTGCCGCGGGACTGCGTATCATCCGCAAACGCCGCTGGTTCCTCTGGTCGCTCATCATCATCTATATACCGGCGGTCTGGACCTCTCTCACCCTGACCCACTCGGACCGGGCCACGGCGTACTTCTTCGGCTTCTGGTTGCTCCTCCTCATTATCGCGGTCTTCTTCGTCACCACCTGCCGCTGTCCCCGCTGCGGCAACCTGTTCCATATGCACGGCGTCACCCCCCTCTACCTCCGGAGCTGCCTGCACTGCCAGCTCCATATCTGCGAGGACAAGCGGCGGTGAGGCTCCTGCTCCTCCTCCTCTCCGTCACGGCCTGCGCCTGCTCCCCGGCCCTGCACCCTGCGCTCCCCGACCCTGGAGAGAGGATACCGGTGGGGAGCAGCGTTAACGGCAGTGCCTCTGCTAATCCCTGCCCGAACAGATGCCTTGAACCACTCCCCGTCCCTGCCGCTCCAGTAGAAGAGAGCGTAGAGATGGAGGTCGCCTCCGTCCCGGCGAAACCTCCCGCCGCTGTTCTCCCTGCCGAGTACGAGCTCGACGACATACGGAGCCTTCCCCAGGATATGGGCGCCTACAGCTCCTCCCTTGCCACTGGAGGCCTTACCCCGGCCTGCCAGGCCAGCATGGCGGCCGAGTTCCGCAGCCGCTACTTCTCCCCCTGGAGCAACGCCACCCCCCTGGCCGACCCGGCGACCATGGTTAACGCCATGGGCAAACAGCTGGGCCAAAAGTGGTATGGCGAGAACCGGCTGAAGGTCCCGGACGCCACGCTCAAGGCCCTTAGGGAAAACTGCGATCTGGGGCGCCTTCCCTCGCTGAACCGGCGCGCCATCAGCACCGTCGCCACCAATATGCGGATCCTCCCCACGGCCAGGCCCTTCTTCAAGCAGCCCGACGGCTTCCCCTTTGATATGCTGCAGCAGTCCGGAGTCAAGCTCAACGAACCGCTCCGGGTGCTCCACGTCTCCCGGAATGGTGTCTGGCTTTTCGTGGAGAGCCCCGCTGCCAGCGGCTGGGTGGAGGCGCGGGAGGTGGCCTACCTGGATGAGGCGATGGCCCTCAAGAGGATGGGGCGCGAGCAGCTGGTTATCGTCGGAGAGTCCGTCCCGCTGCGTGACACCACCGGGTCGTTTGTCCGGATAGCCAAGGTCGGGACAATCCTTCCCCTGGAGCGCGAAGACGACGACGGCTACGAGATCACCCTGGCGGCCCGGACGGAGCCGTCAGGAGTCATGCAGGAGCTGCGGGCCAGGGTGCTAAAAAGCGTGGCAGCGCGGCATCCACTGCCGTTCACTGGTGAGAGGATCTCCACCATCGGCAACCAGCTGCTCGGTACCCCCTATGGCTGGGGTGAGCTCTACGATGACCGGGACTGCTCCGCCTTGCTCCGCGATTTCTTCCTCACCTTCGGCATCTGGTTAGGGCGAGGCTCCTACGATCAGGGGAACGGAGGAGCGACCCTTTCCCTCGCGGGAAAGAGCATCGAAGAAAAAACGCGGATATTGCTAAAGAGCGGGGTGCCGTTCCTGACTCTGGTCTACATGAAGGGGCATATCATGCTCTACGTGGGGAACAGGGAGGGAACACCGCTGGTGTTTCAAGACCTTTGGGGGGTAACGGTCCGGGACCGGGAGGGGAAAGAGAAAAAGCAGATTGTCGGTAAGGCCGTCATCACCACCCTGACTCCAGGCCGGGAGTTGGGGCTGGTCAGCGGACCGCTCCTGGCCAAGGTCAGCAGGATCCGGATTCTCACCGACTCCTGCGGATCACCGAGATGATGTCAAGGGCTGGCGAGGAGGTACTCCTCAGAAGACGAAGGAGAGGCGGCTCACCACCAGAATCCCCTCGGTGCTGTTCCGGGTCAGCAGGTCCTGGTAGGCTGCCAGAGATATCTTGAGATGCTCCAGACGGCCATAGACAATCTCGCCTCCGACGGCGAGGCGCAGCAGACCGCTGTCGGCCAAGGTTTTGCCCCCCTGCTTGTTGTCTGCTCCCGTGATAAAGTTGATGGCCGGTCCGATCCTGATTTTTTCGGCCAGACGGACGGTGGCCAATCCCTCCGCCACAAACTCGTTGCCGGGGGTGAAGTCGCTCTCCGGATTGCGGAAACGGACGACGTATTTGAACACGGCATCGAAAGCAAACGGCGCCATCAGCTTGTAGAGATAGAGTTCCATGACCAGGTCCGTCTGACCATCCCCGAAGTTTACCGGATACTGCTTGTCAAAGCCGCCGGTTGGAGCCTTGACCAACAGCACCGGTTGCACGGTCACCCACTCCACCGGTAGAAACCAGCCGGCCCTCAGCTGGATGTCGCCAAGACCGGCGTCATCGCTCTTCAGTTTACCGACCTCTATGGCGCCCACCGGGATGATTACGTTCAGATGCAAATCCCCGACATAGTAGTCGTTGCTGACGTAGACGCCATATTTCCTCAGCCCCAGATCCTGGAGTGTGGGGTTCCCGTCTTTGTCACTGCGCGTGTCAGCATAATAGTAATATGGGTAGAGCCTGAAGTGATAGCCCGGTGACGACCTGGCGCCAGCGCCGTAGTTTACGGCATGAGCGCTGGCAGGGAGAAGGCAGGCGCCCACAAGCGAAACCAGCAACAGAATGGTGACTACTGTTTGTATGCGCATGAGAGGGAGTCTATCTGAAATCATTCTTTACTTCAAGTCTGTCGAATATGTGGTCCGCTCCCAAAAAAAACTTGAATAGCCACCCCTTATCGTGGTAGAAGTTTCAGTTCCCATGAGGCGGCCTATTTCGGCTGTCGCTCCTTGCTCCGGGCGGGACCGGAGCTACAAACCGAGAGGAGGAAGTACGTATGATAAGGAAGTATGAGACGATCTATATCGTCAAGCCTGACCTGGCCGAGGAGGAGCTAAAGGCCCTTACCGACAAGGTTCAGGATGTCATCGCCGGCAACGGCGGCGACCTGAAGCGCCTGGAAGATTGGGGGGTCAGGAAGCTGGCCTATGCCATCAAAAAGTTCCCCCGCGGACGGTATGTGTACCTCCGGTACGACGGCGTCGAAACGCTGGTTGCGGAACTGGAGCGCCGCTTGCGGCTTGACGACCGGATTCTTCGGTATCTGACCGTCAAGATCGAAAAAGAGACGGTTGCACCGGTGGTCGCCGAACTCCCCGAAGAGGGGGACGAAGCTGCGACGGAATCCGACGAGACCCTGGAAGAATCAGCGTAAACCGACTACCGACTGCCAACGAAAGCGAGGATACCGACCATGGCTGACGAAAGAGAAAGATCACCCCGGCCCAGTGGCCCCCGTAAGAAGCGTACCTTCCAGCGCCGCAAGGTCTGCCGCTTCTGCGCCGACAAGTCCCTGGCCATTGACTACAAAGAGCCACGCACCCTCCGCTATTTCATCAGCGAACGGGGAAAGATCGTGCCGCGACGGATCTCCGGCAACTGCTCCGCTCACCAGCGCGAGATTTCCGAAGCGATCAAGCGGGCCCGTAACATTGCGCTGCTTCCCATCGCATCAGCACACGTCTCTCAGTAACGGCCCAAGAGATGACTCCTGAATTGAAGGAGTCCATTCGCGGTGTCATCAAGGGGAGTGCCGTCACCCTGCTCCTCTTTTTGGCGTATGCCGTCTTCCCGTTGATCGGAGCACCGGCCGGGATCATCGCCCCCTTTCCCGCGATCTTCTACTCCCTGAAGCAGGGACGAAGCAGTGGGGTGGCGACAGTCCTGGTCACGGTGACGGTTCTGGCCTGCGCCGAGCCGGCTATCGCGCTCCTCTATCTGTTCCAGGCCGGCCTCCTCTCCCTCCTGCTGGCGGAGTTTCTCCGTCGGGGGGAGGGGAGCAGTCGAAGCATAGCCGGCGCCGTGGCCGGCGTGACGATCCTGGCGATCATCGCGGCGGCGCTGTATGTGGTCGGGAGCGGGGTCGATCTGAACGGCGTCGTCCGGAGCGGAATCAGCGCCAGTATCGCCCAGACCTCGGCCCTCTACCAGAAGGGGGGCTTTTCCCCTGAGGAGCTCTCCGCCGTCCAGGAGGCGCTCAAGCAGAGCGGCATCCTGGTCGGTACCATCTATCCGGCGCTGCTCCTGCTCCTGATGGTCGCGGTGGCCGGAGTGAACCTGTCGCTGCTCCGAAAAAACGCCGGCCGGCTGCTGCGGCCGCCGGAACTGGGGAGTTTCTGCAGCTACCGTACCCCTGAGCCGCTGGTCTGGCTGGTCATTGCATCAGGTTTTTGTCTGCTGCTTGATCACCCCCTGCTCTTTCAGGGAGCACTCAACATCCTCATCGTCACTCTGGGACTCTACTTCATCCAGGGGTTGGCGATCATCGCCACGTTCTTTGGCCGCTTTGCCGTATCTCCCCTCATGCGGGGAATCTTTTATGTGCTGCTGTTCTTGCAGCCCTATCTGGCCATCGGGGTAGCCCTCCTGGGGCTCTTCGATCTCTGGCTCAACTTTCGCGCCCCCAAAACAGGGGAAAACCTGTAACTTCAGGCTGGGAGGAACACACATGCAAGTCATTCTCACGGAAAACGTCGAACATCTCGGGCACATTGGCGACATCGTCAAGGTGGCACCCGGTTATGCCCGCAACTACCTGCTCCCCAAGGGGCTGGTCGTCGAAGCCACCGACCGGAACGCCAAGGCCCTGGAACATACCAAGCGGCACCTGGAGTACAAGAAGAACAAGGTCATGGAAGCGGCCCGCACCCTTGTGGCCAGGATCGAGGCCCTCTCCCTCTCCATCACCCATCAGGCCGGCGAGGAGGGGAAGCTCTTCGGCGCCGTCACCAACAAGGAACTGGCAGAAAAGCTCCTGGCTGCCGGCATCGAAATCGACCGGAAGAAGATCATCACCGATCCGATCAAGCAGACTGGCGAGTACGCCATTCCGGTCAAGATTCATCCGGAGATCACGGCGACCCTCAAGATAGCCATCGTGGCTGCCGAGTAGCTCTTCATTAATACCCCGAGACAGGGAAGCCCCTCACAAGAGACGTTGTGAGGGGCTTTTTCTGATCGGCACAGGCTTGCAATACCTCTGAGATGCAGTAAAAACAGGCGGTTACTTCCCTTGAGCCAGAACCTAACCACGCCTCTCCCCACCGTCCTCGACCTGCTCCGGAACACCCCGGCGGGTGAGATCTATTTTCTGGCGGACAAACAGTCCGTGGTTGACGGGTTCGGGCTCTGCTCCCAGGAGGTCATAATAGGGCTGGAGCTTTTCAGGAGGGGAGCGGAGTTGGTGGTGACGGTGCCTGGTGGGGTGGTGACCCTCACCGTGGAGGCGGGGTGCCTGAACGTCTCCACGCGCGGAACAGCCGGTAAGCGGCACGCGGTGGCCGTTTGGGCCATCCTCAAGCGGTTGCTCACGCCGGTAAGCCTGGGGCATGTTCGCTTCAACACTCAGCAGCTGGCCGAAACAGCCTGTCTGCTGGAGCAGCTGGTGACGGCCGAGGGGGGCCAACCGGTCCCGGTTCAACCTCTTACCCAGAGTAAAGAGAGCTTCCCGGCTCCGCCGCTGCAGAACAGAGGGGTGGGTCGGTTCTATCCTCCGGCCGGCCACCGGCTCCTCCTTTCTCACCGCTCGGGAGAGCTCTTCGGGCAGCTGCGCCGAGGCGACGCCCCGCTCCACTCCGGTATGGCGGCCCCCCCGGATCTGGCCCGGTTCCTGTCACGGCACTACTTCTTTCGCCCCACCCAGCAGTACTTTCACGATTTTTCCGCTCTCCCCGGCAACTACCCCATCGTCTGGAAGGGCGCCGACGGAACGGAGCACCCCTTTAGATACGATGAGAATCTCCCGCTCTCTGCCCGGGTCCGGTTCGACCTGGACGATGGCCGGGTAACCATCCGCCGGTTCCTGGACGAAGAGCCGGCCACCGGCTCGGAGCTCAAGGTCGCCGGAGAGTGCCTTCTCGACCTGAATTCCGGAATCATCCACCCCTTGCGTTACCCCGAAGCGTGGCAGTTTCTGGAGTCGGTGCGCCATGAGCTCCGGGGACTCTTCGGAGCCGACCAGTTCAGGACGGAAACGGGGGAAATAACGGTGGACGCCACATCCTTCTCCCGGGCAGCCATCCGGGTCAACCTGAGCGGCTTTGCCTCCTTTACCGACTGCTGCAGCTTCATCACCAACGGAGTTCCCGCGGATCCTTTCTCCCGGATTTGTCCCACCTACTTCCTCTCCATCGAGTCGGAGCTCTCCCGGGAGACCATCCGTCTCATTCCCCGGGGGGAGGCGGATGGAGCCCCCTTTCCGCTCTCCGGCGAACTGTTCTGGCTCCTCTCTCCGCCGCGCCGCTCCCGCCTCAGCCAGCCCATGAAGGCGAAGAAACGGGTCATAGCCCTGCTGGAAGGGGGGTTTGCTGCCCTGCGGGCCCTCACTGCCACAGCCCGGGCCCAGGCTATCCGCTCCGCCCTGGCTCCCCCCGATTTTGCCCGGAGGACGATCAAGTCCGAGGCCAAGGAGATTGTTCACTCCTTTCTCGACTGCGGCGCCCGTCAGGTCCTCGTGCTTCAGGCCGCTCCCGACGGGTGGCGCTTCGTGGCCGACGACCGGAAGGAGCAGGCCCGCCTGGTGGAGTTGCTCTATCGCCTCTTCGGTATCGACTCTTTTTGCGGCGAACCTCATCCCGCGGAGATCAAACTCCCCCGTGAAGAGCTCCTGCTCCGGCTGGGAGAGCTGGCGGGCCGTCTCCGCGAGGAGCGATTCGATCTACGGTTCGGCGGCGCGCTCCTGCAGCAGGGGGAGTGGGAGTTCACCGTGGAGGCCGCCCCTGTGGCAGAGGGGGGGGCCATCGACTGGTTCGAGCTCCGCCCCGAGATCCGCTGCAACGGGGAACTGCTGAGCGAGGAGGAGCTGCAGGCGCTCCTGGCTGCGGGGATGCTTCCCCAGGGAGAGGGGCTCTTTCTCCTGGGGGACGAACAACGCCGGATTCTTGAGCTGCTGGTCGGCACCGGGGCAGGAGGTGGAAAGAAGCGCAAGCGGAAGATGGAGCCGGTTCGTATCCCCCGGCTCCAGATCCTCGACTGGCTGGAGTTGCGCTCTCACGGGGTCACGCTCCGGCTGCCACCGGAGATGGAGCAACTCATATCGAGCCTCACACGGCTGGAGCGGCTGCCGGAGCGCAGCGTCCCGTTGATCCTCAACGCGACACTGCGCCCCTACCAGAAGGAGGGGTACGACTGGCTCTGCTTCCTCTACGAACACCGCTTCGGCGCCTGCCTTGCCGACGACATGGGACTGGGGAAGACTATCCAGGCCATCACCCTCCTGGCGGGATTGGCCGAGGGGTGCATCACGCCCGTGGCGCCTTCAGGGATACCTCACCTGGTCGTGATGCCGCCATCGCTCCTCTTCAACTGGGAGAGCGAGCTTGCCCGGTTCGCCCCATCCCTGCAGGTCGCTATCTATGCCGGACAGGGGCGCTCCCTGGAGTTCGGGAGTGCGAGCGTCGTCCTGACCAGCTATGGCATCCTCCAGCGGGATGCCGACAAACTCGCCGAGATTCCCTTTCATGTGATCATCTTCGACGAGGCCCAGCAGGTCAAGAACCTCCATGCCTCCACCTCCGCCGCGGCCCGCCGCCTCAATGGGCGGTTCACCCTGGCGCTCACCGGCACCCCCATGGAGAATCATCTGGGGGAATACTTCGCCATCATGGACCTCTCCCTGCCGGGGTTGCTCGGTTCCTATGAGGCGTTCCGGCGCAAGATCGACCTCAAGGGGTTCGGCGGCATCGACACCCTGATCCGCCGGACCAGGCCGTTCATCCTGCGGCGCTCCAAGCAGATGATCAGCGATGAACTCCCCCCGCGGATCGAGACCGATCTCTATCTGGAGCTGACGCCGAGACAGCGCTCCCTCTATCAGAAGACTGTGGAAGAGGTGAGGGGGGCCATCGACGAGGCGTTCCAGGTAAAAGGGGGGGGGCAGGCGAGGATGATCGCCCTCACCGCAATCCTGAGGCTCCGGCAGATCTGCCTCTGCCCGTCGCTCTTCATCAAGGGGAAGGTGGAGTCCCCCAAGATGGAGACCCTGGCTGACCAGCTGGTGGAGCTTCGGGACGAGGGGCATAGCGCCTTGATCTTTTCCCAGTTCACCGGCTTTCTGGACATCATCGAGGAGGGGCTGAAGAAACGGGGGCTCGCCACCCTCCGGCTGGACGGGTCAACACCGGTGCCCAAGCGGAAGCAGCTGGTCAAGAGGTTTCAGGAAGATGACGGTCCGCAGCTCTTTCTCATCAGCCTCAAGGCGGGGGGGAAGGGGCTCAACCTGACCCGGGCAACCTACGTCTTTCACCTGGACCCCTGGTGGAACCCGGCGGTGGAGAATCAGGCATCAGACCGGGCGCACCGGATCGGCCAGACGGCCCAGGTTACCGTCACCCGGCTCATCATGCGCCATACCGTGGAGGAGAAGATGATGGCCCTCAAGGAGCGCAAGCTCAAGCTCTATCAGGCGCTGCTGGATGACGCCTCTTCTGCGGGGGGAGCGTCGCTGACCCGGGAAGACTTCGACTTCCTGCTGGGGGGGTAAGGATAGGGGCGTTACAGGTTGATCACAAAGAAGCGGGGGGGTGTCATGGACACCCCCCCGCTTCTTGCTGAAGCTCCTGACGATTCAGGCTACTGCTTTTTCCCCTTCTTAGGGGCATCTTTTTTTGCCGGCTCGACAGCCTTGGGCCCCTCAACCTTGGGCGCATCCACGAAGTTGTTGATGTCGTGGGCTATGCCGTGGCAGTCGCCGCACTTGCCGAACTTGGCCATCATCCCTGCCGGATGAGGAGTACCGTGGCAATCCTGACACTTGGGCACGGTCTTGTGTTTTTCCTTGTGGCAGAAGGCGCAGGCGAGTTTCCCGTGCTTGGCCTTGCTTGCAGTGAGCAGGGTGAACGCCTTCTGGTGGCAGGCGGCGCAGGCCTTGTTGGAGATGGTCCCGGCGTAGGTGACGGCCTTGGGCATATGGGGTTTATGGCACTGCTTGCAGTCGGCCGGGGTCATCTCGGCGGAGTGGGCTTTATGGCACTGAACGCACTGGGGGAGCTGCCGATGGACGCGGTGGCAGATGGTGCAGGCGAGGAGTGTGTGCTTGCTCTTGTTATCTCTGAGTTGGGTGATCTGCGGGGTGTGGCAGGAGAGACAGGGGTCGGTCAGGCTGCCGGTAAAGGTGATGGCCAGTGGCGTGTGAGGGTTCTTGTGACAGCCCAGGCAGCCGGTAATCTTGTAGTGGGGTTTGCCCGTGTGGCAGTTGCTGCATTCGGGAATGTTTTTTGCCGAAGCAGGACGATGCCCGGTGTGGCAGTCGGTACAGCCGACGCTGCTCTTGTGTTTGCCCCCTGCAGCAGCTATCGCCTCAGGTTGTGCAGTGTGACACTTGGCACAGTCGTCGTTGCCGAGGGCGACCTTGGCCGGAGCGACCTTGGCCGCGGCTGGTTTGGCAGGGGCATCGGCGAAGGCGGCGGATGCTGCAAGCAGCAGACCGGGGACGAGGAGCAGCAACCTCCTCAGATGTGATACGTTTTTCATGGTTCCTCCTTGGCGATAGATGACATCGTTGGTAAAAAAACGAGTGCGCGGGATTATAGCCGGACTCTGGCCGATGAGTCAACCGATTCGGCGACAAGAAACCGTTTTTCCGAACAATAAATCAGAAGGAAGAGCTCTCTCCCAGGAGAGCCCGGGCGATGGTGATCCGCCCTGGCCGCGTGGCGGCCTCTTTTGCGGTGCTGATGAAGCAGAGATTCACCGCGACAAGGGTCTCGTTGAGCCGGTCAAGATCGATGACCGCCGAGCCGGGGAGGGAGGCAAGCCCCGAGAAGTTGAGGGGACAGTAGTCTATCTGCCGGCTGCCGTCACGAGTCATGAGCAGCGGCAGCCCGTGGGTCCGGCAGATCAGGGGGCGGGCCCCGTAGAGAAGGCAGCAGTGTCGTTCCAGCAGAGGGCAGGGATCGGTGGGGAGGGTGATGCGGGCACGCGCCTGGATCCGGTGGCGCTCCGGCAGGGGGAGTTCCTGAAGCGCCGTCGCCAGGGCCGCGGCCTCCACCGGAAAAAGTGTCAGATGGCGGCAACAGCCGTCACAGCCGCTGCGGCAGACGATAGAGGAGCGCAGTCCCCCTTCGATGCACCGGCAGAGTTCGTCTACGCGGCTGATGAGCTCCCGGTAATTACCAAGATTCTCACCGCGGTTCTCATTCATCGGGATGGTTCTCTCTCCGCTCATGGGGCTACAGCCCGACGCACCACCTGCTCCAGGTCGTGCAGTTGATACGGTTTGGTCAGCACCGACCGGAAACCATACTCCCGAAAATTAGCCATGACCGGATCATTGGAGTAGCCGCTGGAGACAATTGCCCGGACAGCCGGGTCGATCTCCAGGAGTCGCTCCATCGCTTCTTTACCTCCCATCCCCCCGGGGACGGTAAGATCCATGATGACCGCGACGAAGGGGGTTCCCGCCTCCAGCTCCGCCTGGTAGCGTTCGATGGCCTCAGAACCGTTGCAGGCAGTGACCGTCTCGAAGCCGATGCTCTGGAGAAATCGCTCCACTACGTTCCGGATCTTCCGGTCGTCGTCCATGACCAGTATCCGGGCCGCTCCTGCAGGGCCGCTCCACCAGGGGGGGCCTGCTTCGGGAGCTGCCGGAGGGCGATCAGCCAGAGGAAGAAAGAGGTGAAAGGTCGTCCCCTCTCCCGGTCGGGACTCCACCTCGATATGCCCTTCATGATGGGCCATGATGGAGTAGGAGCAGGCAAGCCCCAACCCGGTGCTGTTCTCCTTGGTTGTAAAGAACGGGTCGAAGATCCGGGAGAGATTCTCTTGGGAAATACCGGTCCCCTGATCCTGGATGGAGATCCGAACGTACTCCCTGTCGCCCCCCTGCCTCGCTCTTCGGGGGGGGGAGGGGTGGGGGGCGGCCGAGATGGTGATCTTTCCCGACTCCGGCATGGCCTGGACCGCGTTGATGATGATGTTCTGCAGGACCCGGCTGAGCTGGCCGGTATCCACCTCCACCGGAGGAAGATCATCGGGAAAGAGAAGCTCGCAGCAGATGGGAGATCCCCTGAGGGTGAACTGCGCGGCCTCACGGATCAGCAGACCGATGGCGGTGGACTCCCGCACCGGCGCCCCCCCCTTGGAGAAGGTGAGCAGCTGGGTGGTGAGGCTCGTTGCTTCCAGACACCCCTGTTCGGCCTCCGACAGGAGCCCGTCGAGTTCATCTCCGGCAGAAACGGAGCGGCGGGCCAGGGTGATGTTCCCCAGGATGGCCGTCAGCAGGTTGTTGAAATCATGCGCAATTCCACCAGCGAGGACACCGATTGACTCCAGCTTGTGGGCCTTGAAGAGCTCCTCTTCCAGCCGCCTCCGTTCGGTGATGTCGCTGACGACCCCCACCATCCGGACCGGACGCTTTCCATCGTCGTAATAGCATTTCCCCTGGGACGATACCCAGCGGACGAGACCGTCAGGCCGCCGGATCCGGTACTCATGGGTATAGTCGGTTCGCTGGGCAATGGCCCGTGCAAGGGCTTCCCGCTGCCCCGGAAGCTCTTCGGGAAGAATCAGAGCTTCGAAGTTCCGGTGATCGTTACCGAACGTCCCGGCGGTGAGGCCGAAGATCTTGAGGCATAAATCTGACCAGATCTCGTCCCCGGTGGCGAGGTGCCACTCCCAGGCGCCCAGTTCACCCGCCGCCATGGCGAGCTTGAGACGCTCTTCGCTCTCACGCAGGGAGTTTTCCGCGATCTTGTTCTTCGTGATGTCGTTACTGATGACCAGAATGGCCTGGGGCGCCCCTGTCGCGTCCCGCTGGACGGCCCAGCGGCTGGCCACTACCAGGGCGCGGCCGTCGCGGCTGCTCTGGATCAGCTCCCCTTCCCAGTGCCCCGTCTGCAGTAGCTGCTCGTTGAGGAGGGGAAGCTCCAACGGGAAGACGGTCTTCAGCAGCTCCGAGCAGCGCTTTCCGACGACCTCGTGCTTGCTCCAGCCGAAGGTCTGCTGGGCGCCGCGGTTCCAGAAGATGATCCGCTCGTCCGGGCTGTAGACCATGATGCAGTCGTGGGTGAGATCGATCAGCTCCGCCTGGGAGCGGAGCGCATCCTCGATCTGTCTCCGGGCGGAGACGTCCAGGCCGATGCTTGCCATCCCGATGAGGCGGCCCGAGGGGGCGCGGAGGAGCGAGTTGGACCAGTTGATGACCCGACGTTCCCCCTCCCGTGTGATGATCTCATACTCCTGCTGTGAAGAGATCGCCGCCTGGGCGTACCCCGCCGCGTAGTGCCGCGCCAGGGGAGCGCGGATCCCCGGAGGGGTAAAGAGGTCGAACCAGTTCTCCCCCATGATCTCATGGCGGGACCAACCCGTCATCTCCAGCAGGTAGTCGCTGCAGAAGGTGATTCTCCCCTGGGGATCGAGGCAGACCGCTACCAGGCTGATGGTGGAAAGGATGTCGCTGAAGCGTCGGTTCGACTCACCAAGCCTCTCCTCGGCATACTGTCGCTGGACGATTTCCCTCTCCAGCTGTTCGGTGACCCGGGTCAGGTTCGCGTTGTCGCAACTCCCGGAGGAGTAAGCCGGCTGGTCCGGGGGAGCAGCGGGTCGAAGACGCAACTCATCACTCTCCCGAAGGAACTCCGTGACGCTAACTGTGGGTGGTGAGGGTCGTGAGGAGGAGTCAGGCATCGAACGGTTCCGTTCAAGGGTGAGACGACGTACTCGTGAGCAGGGAGAAGGGTTACCGGTCGTTACGGTACTGTTCGGCGTATCTGACGTAGTTGCCGGCGGAGCGCTGCAGCCAGGCCCGCTCGTCAGGGGTGAGATCGCGCTTGTACTTGGCCGGGGCGCCGATCCAGAGGGTGTGAGGCGGCACGACGGTCCCTTCGGTGACGAGAGCCCGGGCGCCAATGAGCGCCCCCTCGCCGATGACCGCCTTGTCCATAATCATCGCCTGCATCCCCACAAAGACGCCGTTGCCGATGGTGCAGCCGTGGAGGGTCACACTGTGGCCGATGGTGACGTCGTCACCGATGATGAGCGGCGCACCGGGATCGTCCGGATGCTTCTTGTGGGTGACATGGAGCATGGAAAGGTCCTGGACATTGCTCCGCGCGCCGATGTTGATGAAATTGACATCGCCTCTGGCTACGCAGTTGTACCAGATGCTGCTCTGGGCTCCCATGGTGACGTCGCCGATGATGACGGCGGTTTCCGCCACGAAGGCGGTGGGATCGATGGTCGGATTGACTCCTTGAAACGGACGAATCATCTGTAACTCCTTTTAGTCTCTCGGAACCGCCAGCATCCGCTCCAGAGCCCTTCGGGCGGGGAGGCGGATCTCTTCCGCTACCGTCACCACCGGAGTGAGAGACCTAAGTGATGCCGCGATGTCCTCCAGGGAGGTCAGCTTCATGTTGGGGCAGAAGAGGGCCGGGGAGGCAAGGATGAACTCTTTGTCCGGGTTTTCCCGGCGCAACCGATAGAGAATCCCCGCCTCGGTGCCGATGATGATCCGCCGGGCATCGCTGTCCCGGCACCAGTCGTACATCCCGGTGGTGGAGCAGACATGGTCGGCAAGATCCACCACCTCGGGTGAGCATTCGGGGTGACAGAGGAAGAGAGCATCGGGGTGTTCGTCTTTCAGCCTCCGGACGGCGTCCGGCTTCAGCCGTTCATGGGTGGGGCAGAACCCGTCCCAGAAATGAAATTTCTTGTCCGAGAACCGGGCTACATACCGCCCCAGGTTCCGGTCGGGGGCGAAGATTATCTCACTTTCAGGGAGGGAGTCGACCACCTTGAGGGCGTTGGCCGAGGTGCAGCAGATATCGCTTTCGGCCTTGACCGCGGCGGTTGAGTTGACATAGGTGACCACCGGAACCCCCGGGAGCCGGGCCTTCAGGCTGCGCAGGCCTTCCGCGGTGATCATGTCGGCCATGGGGCAGCCGGCGTCCAGGCGGGGGAGGAGCACTGTCTTGTCCGGGGCGAGGATGGCGGCCGACTCCGCCATGAAGTGGACCCCGCAGAAGACGATGACCTGAGCAGTGGTTTTTGCGGCTTCCTGGGAGAGGGCCAGGGAGTCACCGGTAATGTCGGCAATCTCCTGCACCTCGTCCCGCATGTAGTTGTGGGCAAGCAGCACCCCGTTACGCGACCGGAGCAGCTCCCTAATTTCCAGTTTCAGCTCTTCCTGGTACATGAACGGTCCTTAGACAGCAGAGATATCTGCCCCGGCAAGCGCCGAGCGGTAGACATAGTAACTCCATATTGTCCCGCGTGTCAAATTCCTTGCAGCGCAAGGGCATCGGAAAAAGAGGAGGCGCACTTGGCGGGGAATATGTCCGCCCTGGATTTTTACCTTGACATCGGATAAAAATTACCCTATTTTGGGCACTTTCGGAATCCGCTGTCCATTCAACGCTATGGTTGTGAGGGTGTAATGAAAACGCAAGTCGCCAAAAAAAATGAAGTTTCCCGTGACTGGTACGTGGTGGACGTCGAGAATAAGGTTCTCGGCAGGGTTGCCACCCAGATCGCCAACGTCCTGCGCGGCAAGAACAAACCGGTTTTTACTCCCAGTGTTGATACCGGGGATTTCGTGATCGTGCTCAACGCAGAGAAGATTGCCCTCACCGGCAAGAAGCTCACCGACAAGATGTATTACCGGCATTCGGAATATCCGGGCGGACTCAAGTCCATCACCGCCGGCAAACTCATCGAAAAGGATGTGGAGCAGGTGATCAAGAAGGCCGTCAAGGGGATGCTCCCCAAGAACAAGCTCGCCCGCCACATGATCAGCAAGCTCAAGGTCTATGTGGGGCCGACGCACCCCCATCAGGCTCAGCAGCCGAAGCCGCTCGCACTCTAATCACGTATCCCACGTTCAGGAGATAGAACAATGGCCGCAGTTCAATATTACGGAACCGGTAAACGGAAGTCCTCCATCGCCCGCGTCTGGATTACTCCGGGCACCGGCGCCATCACCGTCAACAAGAAGAGTCTCGACGAATACTTCGGCAGGGAAACCTCCAAGATGGTCGTCAAGCAGCCGCTGGAACTCACCGAAAACCTCGGGAAGTACGATGTCATGGTGACCGTCTCGGGCGGCGGCGACATGGGGCAGGCCGGCGCCATCAAGCACGGCATTACCAAGGCGCTCCTGGATGCCGAAGAGACCCTGCGTGGCACTCTCAAGAAGGCCGGGTTCATCACCCGCGACTCCCGCGTCAAGGAACGGAAGAAATACGGCAAGGCCGCCGCGCGGAGAAGCTTCCAGTTCTCCAAACGCTAGACTCTGTTTCAGCGCAGAGAATCGGGGAGAATCCGCAAGGGTTTTCCCCTTTTTTATTCGTCTCAACCTCAACCTGTTTCTCCAGGAGGTTTGCCATGCTGCATGTCGCCGTAGTCGGAGCCAGTGGCTACACCGGAGTTGAGCTCTTACGGCTTCTCTATACCCATCCCGAGGTGGCGGTCACCTGCGTCACCTCGGAACAGAGCGCCGGAAAGCCGGTGGCCGAACTCTTCCCCACACTGAGGAACCGCTATCACCAGATCCTGGAGAACCTGGAGCCGGTTCGGATCGCCGACCGGGCGGATTTCATTTTTACGGCCCTCCCCCACAAGGCCTCCATGGAGGTGGTGCCGACCTTCCTCCGGCTGGGGAAACAGGTGGTGGATCTCTCCGCCGATTACCGGTTTCATGACCCGGCGCTCTACGAGGCGTGGTACCAACCGCACCTGAACCCGGAGCTGCTGAGTCGGGCGGTCTACGGTTTGCCGGAGATCAGGCGGGAGCAGATCGCCGGGGCCGACCTGGTTGGTAATCCCGGCTGCTATCCCACCTGCAGCATCCTGGGGTTGGCGCCGCTCCTCAAAAACGGCGTCATCGATCCGGAGCGGATAATTATCGACGCCAAGTCCGGGGTCAGCGGTGCCGGACGGGGGGCCAAGGTCGACAACCTCTACTGCGAGGTAAATGATGGCTTCAGGGCCTACGCTGTCGGCGGCGTTCACCGCCACTTGCCGGAGATCGAGCAGGAGCTGTCGCTCCTGGCGGGGCGCTCCCTCACCATCTCCTTCACGCCGCATCTGGTCCCCATGGACCGAGGGATCCTGACCACCATCTATGCCGACCTCAAGGGGAGCCATACAACGGCGGAACTCCTGGCCCTCTACCGGGAGTTCTACGGCGGCGAGGAGTTCGTCCGGATCCTTCCGGAAGGCTCCTTCCCCTCCACTGCCTTTGTCAAAGGCTCCAACTGCTGCGACATCGGCCTCACCGTGGACCGGCGTAGCGGGCGGTTGATCATCGTCTCCGCAATCGACAACCTCATGAAGGGGGCAGCGGGGCAGGCGGTGCAGAACATGAACATCATGAACGGTTTTCCCGAAAACCTGGGGCTCGATGGCCTGGCGCTCTTCCCCTGACCGGGAGAATCCCATGACCGGAACGGCCAATCGCTGGCGTCTCTTCGGTGTCCTGGCGCTGATGTACATCCTCGCCTACTTTTACAGGATCTCCCTGGCGGTGGTGGCCAAGGATCTCTCAGCAGAGCTGGGGCTCTCCCCCCTCCAGCTGGGGACCCTCTCCGGCGTCTTCTTCTACGTCTACGCGCTGGTCCAGATTCCCCTGGGTCCGCTCCTGGACCGCTTCGGCGGTCGGCTGGTCATCAGCTCCTTTGGCCTCCTCAGCTCGGCGGGGGGACTCCTCTTCGCCCTGGCCCCCGGCTATGGTGCCGCCCTGGGGGGGCGGATTCTCATCGGCGCCGGGACCGCCTGTGTCCTCATGGGTTCCCTGAAGATCTTCACCCACTGGTTCACCCGCCGAGAGTTTGCTGTGGTCTCCGGCTACATGGTGGCCATCGGCAACCTGGGGAATCTCACGGCCACCGCCCCGCTGGCCCTGGCCGTAGCCGCCGTGGGGTGGCGCAGCTCCTTCCTCGCCGTGGCGGGGCTCCAGTGCCTGGTGACGCTCCTCGTCTTCGGGGTCGTTCGTGACACCCCGGTCACCGGAGCGCATGTGACCGAGGAGAACAGCCCAGGTATCGGGATGATCGCCTCCTGGCGGATCATCCTGGCCGACCGGACCTTCCAGCTCCTGAGCCTCCTCTCCTTCTTTTGGTACGGCAACTATATGGTGCTCCAAGGGCTCTGGGGGGGGCCATATCTCATGGAGGCGGTGGGGATGGACCGCTCCGCTGCCGGGCGGGTACTCCTCTTCACCTCGCTGGGGTTCATCATCGGCTCTCTCCTCCTGGGGAGGGTCACGGAGCGGCTCTTCAAATCCAGGAAGAGGACCCTGCTGGCCGGACAGCTTCTCCTTCTCCTGCTCATGACCCTCATGCTCGGCCCCGCCGAACAGCTCCCCCGGCCGCTCCTCTTTGCCGCATTCTTCGTCATCGGCATCGGCGTCTCTTCGGGGGTCACCATCTACCTCTTCATCCGGGAGATGTTCCCCGTCAGGATGATCGCCACCGCCCTGACATCCCTCAACTTCTTCGTTCTCATGGGAGCGGCGGCGGTGCAGCAGCTCATGGGTTATGTGATCGAGCGCTACCCCAAGGGGGCCAACGGCTATCCCCCCCAGGCCTATCATCGGGCCTTCCTCATCCCCATCGGCGGCCTGTTGCTGGCGCTGCTCCTTTTCACGCAGGCGAGGGAACCAGGGAAGGGGGAACAGTAAGCTCGATCCCACGGTCGTTTCATCCCCGCCGGAGCCGGCGGACATTCTCCACGCGGATGGTCAGTTTGACGGAGTCAAAGTATTCCAGGAGCGGGATCATGAACTTGCGGGAGAGACCGCTCAACTCACGGAACTCCGCGGGGGTGATGGTTCCCCGCTCCTTGAGAAAGGCGGCGAGTTGCTCCCGGAGTGCTGCCAGCGGTTCCGGGGCATAGTAGAGCTCACCGGTCACCCTCACCGCACCCCCCTCCCTGGCCAGGAGGGCGAGTTGCTCCCGCAGGGACTTTTCGGACAGCTTCAGCCGCTCTCCCAGCTCCTTCAGCGTGGGGGGCTCGGCTCCACCCTGACGCAGGGCCGACAGCAGCAGGTCGCGGACCCCGCGGCTCTCTGATGAGCGCTGTCCTCTTCCCGCCGCCGGCTTCACCTGATCCCGTTGGTCAAGGAGCCTCCCCTCCCGCACCAGCGCCGCCAGGAGCGCTCCGAAGTAGCGGGGATCGCTCTGCTCGGGGAGACATCCTTTCAACTCCTCCTTCCCAATCCCTTCATGGAGGGGATGTTCCGCCAGGAACTCCCCCAGGGCCGTCACCAGATGGTCCCCCAGCTCGCCAAAAGCCTCGCGGGTCACGAACGTGCGCGGCTCCTTCAAGACCTGCAGCAGGTCCCCCCGGGAGAGGAGCGGGCCCAGCTCCCCCTCCAACCGCGGCAGCGTGAGCCCCCCCCGAAAGCAGATCTCCCTGACGTTGATCCCGCTCAGCCTGCTCTCCCGGACCAGGAGCCGGACCCTGGTTGCCACGTCGTTCCCCCCCAGAGCCGACAGGAGCTCCAGGGCCTCGCCGCTGCGGCGCCGCCTCCGGAGAGGGGCAGGGTCCAGCACCGTTCCCCCGCCGATGGTCATGGCTGGAGAGTGCCGGCGAAGGACAAAGGGATCACCGGGGAGAAGGAGCAGCGGCTCCTGGAGTCTGAGCTGGGCCGGAGCGCTCTCCCCCGGACGGAGACTCTGCCGATCCATGAGGATCACCTGGGCTGTGCTCTCCGCAGCGCCACTGTGGATCCGGACGAGGCTACGATGTTTCAGTTCGCGGGAAGAGGAGAGGAGGTCGAGACGGACATCGGCGGCGTCGCTGCTGCGAAACAGGTCAGGTGGGACAAGGCACTCCCCCCGCCTGATTTCGTGGTGATCGATCCCCTGGAGGTTTACCGCAACCCGCTGACCGGCAACGCCCTGCTCTTCCTGCCGACCATGGAGCTGCAGGGCGCGCACCCTTCCCCTCTTGCCGGAAGGGAGGAGCTCTACCATCTCCCCCACCCGGATGACTCCCGACCAGAGAGTCCCGGTGACCACCGCGCCAAACCCGGGCATGGTGAATACCCGGTCAATCGGGAGGCGAAACGGTCCGTTCTGTTCCCGTTGGGGGATCTTCCCGCTGAGGCGCCCCAGCTCTCTTCGGAGAGCATCGACTCCGGCGCCGCTGCGGCTGGAGAGCGGGACGATTGCCGCCTCTTCCAGAAAACTCCCCGCGAGATACTCCCTGAGCTCCTCGGTCACCAGCTCCAGCCACTCAGGCGCCACCAGGTCGCTCTTGGTGAGGACCACCACCCCCCACCTCACTCCCAGGAGCCGGCAGATATCCAGGTGTTCGCGGGTCTGGGGCATCACCCCCTCATCGGCGGCGATGACGAGCATGACCAGATCGATCCCGCCGGCGCCGGCCACCATGGTCCGGACGAACCGCTCATGCCCCGGTACGTCCACGATCCCCATCGTAACGCCGCCGGGGAGCTCCAGGTGAGCGAACCCCAGCTCGATGGTGATCCCCCGGGCCTTCTCCACCTTGAGCCGGTCGGTATCGATCCCGGTAAGAGCCATGACGAGACTGCTCTTGCCATGATCCACATGTCCGGCAGTGCCGGCTACTAGGAACGAATTACGAATGCTCACCCCTTCCATTTCTCGTAATGGACGATCTTGTCCAGCGGCTTGCGCGGCGGGCCGGAGACCGTTGCTGTGAGCGGATACCCCAGGGGGAAGAGTCCCACGATCCGGATGTCCGGCGGGATGTTCAGCAGTTCGCCAAGCTCCTCCTCCTCAAAAACTCCCACGAAGACGCTCCCCAACCCTTGGGCATGGGCCGCCAGCATCAGGTTCTGCCCGGCGATCCCCATGTCGGTCAGATAGTACTTCTGCCCTCTCAGTTCCCCCGACTCGGTGGGCTCCGCACAGGCGACGATGACCACCGGCGCCTCGGCCAGAGCCTTCTGGGCGGGATTGCTCTTGTAGCCGCGGGTCGCGAAGAACGCCTCCACATAGGAGAGGTCGCTGATCCTCGATTTCACCTCCGGATCCGTCACCACCACCAGCCGCCAGCACTGCATATTGGCCCACGAGGGGGCCTGCTGTACCGCCTCCAGCACCGCCTGGAGTTTCTCCGGCTCCACCGGCCGATCCGAAAATTTACGTACGCTTCTCCTGCTCCTGATTGCTTCCAGTGTCTCCATGCTCTTCTCCTTTGCCGTTGAAATAGTTACTACTTCTGCCGTCCGAGGAGCTCGTTGATCCTCGGCATGGCCGCCAGAGCCGCCCGCTCCCCCTCCATGATCGCCTCGTTCCGTTTGGAAAAATCCGCAGCGCCGATAAAACCGACTGCAGGCCTGATCACCACATCCGCCTTGCCAAGCTGGAGCCGGGAGATCTTGTTGTACATGATGTCGATGGACTTCATGATGGTCTCCATGGCGCTGGTGGGGTTCGTCTGCTCCACACCGTTGGTGATTTCCACGGCGATGACCATGTCGGCGCCGTACCGCCGGGCCACGTCAATCGCCAGAGGGTTCACCACGCCGCCGTCCACATAGCTTCTCCCGCCAAAGCTCGCCGGTTGAAAGACCCCTGGAATGGAGCAGCTCGCCTGGACCGCCATCCCGGTGTTGCCTGTGGCAAAGATCGCCTCCTCGCCGCTCTTGATATTGGTGGCCACCGCATAGAAAGGAATCTTCAGCTTCTCCATGGGGGTCCCCTTGACCTTGGTATTGACGAAATCCCGCAACCGGTCCCCCTTCAAGAACCCCTTGTCCGGGATGGTCAGCTCCGCCAGTTCCCCCCGCTCCAGGCCCAGGGCGATCTTCTGCAGGGCATAGGCGTCATAGCCATAGGCATAGAGGCTCCCGACGAAGCTCCCTACGCTGGTGCCGACGATCATGCTGACAGGAACCTTCTGAGCCTCCAGAATCTTGAGCACCCCGATATGGGCGAACCCCTTGGCGGCCCCGGCCCCCAGCACCACGGCAATCTTGGTGGGGCTCGACGTGGGAGTCGGCGGCGGCTGGAAGCCGGCGCATCCCCCCAGAAGAAATGTAACGATCAGCAACAGTACCGGTCTGAATTCACTTTTTAACATCGCTACTCCTTTTGCTTCCAAATGATCGGCGGCGATTATAATCTCTGCCGCCGACAAAGTATATAACCGTCACAATTCACCTCCGGGAAAAGAGCGCGACTGCGTCAGGCTCACGTTTTCCCCTTGCAGTCAGCAAAACAATATTTTATAGTGATCACCATTTTAAAAAATAATCGTCTATCATCCAAGCATACCTATGTTGACACCGTTTTATTTCTGCAACATCGATCCGAATCCGGGAGGTGAACATGAAACGAGCGAGTGGAGATGAAAAGCAGATTCCCGGAGAGGAGGAGTTCGGGTCTCCCTTCTGGGAGAAACGGGGGGTCTCCCGGCGAGACTTCATGAAATTCTGCACCGCCATGACGGCGGCGCTGTCGCTTCCCAGCAGCATGATCCCCAGGGTGGCGGCGGCACTGGAGAACGATAACCGGATTTCCATAATCTGGGTGGAGTTTCAGAGCTGCACCGGCGACACGGAGGCGCTGCTCCGCGCCTCCAGCCCCACGGTAGCCGAGATCGTCCTGGACGTCCTCTCCATCGACTATTCCGAGACCATCATGGCGGCCGCCGGCCATCAGGCCGAGGAGGCCAGGGCCAGGACCATCAAGGAGCGGGCAGGAAAGTACATCGCCGTGGTGGAGGGCTCCATCCCGACCCGGGACAACGGCGCCTACTGCTGCATCGGCGGCCGTTCGGCCTTGGATCTCGCCCGGGAGCTCTGCAACAACGCCCTGGCCACCATCGCCGTGGGGACCTGCGCCTCCTACGGCGGCATCCCTGCCGCAGCCCCCAACCCCTCCCGTGCGGTGGGACTCTCCCAGGCCGTTCCCGGCGCCACGGTGATCAATCTCCCCGGCTGCCCGGTGAACACCGACAACCTCGTGGCCACCATCGTCCATTTCCTCACCTTCGGCAGACTCCCGCCAGTGGACGGCAAGGGGCGCCCCCTCTTCGCCTACGGCAAGAAGATTCATGACAACTGCGAGCGGCGGGCCCACTTCGACGCCGGCCAGTACGTGGAGGCGTGGGGGGACCAGGCTCACCGGAAGGGGCATTGCCTCTACAAGATGGGATGCAAGGGGCCGGCCACCTTCCACAACTGTCCCATCCAGAAGTACAACGAAAAGACAGCATGGCCCGTCGGCTCCGGACATGGCTGCGCCGGCTGTTCGGAACCGGCCTTCTGGGATACCATGTCCCCCTTCTACCGTCGGCTCCCCAACGTGCCGGGGTTCGGCATTGAGGCGACGGCCGACAAGATCGGCCTGGGGCTGGTGGCGGCGGCGGCGGCGGGGTTCGGCGTCCACGGCGCCCTCAACGCCCTGCGCAAGGACAGGGAACCGGGCGAGAACACGAGGGAGGAGGGATAAACCATGGCCAAGATAGTCATCGATCCGATCACCCGCATCGAGGGGCACTTGAGGATCCAGGCCGAGGTGAACGACGGCCGGGTCACCGACGCCTGGAGCAGCAGCACCATGTTCCGGGGGATAGAGAAGATCCTCCAGGGGCGCGACCCCCGGGACGCCTGGTACTTCACCCAGCGCTTCTGCGGGGTCTGCACCACCGTCCACTCCATCGCCTCCATCCGCGCCGTGGAGAACGCCCTGGACATAACGGTCCCCTACAACGCCGAGATGATCCGCAACCTGATCATCGGCATCCAGGTCGTCCAGGACCATGTGATCCACTTCTACCATCTCCATGCCCTGGATTGGGTGGACATCACCTCGGGGCTCAAGGCCGATCCGGTAAAGAGCGCGGCCCTGGCCGCCTCCCTCTCCGATTGGCCCCTCAACTCTCCCACCTATTTTAAGGGAGTGCAGGAGAAGCTCTCCACCTTCGTGAACAAGGGAAGGCTTGGCCCCTTCGCCAATGCCTACTGGGGGCACCCGGCCTACAAGCTCCCCCCCGAGGCAAACCTCATGGCCACGGCCCACTACCTGGAGGCTCTCGACTGGCAGAGGGAAGTCATCAAGATCCACGCCATCCTGGGGAGCAAGAACCCTCATCCCCAGACCTTCGTGGTGGGAGGGATGGCCATCCCCATTGATCCCGCCTCCCAGAACGCCCTCAACGCCGAGAAACTGGCGGAGATAGGTGAGCTCCTGAAGAAGGCCCGGCGTTTCGTGGAGCAGGTCTACATCCCCGACCTCCTGGCCGTAGCCTCCTATTACAAGGAGTGGGCCGGCATCGGCGCAGGGATCGGCAACTACATGACGTACGGCGAATATCCCCGGGAGGCGGGGGGGAAGAAGCTTTGGCTCCCCCCCGGGATCATCCTGAACCGCGACCTCTCCAGGGTCTGTCCGGTGGATCACCGCAAGGTCGCCGAATATGTGGACAACTCCTGGTACGAGGGCGACGGCAAGCCCCTTCACCCGTGGGAGGGGTCCACGGAGGCCCACTACACCGGCCCCGCCCCCCCCTACGACATGATCGATACCAACGCCAAGTACTCCTGGGTCAAGTCCCCCCGCTACGAGGAGAAGGCCATGGAGGTTGGTCCCCTGGCAAAGATCCTGGTGGCCTACGCTTCGGGGCACGCTCCCACCAGGGGAGCGGTTGACATGGTCCTCAAGCAGCTGGGAGTCGGCCCCGAGGCGCTCTTCTCCACCCTGGGGAGGACCGCGGCCCGGGGGATCGAGACCCTGCTGGTGGCCAGGGAACTACCCGTCTGGCTGGGGAACCTGACCGCCAGCATCGGCGGCGGCGACTACACCGCCCACAACAACGAGCGGTGGGACCCGGCTGACTGGCCCGCGGAAGCCTCGGGCTACGGCTTCCACGACGCCCCCCGGGGCGCCCTGGGTCACTGGATCCGGATCAAGGAGGGGAAGATCCTCAACTACCAGGCGGTGGTCCCCTCCACCTGGAACGCCTCCCCCCGGGATGCCCGGGGAGAGAGGGGGGCCTACGAGGCGGCGCTGGTGGGGACCCCCATCGCCGACCCCAACAAGCCGCTGGAGATCCTCCGGACCATCCACTCCTTCGACCCTTGTCTCGCCTGCGCGGTCCATGTGACGGATCCCGAGGGGAACGAGCTGATCAACGTAAAAGTTTCCTAGAAAGGGGGCGTACCGATGAGCAGCCAATGCAAGTTCAAGCGCTACATCTGGGAACTGCCGGTCCGGTGGAGCCACTGGGTCAACGCGGCCTGCATCGTTATCCTTGCCGTGACCGGTCTCTTCATCGCCTCCCCTGCCTCGGTGGGGCGCGCTCCCTCTGCTTTCTCCATGGGGTGGGTCCGGTTCGTCCACTTCGTGGCGGCCTACACCTTCACCGTCAGCGTCGCCTCCCGGGTGGTCTGGTCGTTTTTGGGGAACAAGTACGCAGCATGGCGGGAGTTTTTCCCCTTGCTCACCGCCAAGGGGAGAGAAAAGACCCTCGCCATGCTTCGCTACTACCTCTTTATGGACAAAGAGGTCCCCGAGACCATCGGCCACAATCCCCTGGCCACCACCGCCTACGCTCTCCTCTTCTTCCTCTACCTGCTGATGATCGTCACCGGCTTCTCCCTCTACGCCACCCACGCTCCCCAGGGGATACTCTTCACACTGTTCGGCTGGGTCCAGGTCGTCTTTTCCACCCAGAGCATCCGGCTGATCCACCACCTGAGTATGTACGCCATCTTCGGCTTCGTGGTGAACCACATCTACAGCGCCTGGCTCATGGACATCAAGGAGCATGGCGCCGAGGTCTCCAGCATGTTCAGCGGCTACCGCTTCACCATCCACCGGAAAGACGACTGAAACCTGAACAAGCGGTTTACCGCAGGGCTAAACATAAAAACGGCGCACCAGGATAAAAGGTGCGCCGTTTTTCACGACAGGAAAGGATTCCCATGGTTGACTTTTCCCCCGATACACTGGTTCTCGGTATCGGCAACCTCATCATGACTGACGACGGGGTCGGTGTGCAGGTCGTCCACCGGCTCCAGGAACGGTACAGTTTTCCGCCAACTGTTCGGCTCCTGGACGGCGGAACCCTGGGGCTGGACCTCCTCCCGTACCTGGAGGGGGTTCGGCGGCTCCTGGTGGTGGACGCCGTGGAGACCGACGGCCCGCCTGGAACCCTGATCCGTCTTACCGGCGACGAGATCAACATCGCCTTCCGGACCAAGCTCTCTCCCCACCAGATGGGGCTTCAGGATCTCCTCCTGGTGGCGGAACTCCAGGGATTCGCCCCGGAAGAGCTGCTCCTCCTGGGGGTCCAGCCAGAGGAGATCGGCATGGGGACAGAGTTGACGCCGACGGTGGCGGAGCGGGTTGAACCGCTGGTGGATGCGGTGCTGCACGAGCTTGAGAGGTGGAACGTGAGGTGGGAACCTATTCCTGATATGCTCCGAGGCTCCTGAGCGTCTCCGCCAGTTCGTGATCGGCGATGGCGAAGAACCGCTCCATCAGTCGCCCGGTGAGCACCGGAGGAGAGAGTGGGATGGAGAGCCGGTAGATGAAGTCCAGGAGAGTGTCCTGACGGTTCTCCTCCAGGAAGAGGGTGCCGTAGGGATGAACCGGGGCGGAGAAGAAGGCATCCTCCATGACCTCATCGTCCTCGCTGAAGAAGGGGAGCACCATCTCCAGGGCGAGACAGAGCCCTCCCTGGGGGTCTTCGGAGACGAAGATGAGCAGCTCGTCCTTGTTTTCTCCACCGAACTCGTCATGAAAGGGGCAGACCGTTCCGGCGGGGAGAACCATCAGCTTCCCGTGAAGGGGATCCAGGCCGTACTGCCACCCTTTCACGGAGAGGAACCGTTCGATCCGGCTGTAGACCTTGGCCGTCCCCTGCTCCATATCCAGGTAGAACGCGGCACGGAACTCCTCCAGCCGTGCCACCAGGAGTTCCAGGGAGAGATACTCCTCCTCGGCATCCTTGGCAGGGGGGCGCTTGTCCGGGTTGTTGACCACCAGCCGCAGGTTGGGCCGCTGCCGCTCATCCTTATCCTGGGTCATGTCAACACTCCTTGCTCGAGGGGCCCGTTGGTCTGGTCTCCCGGCTGATGATAAAACAGGCTCCGACCGCTCTTGTGTACCATATCCCCCCGATTATGGCAATCCATTCGGCCTTCAGTCGAAATGTCCTGACAAAGAAGCCGTTCCTTGCTAGTATCCCCCCCCGAAGAGACGGCCCGTTGCTCACCCCCCCCCCGCGAGGTCCCATGAGACTTACACTCCTCTCCTGCCTGCTCCTCCTCTCCCTGGGAACTCCCCGTCCGGGGCAGGGGGGGATGTTCTTCAATCCCGGCGCCCAGGGACAGCCGTGGCGGTTCGATGGCCGGGAGTTCGTGCCGGGGGCTGGAGACGGAGCCGTGGTGCTCCTCCTCCGGGCAGGGTATCTGCCGTTGTTCAGGACGGAAGCGGCGGTAACCCCCTCCATCCCTCTGCCTGACGGGATGGGTGCCGTCGCCGGCATCTGCTATATCCAGACTGCCGGGGGCAAGCTCGCCTCCGGTGGGGGCCCTCTTCTGGTGGAACGATGTCCCATCGAGGTCATGGACAGCTCACGGCACAGCCGGCAGATAACCGCAGACAATCACGGCTTTTTTGCCCTGCCGCTCCCCCCCGGGCTCTACGAGCTCCGCACTGCGGCGGGGAGGATCACACTCGCCGTGACAACTGGAAGGAGCTCTCTGGCGGCGCTCCGGGTCGGAAAAAGGATGGTGGACTGATATGAAAACAGCACGATTGACTGGATTTCTTGTGGCGCTCTTACTGGTTGGAGCGGCCTTTCCCTTCCCCCTCTTTGCCGGGGCGCTGGATGACTATTACCTGGCCCGCTTCGGAGAAACGGGGCAGAAGATCAGCGCCGCAGTGCTGGCGCAGAGCCCCCGGCAGGCCGAGCGCTGCGGTACTCCTCTCTACCGGAACCTCCGCAAAGATTGGCCCCTCCTGGAACCGGCGACCCGGACGACTCTTGCCAAGTATCTGGCTCTGCCACTCCTCTCCGGCCCGGAGGGCACCATCCTCTCCCCTTCGGGGCGGTTCAAAATTC
This sequence comes from uncultured Geobacter sp., assembly GCA_903857795.1. Taxonomy (GTDB): domain Bacteria; phylum Desulfobacterota; class Desulfuromonadia; order Geobacterales; family CAIOGM01; genus CAIOGM01. The sequence continues at coordinate 46,193 of CAIOGM010000153.1, forward strand.
ATTACACCACCACCGGCGCCGATGCGGCGACCTCCCTCTGGGCGATGACCACGGCGCAGATTTTCGACGCTGTCTATGCCGCTGAAGCGGCAAATTCGGGGACGGCGCCGAACCTGGGGTATCTCCCCGCACCGACCCGAAACAGCGCTCCCTACGATGTCTACCTCCAGGACCTGGCCTCCCTGAACGAATATGGTCATACCCATGACACGGGACTCATCTCCGGAAGTTCGGTGAGCGCCGCCAGCTATATTGTGGTGGACCGGAGCTTTACGAACTCCCTCTACTCCGGTTACCCCCCCCTGGAGTCCCTTCAGGTCACGGCGGCCCACGAGTACCATCATGCCATCCAGTTCGGCTACAATTTTTACTTCGACCTCTGGTATGCCGAGGCGACCTCCACCTGGATGGAGGAAGAGATCTATGACGGGGTCAACCAGCTCTATACCTATCTCTCCGCCTCTTTGAGTAACCCGACCCTGAGCCTGGACACGGCGGTGAGCACCACCACCGGAGGGGGATACGGCCGATGGCTCTTCAACAGGTACCTGGCGGAGCAGCACGGTGTTCCCGTGGTGAGAAAGATGTGGGAACGGCTGGCGACGCTCCCCGCTCCGGCCAACGGCGCGGACATCCCCATGACCCCGGTTCTCAACGCCGTCCTGATCCAGGAGTACTCAACGAATCTCTCCACCGACTTCTTCGGCTATGCCAAGCGGCTCTACAGCCGGGCCTGGCAGAGCCACACCACCGAGATCGATTACATCCCGCGCTACGTTCCCACCGCGACGTATGTCGCCTATCCGGTGACCACCTCGTCGATACCGGCCCCCTCAATCACCCTCCCTCACTACTCCTACGCCTACATCCGGCTCCCCGCCACCGCATCCGGCGTCACCGTCACCATCAGCCGGGATTCGGGTATGGAGCTGACGGCATTCCGTGCCGGAGCGGTTTCCGTCGAATATCCGCCGGCCCAGAGCACTCTCCAGACGACGATCTTTATTCCCCCAACGCCAACGAGCACGGAGATCGTCCTGCTCGTCTGTAACGCCACGGCCATGGATAACCTGTCTGCAGCCTTTACCACCGACGGCAGTATCCCGGTGCTGCCGGCCTCCGGCGGGAGCAGCGGCGGCGGTGGCGGTTGCTTCATCGCCACCGCCGCGTACGGCAGCTATCTTGCACCGGAGGTGCACTCCCTTCGGGAGTTCCGCGACCGGGTGCTCCTCTCCGGCAGGGCGGGACGGGGGTTCGTCACCCTCTACTACCGTCTGAGCCCCCCCGTGGCCGACTTCATCCGGAAACATGAACCGCTCCGGGCTGCGACCCGTATCATCCTCACCCCGCTGCTCTACGGAGTGGCCCACCCCCTTGCCGCACTCCTGGGGTTTCTTACCCTGACTGCCTCCGGTATAATCCGTTTCAGACAGAGAAGAAGCCGCAGCGCCGTCTCGGCCTGACAATTCCCGTGTTTGACGCAGGAACGCCCCGGGAAACTCTCCGGGGCGTTCCTATGTTTCGAGTATCAGTTGCCGAAAACTGCTACCCGGTGTTTCGCAGCCCCGCGGCGATGCCGTTGATGGTGGCTGCCAGGGTGTAGTTGAGGTCGTCGCTCTCCTCGCCGGAACGTTTGCGCCTCAGGAGCTCCACCTGGATCAGGCTCAAGGGGTCCACGTAGGGGTTTCTCAGGCTGATGGAGCGGGCCAGGGCAGGATTACTCTCCATGAGACGCTGCTGGCCGGTGATCTCCAGTACCATCTTCCTGGTCCTCTGGTACTCCTGGGTCACCATGCCGAAGACCCGTTCCCGGAGCGCCTCGTCGGTCACCAGCCCGGCATAGAGCCGGGCGATGGGGAGGTCGACCTTGGTGAGGGCCAGCTCCACGTTCCGGATCAGGTCGTAGAAGAAGGGGAACCGCCGCATCATGCTCCCCAGCAGCTCCCGTTGCGCTTCCCCCCGGGAGGCGAACCGCTCCAGGGCGGAGCCGACGCCGAACCAGCCGGGGATCACATGCCGGCTCTGCATCCAGCCGAACCCCCAGGGGATGGCCCGGAGATCTCCGAGCCCTCTGGCCTGTCCCCGCCGGGCCGGCCGGGAGCCGATCTTGGCCAGGTCGAACTCCTGTACCGGCGTCGCCTGCTCGAAGTAGGGGATGATGTCCGGATTCTCGGCGATCCGCTCCCGATAGAAGTCGAAGGCCCACCCGGACATCTCCTCCAGCGCCTCCTCCCACCGCACCTCCGGCCTGGTCTCAACGAGCCCTGTGTTGGCCAGAGCCTCCAGGGATGCGGCCACCATCAGCTCCAGGTTGCGCACCGCCAGGGCCGGGTCCGAATACTTCCAGTTGATCACCTCCCCCTGTTCGGTCAGCTTGAAGGAGCCGCTGAAGGCGCCGAAGGGCTGGGCGATAATGGCCCGGTGGGTCGGCCCCCCCCCACGCCCCACGGTCCCTCCCCGACCATGGAAGAGGGTCAGGGTGACGCCGCACTCCGCCGCCACCTGGTGGAGCGCCCGGTGAGCCTTGAAAATCTCCCATGAACTGGTGAGCATCCCCCCATCCTTGTTGGAGTCCGAGTAGCCGAGCATCACCTCCTGCCTCCGCCCCCATGAATCCAGGAGGGGGAGATAGGAGGGGGAGTTCCAGAGGGAACGGCAGATCTCCGGCGCGTTGCGCAGGTCTTCGATGGACTCGAAGAGCGGCGCCGGCATGAGCCCCGGATCACGGCCGTCGGGAGAGGCGGCGCAGTTTACCCCGCAGAGCCCGGCCAGCCAGAGGAGGTTCCGGACGTCATCGGCGGCGGTGGCGCCGCTGATCACATAGCTCCTGATCGCCTCCGGGTACCGCTTCTTCAACCGCGCCACCTCCCTAAGCGTGGTGAGGAGCTCGATGGTGGCTGCAGAAGGAAGTGGCGGGATCCGGTCGGGGGTGTCGGCAGTTACCCCGGCGGCCAGCTCCCGGACAGCCGCGGCATGGAGTGCGGCGTGCTGACGGATATCCAGGGCGTGGAGATGGAACCCGAAGGTCGCCACCTGGCGCAGCAGCGGGTCGATGAGCTGGCGGGCCATCCGTTCCCCGTCGTGGCTCGCCAGGCTCGCCCGGATCATGAGGAGATCGGCATTGAACGCCTCCGGCCCCGGGTAGGCTGCGGGGAGGAGATGATCGCTGCCGGCGGCCCGAAGCCGGTGAAGGACGTACTCCAGAAGCCGCCGGTAGAGCTCGCAGTCGGGGTGGGCCAGCGCCACCGGGCTCACCTCTGGCATGAGCTCCTCGTATCGGGTCAGGAGCGCCGGAATAGCCGGATCGATCCCCCGCTGACAGGAGGAGGTGGTGAGCAGCTCCTGCAGCTCCTCCACCCGCTCCCGGTAGAGCCCCAGGATCGTCTCCCGGGCCAGGGCCACGGCCGTCCCCGTGGAGGCCGCCGTGACAAAAGGGTTCCCGTCCCGGTCGCCGCCGATCCAGGAGCCGAACCTGAGGAGCGTGGGGAGCTCCCGGGGTGCCAGTTCCCGGCCATAGAGCTGACCGAAGGCCTCGGCGATCTCCTCGTAGAGGGCGGGAAGCGGCCCGACCAGGCAGCCGGGGTAGTGGTCCAGCCCCATCCGGATCTCGTCGTCCACCGTCGGCTTGCGGCGCCGGACCTCGTCGGTCTGCCAGAGGGCAGACACCTCGGCCAGAATCTCCTGCTGCCTCCGGGACGCCTCGTCATCGGTGAGGGGGAGCCGGTCCAGGAGCTCCAGGTTCCTGGCGATCCGGCGCCGCTTGAAGAGCGCCACCCGCCGGGTTACCTCCGTGGGGTGGGCGGTAAAGACCGGTCGCGCCTCGATTCGCCCCAGGAGAGCCAGTGCCTCATCGGCGCCGATCCCGGCGTCCCGCATCCTCAGCAGCGTCCCCCGGATGGAGCCGGGCTTGTCGTGAATTCCCCGATTCAGGCGGGTGGCGCGCTGCCGGCGGCGGCGATGGTTGGTCTCGGCCAGGTTGGTCAGTTCGAAGTAGGTGGCAAAAGCTTTGACGATCTGGAATGCCTCCCCCACTGTCATCTGACCGACGATGCCGACCCCCCGCTCCTGGAGCTCCTGCTCTCCGGGGAAGTCCAGGCACGCCTCCCCCTGATGATCGTTCAGCTGTCGGTGGCGGATGGCCAGGCGGCGCAGCTCTTCCTCCGCGTCGAAGACCTTTTGTCCTGCCTGCTCCAGGATAACCTCTCCCAGCAGGTAGCCCAATGAGCGGACATCACGCCGCAGTGGCAGCTCCCGGTCCGCCTCGCTTACTCCGGTCAACTCCGCAAGCCGTTTCACTTGGTTCTCCACCCGCCAGTACCATATCCTCTCAGCCATGATTCCACCTCTCCCTGCTCTCCGGGGACTCTTTATGCCGTCCCGGGGGAGGGAATCCTACCACAAAACCGGCTGAGAGGGGCCGAGAAATCGGTCCTGCGCGTTACCGGATACACAACCCATCGACGGTCAGCGCCCCATTCTCGACCACCACCCCCTGCAGCAGGGTCAGACCGCTGGTCGAGACATACGCCTCGTCGTATCCCCCTCTGAGAGTGATCTCCAGGGGGCGGGCCAGACGCAGCACTTCCGTAAGGGCCCCCGCCTGGGCCATGATGGTGTCGCCGCTCCGGGTCGCCGGGTCGCTGTAGGCGTCCATGACCAGCGGGTAACCCCGGCCGCTCTCCAGGAGCATGACCGGGAGTCCGGACGCTCCCGTAGGAAGGGATGATGGCGCAAGGCTCCTGCTCACCTCGTTGGAGTAGCCGCTCTCATTCCCGGCGCTGTCATAATCGGTGACGGCAAAATAATAGGTAACACCGTCGGTAAGATTGCTCAGCGAATAGGTTGTGGCGCTCCCCACGTCAATGGAGGCGGAGTAGCTACCTGATCCTCTCCCCAGGTGGAGCCGGTAGCCGCTGATTCCGGTAAAAGGAGATCCGTCGGCATTGAGCGGCGGGTTCCACGTCAACGTCACCTCTCCCCCTCTGCTCTCCCCCGGGAGAGGAGGGAGCAGGAGAAGGGTCACGGCCAGTATCAGGAGCAGCGGGCGCAAACGGCGGCAAACGGACAGATACTCTTCCCTGCAGGGTGTTTCCATGGGTTCCTCCCCGTTCCGGCCTGACCGGAATGGCTGGTGGCTGGAGGCGGCCCGGACAAAAAACAGCCGGGCCACCGAAAATATCTCGTGCGATATTTCGGCAACCCGGCTGTCTCTGGGAGACCCTGTAGGCTTTCCGCCCCATCCTCGCGGATGGTTTAGTATTATCGTGTACCGTCTGCTGAACTGCCTATGTCGACTGACTCACACCATAAAATAGTTCGAATCCGAATGTCAAGCCGCTTTTCTCCCGACAGCGAGAGGCGCCATCGGGGGAGCCGTTCCCGTTGTTGCCATTTCCCCGGCGCTGTGGTAAAGGTATCCCATTGAAAAATCAAGAAAAGGAAAAAACATGACCTTTGACCAGCTGAACCTCCCGGAGACGGTGCTCCGGGGCGTCTCCGACGCCGGCTTTACCGCCTGCACCCCCATCCAGGAAAAGACCCTGCCGTTGGCCCTGGCCGGAAAGGACGTGGCGGGCCAGGCGCAGACCGGCACCGGCAAGACTGCAGCCTTCCTCATCGCCCTCTTTACCCGGCTGCTGCGCCAGGAGGTCACCGACCAGGGGAACAATCCCCGAGCGCTGATCCTCGCTCCAACCAGAGAACTGGTGGTACAGATCGAGCAGGACGCCCAGCTCTTGGGTAAGCACTGCGGTTTCACCATCCAGGCCATCTACGGCGGGGTGGATTACATGAAGCAGCGGGAGGCGCTCGAGGAGGGGACCGACATCATCATCGGCACTCCGGGACGGCTCATCGACTACCTGAAGCAGAAAGTCTATCACCTCAAGAAGATCGAATCTCTGGTGATCGACGAGGCGGACCGGATGTTCGACATGGGGTTCATCGCCGATCTCCGCTTCATCCTCCGCCGGCTCCCCCCCTTCGACGAGCGTCAGAACATGATGTTCTCCGCCACGCTCAACCAGCGGGTCATGGAGCTGGCCTACGAATTCATGAACGCCCCCGAGAAGGTCGAGATCTCTCCTGACCAGATGACCGCCGAACGGGTGACCCAGCAGCTCTACCATGTCTCCCGGAAAGAAAAGTTCCCACTCCTCCTGGGACTCCTGAGGCGTGAGGGGATGGCGCGCACCATGATCTTCGTCAACACCAAGCGGGAGGTGGAGTACCTGCACGACCGGCTCAACGCCAACGAATTTCCCTGCAAGATGATCTCCGGCGACGTGGATCAGAAGAAACGGCTCCGGATCCTGGAGCAGTTCAAGGAGGGGTCCCTCCCCATCCTCATCGCCACCGACGTGGCCTCCCGCGGTCTTCATGTGGAGGGGGTCACCCACGTGATCAACTACGACCTCCCCCAGGACTGCGAGGATTACGTCCACCGGATCGGCCGGACCGCCCGGGCCGGGGCCGAGGGGAAGGCGATCTCCCTGGCGGACGAAGACGGCGCCTTTCATCTGGAGGCCATCGAGGAGTACATCAAGGACAAGGTTCCCGTGGTCTGGGCCGAGGACGATCTCTTCGTGAAGAACTACACCCGGACCAAGCCCAAACCACGGGTCGAACTCAAGCCTGCGGGACGTCACCATGTGCCGAGCCACTCCAAGCCTCACGCCTTGACCGGCGACCTCACCGACGAGAAGAAGAGCCGTCGTCGCCCCCGGAAGAAACCGGCAGCCGGAGGGACCACACCAGCACCGTCGTAGGGGCGCGGCATGCCGCGCCCTTTTAACGGCATGCCGCGCCCTTTTATCGGTATGCCGCGCCCCTACGACGGCATGCCGCGCCCTTTTAACGGCATGGCGCGACGGGGATCCTCACCGTAAAGGTACTCCCTCTGCCGACAACACTCTCCACCAGGAGCTCTCCCTGGTGGTTTTTTATGATCTCGGCGGAGACGCTGAGCCCCAGGCCGGTCCCCCTCCCCACATCTCTGGTCGTAAAGAACGGTTCGAAGATCCGCTCCCGGAGCTCCTCGGGGATGCCTCTGCCGCTGTCGCTGACCGACACGCAGACAAAGGGGGCCCCATGCCAGCAACGGAGCACGATCTCCCCTGGCCGGACCATGGCCTGTCCGGCGTTTACCAGCAGGTTGAGGAAGAGCTGGTTCAGTTGACCGGGGTGGCAGAGAAGCTCCGGCACGGGTGAATACTCCTTCCTGATGGTCGCCACGCCGGACAGCTGGCTGGAACAGATGTTCAGGGCGCTCTCCAGGCAGCTGCTGAGCGCCACCGGCGCCTTCTCCGCCTGATCCACATGGGAAAAGCTCTTCAGGTCTTCGATGATTTTCTTGACCCGCTTCGCCCCACCCAGTGACTCGTAGATCAGATTGACCCCGTCCTCCAGGAGATGGTCAAGATCCAGAGATCTCCTGTGGTTCAGGATCACCTGCCGCAGCTCCGGCGGAGCGGCGATGCCGATCTCTCTCTGGATCCGGTCAAACCGGACCACCCGGTCGAAATAATCGGCCAGAATCCCCAGGTTGGCGGAGATGAACCCCATGGGGTTATTGATCTCGTGGGCCACTCCCGCCGCCAGCTGCCCGATGGAAGCCATCTTCTCCCTCTGCATGAGCGCCTGGTCCTTCTCCCGGCTCTTCTTCACCTCCGTGGCAACCCGCTGTTCCAGCTCCCTGTTGAGCGCCTCCAGCTGCTGCTGCTGTCTCAGCAGCAGCTCTGTCCGTTCCTGGAGGACACTCTCGGTCCGTTTGAGTTCCAGATGGTTCCGAATCCGGGCGCGTACGATGGGAAGATTGATCGGTTTGGTCACATAGTCGATGGCTCCCAGTTCGAGCCCCCTGGTCTCATCCTCCTCCTGGTTCAATGCGGTGATGAAGATGACCGGGATCCCTCTGGTCAACGGATCGCTCTTGAGCCGCGCGCAGACCTCATAGCCGTCCATGACCGGCATCATCACATCCAGGAGGATCAGGTCCGGATGCACCCTCAGGGCCAACCCGATGCCGTCCTCGCCGCTCAGGGCACAGAGCACCTCACAGTCGTCGTTGACCAGTTCACTCAGGATCTCCAGGTTGACCGGTGAATCATCGATGACCAGAATCTTCTGCGTCTCTCGCACCATCTCATCTTCCCCTTAATACCGCGTCACTCTGCCAGTGAAGCGCTCAGATCTTCCACCACGCTCCGGGCCAGCCCGAAATCAAACTTCGCCAGAGACGCCTCGATCCGGTGCGCCTCCGCCTCCAGTCGGGTCCCCTGCAGCAGCTCCTGTAGGGGCGGCAGCAGCGTCCTCGCCCGGATGCTGTTTTTCGTCAGCAGTCCGTGCAGCCGGCTCAGGAGCGGAGCTACCGCGGCCACGTCAACCGGCTGCACCACACCCCCATCTGCCGGACGCTCCCCGTCATCCGCCCCCCTGCCGCCAAGCTGCGACACCGAGGCAAGCGCCTGCTGCAGCGCCAGCTCCAACTGCTCCAGCTCTCTTTTTGCAACGGGCGCCCCCCCGCGTTTCAGGAGCCCTTCCAGCGCCCCCGCGGCCGCTACCACCGAAGCGGCAGAGAGATTCCCGGCAACCCCCCGCAGGGAGTGGAGCAGCTGGAGGGCCGTCGCCTGCTCCCCTCTCTCCAGCGCCCTCCTGATTGCGGCAACACTCCCCTGGTGATTTTCGCCAAAGTCCCGGAGCAGCCGGAAGAGCAGCCGTTCATTACCGCAGAGCCTTTTTAAGGCGGAATCCAGGTCAAAACCGTGAAGATGAAGCGGTGCCCACTTTTCCTCACCGGGAACCTCAAAAACAAGCGGAGCGGACTCCCCCTCCTGAAATGGCGGCATCCAGCGGGCCAGGGATTCAATCACCTGCTCCACGTCAATCGGTTTGGTCAGGTGATCGTTCATCCCCGCGTCGAGACAGCGCACCCGCTCTTCCCAGAGGGCGTGGGCGGTCAGGGCGATGATCGGCAGCTCCTGACAACCGGGATGGCGCCGGATCAGCCGTGCGGCCTCGTAACCGTCCATGACCGGCATCTGGATATCCATGAGCACGGCGTCAAACGGGTCGATAGCCGCGGCCACGGCGGCCACCGCCTCCCTGCCGTGACCGACGAGGGTGACCACCATCCCCGCCTGCTCCAGCACCTCCCGGATTACCTGCTGATTGACCGGCTGGTCCTCGGCCACCAGGATCCGCCGCCCCCGCAGGAATCTTACCGCCGGCACGCTGAGCGGCGGCTTCTCTTGAACGTCCCCGCGGGTTCCCACCCGGAAACGGGCGGTGAAGGTGAAGCTGCTCCCTTCACCCGGTTCGCTGGAGACCCGGATCTCCCCTCCCAGGAGGGTGACCAGCCGTCGGCAGATGCTTAGTCCCAGGCCGGTACCGCCGTAGGTTCGGGTGGTGGAGCTGTCTCCCTGGGTGAACGGTTCGAAGATGCCGTCCAGCTGATCCGGGGTCATGCCGATACCGCTGTCCTGAACGGTGAACTCCAGGGAGATCTCCCCATCGGCGTCGGGAAGAGGGCGGACAGTGAGGGAGACCTCCCCCCCGTGGCTGAACTTGACGGAGTTGTTCATCAGGTTGAGGAGCACCTGCTGCAGCCGAAAAGGGTCCCCCTTCAGATACTCAGGCGTTGCCGGGTCGGTGGTGATGACGATCTTGAGCCCCTTTTCGTCGGCGTGGCACTCCATGAGGTTCGTAAGCTGCGTTAAGGTCGGGCGGAGCTGAAAGGTGACCTCCGCCAGCTGCAGCTTCCCCGCCTCGATCTTGGAGAAGTCCAGCAGCTCGTTGAGCAGCCGCAGCAGGCCGTCGGCGGCGCTGGTCATCTTTGTCAGGTAATCGTGCTGCCGGGGGGAGAGATCGGTCTTGAGGGCCAGGTGCCCCAGTCCCATGATGGCGTTCATGGGGGTTCGAATCTCGTGGCTCATGTTGGCCAGGAAGTCGCTCTTGGCCCGGTTGGCCGCCTCGGCTTCCACCGTCCGTTGCGCCAGCACCCGGTTCACCTGCTCCAGCTGCAGCTGCGCCTGCTTGAGGTCGGTGATATCCGACACCAGGACGAAGAAACCGCTCACCTGATCCCCTTTCCAGCTGGGAATGTAGTACGTCAGGACATGGCCGGTGCTGCCGTCGGCCTTGGTCAGGGTCCGCTCGAAGCATTGCCGCTCCCCGCCGAGGGCCGCACGGATGAACGGTTCGTTCACGCGATAGACCTCATCCCCCAGCATCTCCCGGATATGAATCCCCTCCATCTCCTCCCGGTTCTTTCCGAACCACTCCTGGTAGGCGATATTGGCAAAGCCGCAGCGGAGTTCACGGTTCCAGTATCCCACCATGCCGGGGATGAAGTCGGTGAGCATCCGCATGAACTGTTCACTGGCGCCCAGCGCAGCCTCCGCCTGCTTGCGTCTGGTAATGTCCAGGTGCGTTCCCGATGCCAGCAGCGGCCGACCGTGGTCATCCCGTGAGACGATCTTCCCCCGATCCAGCACCCAGACCCACTCCCCCTCCTTGTGCCTCATGCGGAGTTCGCACTCGTAGCTCTCCTGTTCGCCGCTCACATGTCGGTCAAAAAGCTCGAAGGCGCGGTGGAGGTCATCGGGGTGGGCATACTCTTTCAAAGTATGGATTCCCACCGGTTCCAGCTCCGCCAGGGTGTAGCCGATGATTTCGGCCCATCGCTCGTTGAGCACCGCAGAACCGTTCTGGAGATTCCATTCCCAGGTTCCGATGTTTGCGCCGTAGATGATTCCGGAGAGCCGCTGCTGCTGACGCGCCAGCTCTAGCCGCTGTTCCTCCAACTCCATCACCTGGCGGGTGGCGGTGATATCCCGGGCGATGCCGAGAATCCCCACGACTCCTCCCGAAGCGTCCCGCAGGGGGCTCTTGATGGTCTCCAGCAGGGCGCGGTGGCCGTCATCGGCAAAGGTGACCCATTCGTTGTTCCTCATGGGGCGGCCTGCCGCCAGGGTCTCCCGGTCCTTTGCCCGGAAGAAGGCGGCCAACTCCTCATCCACGAAGTCGTAGTCGCTCTTGGCGGCGATCTCCTTCATCGAAGCGCCGAAGAAACGCTCGAACGCCGGGTTGCAGTAGAGGTAGAAACCGTCCGGATCCTTGAGCCAGATCAGGTCGGGAATCGCCCCCACCACCGACCCGAAGAGATTCTTCTCCCGTTCCAGATCCCCCTCGGCTTCCAGCCGCCGGAGCTCAGTTGCTTCAAATTCCAGGGCATACTCCACATCGGCACAGATTTCTGTCAGCAGCTTTTCCTCGTCAGCGGCAAAGAAGCCGTTTTTCATGGAGTAGAGAACGAGGCAGGCGATGACTCCGTCAGGGAGGAGGACCGGGAACCCGGCAACGGCGTTGAAACCGTAGCGCGCGGCCCTGACGTGTGAGGGGACCGACGGGGAGCTGATGGAGCGGCTATCCCGGACGACCGGACGGTTCTCTCTGATGGCGGTCCCTGCGGGCCCGCGCCCTTCGGCTATGTCGAGGCACGAGACCCTGAACGTCGAGAGATATCCTGTCGTGTCTCCGCAGAGCGCCTCGGGAACGAGCCATCCCTCGGCATCGGGAATGCCGAACCAGGCCATCCGAAATTCGCCGACCTCCACCAATATCCGGCAGATCTCCTGCAGGAGCTCTTGCCGTACCAGCCTGCGGGTCATGGCGCGGTTGACGGCAGAGAGAACCCCATAGAGACGATTGATGTGGCGCAGGCGAAGCGTCTGTCGGGGATCGCTGTCATTCGGCACTGGTTTAGGATCGGTGAGCACGATAGGCCTCCTCAAGTAAAGCCATTTTACTCTAAACTATCTTTTTGTCCATGACAAAAGCTGCGGGTCCGTCAACAAATGTGTTGAGCTGATCGATCAGCAGGCAGCGCTTTAAAGATGTTGCTCTTGACGGTAGCAAGTTTTTAATGATAGAATATCACCTCTCGCATTTAAATTCTACAGTAGACAGGGAGAAGAGATGAAACGATACCTCATTGCAGCCCTTGCCACCATGCTCATGATTCCGGCGTTGGCGGCGGCCAACGAAACCATCGACAAGGCAGCCAAGGAGAAAGGGGCTGTGAAGAGCCCCTCCGGAATGGTCTACGTCCCCCTCAGAGACGGTAAGGGGGCATCGCCGAGCTCCGTCAGCACCGTCGAAGTCAACTATCGCGGCACCCTGACCAACGGCAAGGAGTTCGACAGCTCCTACAAACGGAAGCAGTCCATCAGCTTTCCGCTCAACGGGGTTATCCCCTGCTGGACCGAAGGGGTCCAGAAGATGAAGATCGGCGGCAAGGCCAAGCTGGTCTGCCCGCCGGATCTGGCCTACGGCGCCCGGGGAGCAGGGAGCGATGTGCCGCCCAACGCAACCCTCATCTTCGAGGTCGAACTGCTCAGCATAAAGTAGTCGCTGACGAAAACTCTTCCGCTACCGTTAAGAGCCGTCCTTCCCTTTCACGGGGAAGGACGGTTCTATTAAGGAAACAGTATGCCCAGTTCCCCCCCGCAACAGCATCCGGTCGATCCCCTGCACGGCGTCACACTGGAGCTGATCCTGAAGAAGCTGGTGGTACGGTACGGATGGGAACGTCTGGGAAAAGAGATCCCTATCCGCTGCTTCACCCACAATCCGACGCTTAACTCCAGTCTGAAATTTCTGAGACGAACCCCCTGGGCGAGGGAGAGGGTGGAAGCGCTCTACATCTGGACCGAGATGAAGGGGAAGAGCGGAGCTGTCACACCAACGTGATCAATCCGGTTAAGCGGGAGGGGAAGAGGCCATGGAGAAAATAATCGAGAAGATCCAAAAGCTGTTGGCCCTGTCGGCCAGCAGCAATGAACATGAGGCGGCCCTGGCCGCAGCCCATGCACAGCGGCTGCTGGCGCTGCACAATCTCCAGATGGCGGACATCGCCGCTACCTCTCCGCCGGAGCAGGCCGATTCCATATCGGTCCCGGCTGCGGCCACCCTCCCCAAATGGGCCGGTTGGCTCGCCTCCAGTGTGGCCCTCTCCTGCAGTTGCAAGGTGATCCACATGAAGAGTCCCCCGCCCCGTCTCCTCTTCATCGGGGTCGGCCAGGATGTGGAGGTTTCGTCGTACACCTATCAGTTTCTGGAGAAGACGATCCGGCGGCTGGCCAAGAGCTACCTGCTCGGCCGCGAAGAGAGCGTCGTCCCGCTGCTGCGCGAAAGGATCCGGAGATCCTACTATCTCGGGGCGGTCCGGGCGGTGAGTCAGCAGCTGGCGCTCCAGACAAAAGAGACCCCGACGACCACGGGGGCGCTGGTGGTGATCAAGGATCGGCTCATCCAGGCCAGGGTGGCCGAACTGGGGCCGCTCAGAACCCCCCAGAGCAGGAGATCATCGATAGAGCACGACGCCTATCAGGCCGGACAGAGTGACGGTAACAACATCGCCATGCACAAGGGGCTTGAAAGGAGCGGCCGGGATAACCTTCGCCTCTCCTGACCGGGTTCCCACAGAATCAACCGTTGATTAGTTCTCCTGCTTCAGCAGGGAGACGATCGCCGCCACACACTCTTCGCTGCTCTGCCGGAGAGTTTCCAGGCGGAGCTCAGGGATGAGGTTTAAGTGAATATCACTGGCTCCACGGGACGTCAACGCATTTACCTGGCTACTGTTTTGAATATATAAAGGTTGAATAAGGAAAGGCTCCCATATAACCGGGAGCCTTTCCTTGTTTTGGGGGCTATTTGTCTGCAGGCAGCGCCAGCAGACCGTGCTCAACCATGGTTCGCATTGCGTTTATCCAATCTGCTGATGATCCGGTCCGGAGATCCGGTATCCAGCCCTTGGCCTTAAGTCGCTGCAGCGTTTCATATTCTGCGTGGTCTAGTGAAGTGGGTTCCATAAGGTTGTCCTCCTGATCTGAGATAGCAACGCATGATGAGTAACACACCTTTCCTTGAAACGCCAACTAAAAATTAAAAAATACTAAGAAAATTTACGGGTTGGTCGGGAGGTTTGATGCGCCTTGCGGACGTATCCCCTTCGGTCCATTTAGGTGATTCGAGACAATAAATCTACCATTGACATGGTCATGGTTTTGTAGGGGCGACGCATGCGTCGCCCTGTCGCCATCACCATCATCGCCGACACATCACCATACCACAAACCATCGTCACGGGCCATGTCGCCGGATGTTCCGTCAAGGGCGACGCATGCGTCGCCCTGTCGCCATCACCATCATCGCCGACACATCGCCATACCACAAACCATCGTCACGGGCCATGTCGCCGGATGTTCCGTCAAGGGCGACGCATGCGTCGCCCCTACGATGATGTCGATACGTTTGATGATGGGGCATTTATTATTGCAAATCATCTTACTGTCCCGTAGCGGACGTTGCGGGCTCATCAACTTTAGGCTCTGCCACAGTACTTCTTTCGGCGCTTCCGGCAGACCCTTCCTGTGAGGTAGGTTCACTTCCTGGTTCAGGCCGGACGGCGCTGCTAACGTTTTGGAATGCCTCTTCTTTCTTGATGCTCTCGTCCACCTTCCGCTGCAATCCTGCAATATTCGGCGTCTCCGCCACTGCCCGCCGGTACTCCTCCTCCGACAGCACCCCCCGTTTCCGCAGAAGCTTCAGGATCATTTCCGAACGGTGCATCACCTTGTCGATATCCCGATAGGGGTTGTACGCCACCCGTGGACCCGGAAGCATGGCGGCCAGGAATGAGCACTCCCGCGGGGTGAGGGCCGAGGCAGGCTTGTTGAAGTAGTACCGGGCGCCATGGCCGATGCCGTAGACCATGGGCCCCAACTCCACCACGTTCAGGTAGAGCTCCAGGATGCGCCCCTTGGTCAACTCCTGCTCCATCCGTTTGGCCAGGATGAGCTCGCGGACTTTCCGGCTGAGGCTCTTCTCCCGGGAGAGGAAGAGGTTCTTGGCGGTCTGCTGGGTGATGGTGGAGGCCCCCCGGGCCAGTGACTGCTGCTCCAGGTCGTACTGGATTGCCTTCTTGATCGCCTTGACGTCGATCCCCTCGTGCCGGTAGAAGTTGGCGTCTTCCGCCAGGATCACCGACCATTTCATCTCGGCGGGGATGCTCTTACCCCCGACCCAGGAAGGGTTTTTCGGGCCGACCACCAGGGGATGAAAGTTCCCTTGCCAGTCTTTGACCTGGATGGTCATGCTGAAGGAGCGCTTCTTGAGCGGGGTCACCGAAGGGAGGGAGACGAAGGCGAAGCCAATGATGCCGCCGGCAATGGTCAGCAGGATGAGGAGGAGCAGGAGGAGTCGTTTGAAGGCAGCGGACATGGGGACTGTTCCTTACTGAGCAGCAAGATTGATGACGGCGGGGGTGGCGGGGAGGAGTGCCGCCCGCACCGGGTCGGGAGGAAAGCGGGCAAAGAGCTGATCCAGCCCTTCCCGTTCAGAGAGGCTATCCAGTCGTCTGATGAGATCTATCCCGTGGTAACCGGGGAGGAGGGCGACGTTGACCCGGGCGTTGAACCAGAGCGGGTGTGAACTCTGGCTTTGATAGAACGAGGTCGCTCCACGCCAGTACGCCTCGTAGGTCATCCCCAGTACCGCTGAATAGAGCGACCGGTCGAACCGGAGGTCACCGCTCTGGGGGTGCCATGACTCCTGCCACCAGCCATGCTCCCGGATGCCGTAGAGTGCGGGGCGGGATCTGCCGGCCAGGTCGAATCGCCCTCCCTGCCAGAGATCACGGACGATACGCCCCAGCCCGAAGTGCTGAGGATGGGCCCAGCTCTCGTCCGGATTGAGGGTGATGATGAGGTCGGGCCGGACTGCGTCGACGGCGGTGATGAGCCGCGCCGTCAGGAGTTCCCGGTTCCACCCGGTGACGCCGTTGTCCCAGCTGTCTTCGAAGTCGGAGCGCTCCGGGTCGGAGAGGAAGAAGAGCGAGGTCACCCCGTGTCGGCCGCAACTGGCCAGGAATTCCTGGCGCCGTTGCCGGGCCAGCTCCGGGTGAGTGAGGATCTCTTTCACTCGGGGGCCGTCGGGGGGGACGGTGAGCCAGGTTCCGGGGCCGGGCTCCTTTTCCATGAGGATATCACCTTCGGCCGGGAGGTAAGCGGGCCTGATCCCCTGAACCACCTGACCGTTCTCGCCGTTGGTCACCAGGGCGACGCTTACCAGCCACCCCCGCTCGCGGAAGCGCCCCAGGGTGAACATGCTCTCGTCGTCGGGATGGGCGGTGATGAGCAGGACCCGTACCGTCCCGGTTGGGACGACGGTGGTGTCACTGCTGCAGGAGAAACAGGTGAGGAGGAGCCCCATGAGGCCGATGACGGAGCAGAGCCGTCGGGTAGAGCTAACGAGGTTTCGGTCCATGGGGCCCCTTTTAGCGAAGCTGCTGGGTGAGTGACCGTTGGGTCAGGGAGTAGGTGAGAGTCGCCAGCGCGCCGTTAACGAGGATCAGCTGGGGGGGGAGGTGGCCGATGTCCATGTCATAGATGACCGGGATGGTCAGGTCGCCGAGAGCGTCCAGCAGGGCGTCCCGTGGGGTGAACTCCCTGAGGTTTTCCGCCGCGGTCCGTCCGATGAGCAGCGCCTTGACCTGGCGGAACCATCCTGCCAGCCTGAGATGGTGGAGCATCCGGCAGTACTGGGCGGGGTTGAAGT
This sequence comes from uncultured Geobacter sp., assembly GCA_903857795.1. Lineage (GTDB taxonomy): Bacteria > Desulfobacterota > Desulfuromonadia > Geobacterales > CAIOGM01 > CAIOGM01. The sequence goes on from CAIOGM010000153.1 coordinate 62,812, forward strand.
CGCAGTTATCCAGGTAGAAGAGGAGCCCCTCGGGGGCATAACTTTTACCGAAGCTCTCCAGGTCGCCGTAGGGGGTTCCGGGCAACATCCCGATGACGTCGAGGGTCCCCCCGATCAGCCGTCCGGAGGCGGTAACCATGTAGTCGGGCTCGTTCTCATGCCCCAGGCAGTTCCAGCGCACCGGCTCGGTCCGGTTGAAGGAGGTGGCGGTGGGGTTCTTCTCCCAGTCGACGTCGCTCTTCTGATAGAGGTCGGCTGCCTGCTGGGTGAAGGTGGCGCCGGCCGGCAGGCGTGCTACGTCTCCCCACCAGGCAAGGGACGGGGCCGTCGGGCGGATGGGGGACTCCAGCAGGTTGCTGCCGTGCATACAGGCTATTCCGGTGAGAAGCGTGTAGGGAAGCATAAAGGTCGCCAGGTCAGAGTAGCCGATGAGCCATTTGGGCGTATACCCCGCCAGTTTGTCGAACTCCAGGTGCGGGAAGAGATCGATGAGCAGTTCGCCACCCCAGGGGGGGATGATGGCGGCTATTGAATCATCCTGCAGCATGGCGGTCAGCTCCCTGGCCCGGTCCGGCGCCGGGGCGCTCACGATGGCCTCACTCCGGAGACACTCACCCAGGCGGAGTTCATAGCCGAGTTGCCGCAGGGAGTTCAGGCAGAAGAGCAGCCGGGGCTCCAGCGTGGGGCCGACCCCTGCCGACGGCGCCGTGATGCCGATGACATCCCCTTTCCGGAGCGGGCGGGGGTAGCGGATGGCCGAGGTCGAAGGCCAGGCGTCCGAGGCGCAGCCTGCTGCGCCGGTCATGGCGGTGACCCCTGCCAGAGCTGCCGCCTTAAGGAAATCACGGCGGCCTATCTCTTCGTGTCGTAACGCCTTATCCACGAGACTCATGGCTGTTGCCTCCTCAGATTGACTCTCTCCTGACCCGCGCCATCTCCGCCGCCATCCTGATCGCCGCCGCCATGCTGGCGTCCGAGGCTCTGCCGGTACCGGCCAGGTTGTAGGCTGTGCCGTGATCCACCGAGGTCCGGATGAGGGGGAGCCCCAGGGTGACGTTGACCCCGTCATCGAAGTGAAGGAGCTTCAGCGGGATGAGCCCTTGGTCGTGGTACATGCAGACTACGGCATCGTACTCTCCCTGCGCCGCGAAGTGAAAGAGGGTGTCGGCTGAAAAGGGGCCGGTGGCGTCTATCCCCTCGGCCCGGGCCAGGGCGACCGCCGGGGCGATAACCTCCGTTTCCTCACGGCCGAACAGCCCCCCTTCGCCGCAGTGGGGGTTGAGCGCCAACACCGCGATCCGGGGACTCTGACGGAAGTAGCGGTCGAGGTCCCGGTGAGTCACCCGGATGGTGGCCAGGATCTTCTCCGTGGTGATGAGGGTCGGCACCGCGGCCAGCGGTTCATGAATGGTGACGAGGGTCACCCGGAGCCGCTCTCCGGCCAGCATCATGACAAAGTCGGTAGTGTTGGTCAGCTCGGCCAGCAGCTCCGTGTGGCCTGGATGGCGGATACCGGCCGTGCGCAGCGCCTCTTTGTTGATGGGGGCAGTGGCCATGGCGTCCACTGCGCCGTTCAGGCAGAGCCTCGCCGCCTCGACGATGTAGCCGGCCATGGCGCTCCCGGAGGCGATAGTGGGGCGGCCGAAGGTCATCTCCTCCCTGGTCAGAGTCGACAGGGGGAGCAGGGGAAGAGCGTCGGGGGGGAGTTCCCGGGGCGGGGCGTCGCAGAGCGCGATGGAGAGCGGCGCTCCGGTGATCGCCAGGGCTCTCCGGAGCGCCCCTTCGTCCCCCAGCACCAGGGGGTGACAGAGGGCGCGCAGCTCCGGGCGGGCCAGGGCTCTGACGATGATCTCCGGCCCGATGCCGCAGGGATCCCCCATGGTCACAGCCACCACCGGTTTTTCAATTACCTGCTCACTCATGACAGACTCCTTTCGCACTGACCTGCAGCAGCGTCAGCATACCGGTCGAATCCGGGAGAGACAAGAGGTTTTTCCCTGTCGCACTTCAACAGTTTCCCTGCTGTATTTTCCCCCCGGATATGGTACGAGAGTACAGCATGACTAAAGCAGGGGAGGTTGGCATGAAAGTTCTGGTCACAGGGGGGACGGGGTTTGTGGGGGGGCACCTGGTTCGGGAGCTGCTCCGCAACGGGCATAGGGTGGTTCTCCTCTCCCATCACCGGGCGGGGGGGGCGGAGCAGGGGGTCACCGTGGTTCGGGGAGACGTCACTGATCCGGTCTCCGTTGGGGCTGCGGCGTGGGGGTGTGATGCGGCCATCAACCTGGTGGGGATCATCCGCGAGTTCCCCTCTCGGGGGGTCACCTTTGACCGGCTCCATCCCCTGGCCACCAGGAACGTGGTGGATGCGGCCAAAGAGGCGGGGATTAAGCGCTATCTTCAGATGTCGGCCTTAGGCACCAGGAAAGACGCGCTCTCCGCCTATCACCGGAGCAAGTATCTCGCCGAGGAGTACGTCAGGGCTTCCGGCCTTGAGTGGACCATCTTTCGGCCGTCGCTCATCTTCGGCCCGGGGGACGCCTTCGTGACCATGCTGGCCGATCAGATCAGGAAGTTCCCGTTCATCCCGGTCATCGGTGACGGCTCCTACCGGCTGCAGCCGATTCACGGGGACGATGTGGCCCGCTGTTTCGTCTCCTCTCTGGGGATGCCGGAGAGCGTGGGGCGCTGTTACGACCTCTGTGGTATCGACCGGTTCACCTTCCTCCAGCTCATCGCCATCATCGGCAGGGTCTTGGGGAGGTCATCCGTCACTACCGTCAAGAGCCCGCTGGGGCTCATCAAGGCGCTGGTGCCGTTCCTCCAGAAGATCCCGGCTTTTCCGCTCACCTCGGACCAGCTGCAGATGCTCCTGGAAGAGAGCATCTGTGACGGCGCCTGGCGCAGGAGCTTCCCTTTCGAGCCGGTCCGGTTCGAGGCGGGGATCAGGGGGTATCTGAAGCGTCTCACATAGAAACGGCGGCCAAATGGGCCGCCGTCATGCAAAACTCTATCTTCTTACCACCCGGCGCCGCCCCCCGCCCATGGCCTCCATCTGGTATTTCTGCATCGCAGCCATGCTCTCCAGGTGAAACTGGAACCAGAGCTCCCCGTAGCCTCGCATCTTCATCTTCTTGCCGTTGGCCACGGCCTCCAGGTTGGCGGTCAGCTTCTCGTCCCCGGGGAGCTTCTTGAGCCCGCGGTTGAGTGTCTCCTGGGCTTTCTCCGTATCCCCTCCCTCGGCCAGGCAATAGGCGTAGAGGTTCCAGAGGAGCCCCTCCTTGGGGGACGCCTGCAGCGCCTTCTCGAAGGTCTCTTTCATCTTCTCCTTCTTCTGTCGCTTCATGTACGAGACCCCGAGCATCCCCATGGCCACCCAGTTCTTGAAGAACGCCTTTTCCAGATAGGGGAAGGCCGCGGCGAAGTCCCGTTTCATGTAGTGGATCATACCGATCTGGGCGTTGATCTGGCCGGTGACGTAGATCTGCCAGGGGCCGTAACGCATGGCGGAGTGGAGGGTCTTGATCCCCTTCTCGATCCGGGGGGGCGAGGCCTGGAGATCCTTGGTGGCGGCTTCCATGATCGCCATCACCTTTTTCATGACGATGCGGGAGATCAGGTAGAAGGAGCCGACGAAGACGAGAATCCCCACGGGAAACGCGCCCCAGAGGGGGAGGTGGGCCGCCAGGGCGAGGAGCAGGAGGACGAGCAGGCCGGCGGCGCCGGAGATGAGCAGGTTATACATGGGGAGAGCTCCTATCAGAGACGGGAAGTGACGGTAAGAGTTTTACTGGAATGGTCAGCTCTTTTCATCGGCTGCAATCATGGCGCCCTGCTTCTCGACGAACTTGGCGACTACGATCCTCTTCCCCGGCTTGAGCGTGAGGTGTCCCTTCAGGTTGTTCCACGCCTGAAGGATACCGGTGGAGACGTTGAATCGTTTGGCCAGGGCCGACAGGGTGTCACCCTTCTGGACGGTGTAATATTTTTTGAAGACCCCCTTTTCGGCGGCGGCGACCAGTTCTCTGTTTCGCTTCGGCTGGGGCGGGGTATCCTGGGAGGCCATGGGCGCCGGCACTATGAGATTCTTCCCGCTGATCCGCTGGTTCACCGGGATGGAGTTCATCTCGGCCAACGCCTCGGGGGTGATCCCGTAGCGGCGAGCCACCGAGGTGACGGTATCCCTCTTTGTGGCCCGGTAGCGAAGGTGGACGAGATTCTCCTGATACCGCTCCCCTTCGGGAATTCGGGCGTACTCGGACTCGAAGCGTTCCCTCTTTCCCTTGGGAATCTTGAGCTGGTAGCCGGGGTAATCGGGAGGGGTGCACCAGCGGCGGAGCTCGGGGTTGAGTTCCCGGAGTGTCTGGAAGGGGACGTCGGTGAGCCGCGCCACCAGCTCCAGATCGGTGCGGGAGGGGATGTTGACGGTGTCGAATTCGATGGGGGGGAGGTAGGCGATGTCGGCGAATCCGTACTTGGCCGGTTCCTTGGCGATGATGGCGGCAGCAAGGAGTTTGGGGACGTAATCCTTGGTCTCCCGCTTCAGGTAACTCCCCTGGGAGATCTGCCAGAAGTCCCGGGTATTGTACATGGTGATGGCCCGGAGGATCTTGTTTTCCCCGGCGTTGTAGCCGGCGGTGGCCAGATACCAGTCGTTATTGAAGAGAGAGTAGAGCTCTTTGAGGTAGAGGGCCGCCGCCACGGACGATTTGAGCGGGTCGCGCCGTTCGTCGATCCAGGGGTCGATCCGGAGCGAATAGCGCTTGCCGGTGCCGGAGATGAACTGCCACGGCCCCACGGCGCTGGCTACGGAGTAGGCGTGAGGAGAGAAGCCACTCTCGATCATCGCCACATAGACCAGATCCTCGGGAAGTCCCTCCTTCTTGAGCACCTCCTTCATCATCGGGATGTACCGCTCGGAGCGGGAGAGCCACTTGGCGAAGGACCTCCGACCGTTGGTCTGGAAGAAGTTCACCATATACTCGACCTTGTTGTTGAGCGTCAGGGGGATATCCGAAGCGGGGAGCTCCTCGTCGGGGAGTTGCAGCTCAAGCTCCTCTGCGTCGTGGTTCAGTTCCGGCCCGTCGAAGGTGAAGGTTCCCGACGGTTCTAGTCCCAGTTCCTGGCCCAGGCGCCCTTCGGCGGAGAGCCGGGCAACCTTCTGGGGGGAGCGCCCCAGGATCACTGTGTTCCTCATGGCCGTGTCTGAAATGGACACCGCATCCAGGTCGCTCCCCGTGGCAAGGGAGGGCTCCGACGCCACGGCGGAGAGGGGAAAGAGGCAGATAAGCGCCACGAGTGGTGCAATATTCATTTTAGTCTCCTTCTCGGCATTTCTTCCTGGTCTGCAGCAGACGGATCAACGGATCATGGTCTGATCTCGATGGTGGCCTCTTTCTTCATCTCGGCAAGCCACTGATTGAAGCGCTCTTCGGATTTTTTCTTGTAGAGTCGCTCCTCGATCTCGGGCTTTACCTCCTCAAAGGACTTAACCCTGCCCGGTATCCGCTCTTCCAGTTTGACGATATGAAATCCCGAGGGGGTCTTGATGACCCCGCTGACCTCTCCCGGCTTCAACCGCTCAAGAAGCAGGACAAACTCCCCTTGCATATCCCCCTTCTTGAAGAGCCCCAGGTTCCCCCCATCCTTGGCCGTGGCGTCTTCGGTGTACTTGCCGGCCAACAGGGCAAAATCGGAAGGCCCCTGACACTCTTTCCAGATCGCGTCTACCCGGGCGGTGAGGAGGTCCAGCTGCTGGTCCGTGGTCTCCTTGGGGATATTGATGAAGATATGCCGAGCGCGGAAGGTCTCGTCTTCCTTGAAGAGGGACTTGTTGGCCTCGTAGTAGTCGTGCATCTCCTGCTCGCCCACCTGTATCTTTGACTTGACCTCCTGGCTCACCAGCCGCAGCCGTTCCAGTTGGTCCCGCATCTGGCTTCGGTACTGCTCGAAGGTGAGTCCCTGGCCGGCAAGAGCCGCCACCAGGGCCTCCTGGGTCAGCTTGTTCTGCTTTTTGACATCCTCGATGGACTGCCGAAGCTCGTCATCGGAGACCTTGATGTTGAGCTCCTTGATCTTCTGCTCCGCGAGCTTCTTGTCGATGAGCCCCGTGATGACCGAACTCCGGAGCTCATTGCGCGCCGCCGGGGAGAGCGTCCCCTTCTTCTCTGCCTCCCTGACCACGGGCTGCAGCGCCTGGTTGAGCTCCCAGGAGGTGATGATGTCGTCGTTGACGACGGCGACTATCCCCGTTATCGGCAGGGGGAGCGCGGCCGGTAACCCGGAGACGGGGAAGAGGAGGAGGAATATGAGGGGGGAGATGCGGAGGAAGATCTTCATGTGAGCCCAGGCTTTCCCGCCGCGAACGGCTGATAAAGAAAGGGGGAGCATGCGCTCCCCCGGTCATGCTGCTATTTCTTCTGTTCCGTGGGTTTGGCCCCTTCGGGCGTCGCCGGTTTCGGGTCGTCCATCTTGAAGGCAGGATCCTTGATCTCGATCTTGGCCCCCTTCTTGAGTTCGCTCTTCACCTTCTGGAAAACCTCCTGCTGCTTGGTCGGGAGGATCGCCGCCTTGATCTGCTCTTTCACCTCGTCAAAGGGGGCGTAGCCGGCTGGGCGCTTGCCGACCACTTTGATGATGTGATAGCCGAAATTGGTCTTGACGATGCCGGAGGTCTCCCCGTCTTTCAGGGCGAAGGCCGTGGCGTCGAACTCGGGAACCATCTTGCCCCGGTCAAACCACCCCAGATCTCCCCCCTTGGTGGCGGTGCTGTCGGTGGAGTACTTCTTGGCCAGGTCGGCGAAGGGGGTTCCTTTCTTCAGCTGGGCCTGAACATCCAGGGCGGTCTTCTCGTCCTTGACCAGGATGTGGCTGGCCCGGATCTGCTCGCCCGTCTTGAACTTCTCCTTGTACTGCTCGTAGACCTTCTTCAGCTCTTCATCGGGGAGTTTTATCTCGGCGTCGAGTTTCTTCTTCAGATCCATCTCCACGAGGAGCTTCTTCTTGACCTCGTTCAGCCGCTCCGTAAACTCGGGGCTCTGCTCGATCCCCTGCTTCTGGGCGTCCTGATAGACGATCTCCCGGATGATCATGGATTCCAGCAGCTCCTTGCGCCCTTCCGGCGATTGGGCCATGGGCTGGAGCTGAGGCGGGAGCCCCTTGAGCTCGGTCTCAAACTGTTTCTGGGTGATGGCTGTTCCATTGACCGTTGCCAGCGCCGGTGTGGTGTCCTTCTTTGCGTCGCTCTTGGAGCCTGTTTTGCCGCACCCGGTAAGGGCCAGCAGGCTGATGGCTAAGGCGGTGATGGTAATACGCAGATGGTGCACGGGAGTTCTCCTTTTTCTAGTGATTCTCATGTAAAGCGCTATGAGTAGCATATCAGGACACCCTTTTCAAGACATTTCTGGCGGCGGCCAGGACCCCCTCGAAGGTGGTGTCGGTCAATTCAACGCTGAGGCGGAAGTCGGGGGTGAAGTGGTACGTCTTGGGCTGCTGCCGGATGAGCCCGATGATGGCGTCGGGGGAGACCGGGGTCTGCTCGTGGAAGCTGAAAACGAGCCGCCTGCCGTCGAACTCCGCCTCCTTGACCAGGAGTTTCCTGAGCTGTATCCGGAGTTTCATCACCTCCACCAGGTAGGAGGCCGCCATGGGGAGCGTACCGAACCGGTCCACCAGTTCGGACTGGAGCTCAGTGATCTCCTCTTCGGAGGCCGCCTGGGTGAGCCGTTTGTAGATGACCAGCCGCTGGTTGGCGTTCCCTACGTACTCTTCGGGAATGAAGGCGGGGATCCGGAGCTTGATCTCCGGTTCCACCCGGGCCGCGACGCTCTCCCCCTTCATCCGGGCGATAGCCTCCTCCAGGAGTTCGGTGTAAAGCTCGAAGCCGACGGCCACGATGTTTCCCGACTGGCGTCCCCCCAGAAGATCGCCGGCGCCGCGGAGCTCCAGGTCATAGGTGGCGATCCGGAAACCGGCCCCCAGTTCGGTCAGATCCTGCATGATCTTGAGCCGCTCCCGGGCGTCGCTGGTGATGGATCCCTCCCCTTTGATGAGGAGGTAGGCGTAGGCCCGCTGCTTGGAACGTCCCACGCGCCCCCGGATCTGATAGAGTTGCGCCAGCCCGAAGCTGTCGGCGTTGTTGACGATGAGGGTGTTGGCGGTGGGGATGTCGAGCCCCGACTCGATGATGGTGGTGCAGAGGAGGAGGTTGAATTTGCCATGCATGAAGTCGCACATGACCCGCTCCAGCTCCTTTTCCTCCAGCTGGCCGTGGCCGATGCCGATGCTGGCCTCGGGGACGATCTGTCTCAGATACTCGGCCATGGCTCCGATGGACTGGACCCGGTTGTGGAGGAAGAAGACCTGCCCCCCCCGCCGGATCTCCCTGAGGACCGCCTCCCTGATCAGCTCGTCGGAGCTGCGGGCCACGATGGTCTTGATGGCCAGTCGGTCCACCGGCGGGGTGTCGATGACCGACAGGTCCCTGATCCCCATGAGGGACATATAGAGGGTCCGGGGGATAGGGGTGGCGGTGAGGGTCATGATGTCCACCGTTGCCCGGTACTTCTTCAGTTTCTCCTTGTGGGTGACGCCGAACCGCTGCTCCTCGTCCACGATAAGGAGCCCCAACTCCCGGAAGATGACGTCACCCTGGAGGAGGCGGTGGGTGCCGATGAGGATGTCCACCTCCCCCTTCTTCACCCGCGCCAGTATCTCCTTCTGCTGGGCCGGGGTCCGGAAGCGGGAGACCATCTCCACGACCACCGGGTACTCCCGGAACCGCTCCCGAAAGCTTTCCAGATGCTGCTGGGCGAGGATCGTGGTGGGGACCAGGAGCGCCACCTGTTTGTTGTCCATGACCGCCTTGAAGGCCCCCCGCATGGCCACCTCGGTCTTGCCGTACCCCACGTCGCCGCAGATGAGCCGGTCCATGGGCCTGCTGTTTTGCATATCGGCCAGCACATCCTCGATGGCGGTGAGCTGGTCCGGGGTCTCCTCGAAGGCGAAGGAGGCCTCGAACTCCCGGTAGAGCTCGTCCGGCGGGGAGAAGGCGAACCCCTCCTGCAGCTGGCGCGCGGCGTAGATGGAGAGGAGCTCCTCCGCCATCTCCTCCACGGCGGCCCGCGCCTTCCCCTTACTCTTTTCCCAGGCGCTTCCGCCGAGTTTGTCGATCTTCGGTTCGCCCCCCCCGTCCCCCCCCACGTACCGCTGGACCAGGTTGATCCGATCCACGGGGAGGTAGAGCCGGTCGGCTCCGGCATACTCCAGGAGGAGAAAATCCCCTGCCACCCCCCCCATATTCAGGTGCTGGAGCCCCCGGTAGTAGCCGATGCCGTGGTCCACGTGGACGATGAAGTCTCCCGGTTTCATCTCCGCCAGAGAGGAGAGGATCTGCTTCTTGCGTGCCTCGGTGATCCCCCGCCGCCGGATCCGTCGGCCGAAGAGCTCCTCCTCGGCGATGACCGTCAGCTTCTCCTCCTCCAGCCGAAAACCCCGGGAGAGCTCCCCCAGGATAAGCGCCGGACGGTCGCCGGCTGCGGCCATCTCGCTGGGGAAATCGCGGCCGGTGAGGAGCGGCGAGAGGGGGTAGTGGGAGAAGAGCTCCAGGAGCCGCTCCGCCTGTCCTTGCTGATGGCAGACGAAGAGGGTGCGCCATCCCCGATCCCGCCAATCCTGAAGCCGGTTGACCAGCGGCAGCAGGGCGTGCTCGGTCTCCCGGGTGACGTCCACCTTCAACTCCCGGTTCTCCTGGGTACGGAAGTGAACCGTTGTTCCGCTCTCCTCTGCCAGCTCCAACTCCGGGAGGAGCAGGGTGCGGCCGGAACCGGCCAACTCTCCGGGGCGGCGCGAGGTGAGAAAGAGCTCTTCCCGGCGGCAGATGATGGCCCCGCGCCCCGCGGCCCGACTCTCCCCGACCGTCAGCTCCTCCTCCAGCCGTTCCGCGGCTTCGTCCAGCGCCACCGGGTCCAGTAGCACGGTCACCGCGCCGCTCCCCAGGTAGTCGTGGAGGCTCTCCAGGCCGGGGTGAAAGAGCGGCTGGAGGTACTCTATCCCCAGGGGGTAGGCGGCGGTGGCGAGCTGCTCCAGGTACTCCCGTCGCCGGGAGGGGGGGATGTCCAGCTCGTCGCAGCGGGGCTTGAGCCGGGGGGTGAACGCCTCGATGACCTCTTCCGACAGGATGATCTCCCGTGAGGGGAGGAGGACCAGTTCGGCCAGGTCGTGGAGAGAGCGCTGGGTGAGCGGGTCAAAGGCGCGAATGCTCTCCACCTCGTCGCCGAAGAACTCGATCCGGACCGGCGAGGGAAGAGCCGCGGGGAAGATGTCGAGGATTCCGCCGCGTACGGCAAAGGTCCCCTTATCCTCCACCAGAGGGACGTTCTGGTAACCGAGGCGGATCAGCCCCGCCAGGAGCCGCTCCCGCTCCACCTCCTCGCCGACCACCAGGTAGTGGGCGTTGTCCCCCAGGAGCTGCCGGGGCAGAACCTTCTGGGCCGCACCCGCCAGGGTGGTGACCACCCCACGGCAGCTTCCGTCGAGGAGCCCGAAGAGGGTATCCAGCCGCCGGCCGGTGATCTCGGCCACCGGCGACGCCTCTTCAAAGGGGGCGGTGTCCCAGGGGGGGAAGAAGAGGATCTCCCCCCCGTTACCGGCGTAGAAGAGGAGTTCGCGGTGAAAGTTCTCGGCGCTGTCGCTGTCCGGGGCGATGATGAGGAGCCGGCGCTTGATCAGGGGGAGGAGCCGTGCCAGAAGCCAGGCGGGCGCCGACCCTTTGAGGCCGGTAACGGTGCAGCGTCCCCCTTCGGGGAGCAGGGCTGCGGTAATGCTTCGGAGCTGTTCAGGGGTGGTGAGGGAGGGGGGGGTCATGCTCCTGCTGCTCCTTTGCTTGAGGTCAGGGTTACGAGGACGATTTCGGGAGGGATGCCGAAGCGGAGCGGGAGGATGCTCTCCCCCAGACCGCCGTTCACGATCAGGGTTGTCTTCCCCTCACGGAACGCGCCGTAGTCCCACCTGGGGAGGAGCCCCATCCCCGGCGCCCAGAGCGCTCCGACAAAGGGGATTCGGATCTGTCCACCGTGGGTATGTCCGGTGAGAACCAGGGGGAGCCCGTCCTTTGCCGCGCGCGGGAAGGGGCAGGAGCAGTGGGAAAGGAGGATGACCGGGGCGCCGTCTCCGGTGCCGGAGAGGGCCAGGTCAAGCCGATCCCTGCCGTTGGACGGGTCGTCTATTCCGGCGATCCAGAGGTGGAACTCTCCACGCACCAGGGGGAGCGCCCGGTTGTTCAGGGTTGCCACTCCCACTCTCTTCAGCCGGTCGGAAATCTGATAGTGATGGCGTACCATGGCGCCCGATTCGTTGTTGCCGTTTACGAAGAAGATCGGTTTTGTCGTGAGGCCGTGCAGCAACGTAAGGGCTGGCTCCAGGTCGGGCTGGAACTGGTTGATCAGGTCACCGGTCACCGCCACCATGTCGAACCGCTGTTGGTTGATGAACTCTCGGAGTCGCGCCTGCTCCCTGCCGAACAGCTTCTGGTGCAGGTCGCTCAGGTGGAGGATGGTGAAGCCATGGAAGGGGAGCGGGAGGTTCTGCACCGGGACCGTATAACGGACGACTCTGAGGCTCTTCACCTCATAGGCCAGGTATGAGGCGAGGGCGACTCCCCCTCCCAGCAAGAAGGTCCGGCGCGACAGCGGCTTCACGGCAGGGGTGGCCCCATCCGGGGGAGGGAGCTTGGGAGCAGCGGGGGAGAGGTGGCGGCTGATCTGGTCATGAAGGGGCGACTCCTGAAATTTCAGGCAAGCATACCAGAAACCGCCGGGCTAATCCAGCGGGAAGGATTTTGGTGGCGCTGGAGCGAAGGAGCTGTGATAGGATGGCGGCATTCCAACGCGGAGGGTGCCATGAATCTCACTATTAAACCGTCAGACCTCTACTACAAATACCCCAAGGCGATCCTGACCAGGGACGAGCCCAAATTTTCGGGAAAACCCGACCCGCTCCCGTTCCAGCGGGACGACCTGTATGAGGTGATCCCCATGCTGGAGGCGGTGATGACGGAGCTTGCGCGGGATGACGGGCGGACCCTCAACCTGATCGAGGAGATCATGGTCCGGAGCATGCCCGGTTTCATCATCAGCCGGGAAGAGGTCTTCGACTTCCTGGTGGGAACGGCGCGGGAGAGGCTCGGGTGACCGAGGCCTCCCCCTCCTGCGGTCAGAGCCGGACCCGGATGGGGAGGATAACCGTGGTGACGCCGTCCCACTGGAGCCGGCGCTGGATGGCGAAGGCGGTCTCGTTGTGGAGCATCTTGTGGTAGAACTTCTCCAGCCGGAAGGTGAGCTGACCGGTGAAGACCGTGGAGCGGGGGTATTCGGCGGCGATCTCCTTGCAGAGGCCGATGGCGCCATCCACCACGTCGGTCCCCACCATCATCCGGCAGTCAGCGGCAAAGCCGAGTTTGCGCGCCAGGGTCACGTATTTGTCAAGCCCGCTCTGCACCGACTGCTCCAGGGCTTCCAGCTCTTCAGCCCCCTTGAACGAACCGGAATCGATCATGGCCACGGAGACGAAGATGACACTCTTGTAGCTGTTCGGAAAGGTGGTGAGGATGGAGAGGAGCGTATGAACTCCGAATCCGCTGTATCCCGAGACCAGCTGGATGGCGGTGGAGTCGCTCTTTTTCAACGGTTCGGCGTTGTAGGGGCGGGAGATGGGGAAATCCAGCAGGGTCTCATCCAGTTGGGCGATCCCCTTGCGCACGGTCTGGTAATGGCTCCGGATGGCGTAACAGGTAGCGACAACCACCGAGGTGATCACCAGGGTCAGCCACCCCCCTTCGGCGAATTTCTCCACGGTGGTGATGACCAGGATGGTGACACAGAGCGCCAGCCCCACCAGATGGACTCCCAGGTGCTGCAGCCACTTGGGGTCTTCCTTCCGGCGCTGGATGAAAAACCTGGACATTCCCAACTGGGAGAGGGAAAAGGTGACGAAGACGTTTATGGAGTACATGACCACCAGGGCCGAGACCGAGCCGCGGGTGTAGAGCAGCAGGGCCACGGAGGCCGCCCCCATGAGCACTATGCCGTTGCGCATGGTGAGCCTCTCCGAGAGGGCGGCGAAGCGGTGGGGGAACCAGGAGTCCACCGCCATGTTGGCCATGACCCGGGGGCCATCCACGAAGCCGGTCTGGGCCGCCACCAGGAGGAGCGCCCCTTCGGAAAAGATGGTGATAAAGGCGATGGCCTTCCCCATTCCCCATTCGGCAAAGAGATTATCCGCCAGAACCGCGTTGAGCGTCTTCCCCTCCACCGGCTTCACATCCATGAGTGCGTAACAGAGAAAGAGCACCCCTGCGGTGAAGGCCAGAGAGGTGGCCATGTAGACCATGGTCCTCTTGCCGGTCTTGACCCGGGGTTCCCGCATGATCTGCATCCCGTTGGAGACCGCCTCGATCCCCGTATAGGTTCCGCCACCCAGGGAGTAGGCGCGCAGGAAGAGAAGGAGAATACCGAAAAACCCGATGGTGGATATGTCCTTGCTCAGGCCGGTCTGGAACTGGGCAGCCAGCGGCACAAACTTGTCAGTATGGGTGAAGACGCCGTCAACCAGCATGATCAGGTGGGTGATGACGAAGACGGCGAAGATGGGAGCCATCACCGCCACCGACTCCTTGACCCCCCTGATGTTGAGGACGATGAGGAGCAGGGCGAGGATGCAGGCAACCGGCACTTTCAGGTGGTGATACCCCAAGGGGAGATAACTGAACACCGCATCCACACAGGAGGCGATGGAGACCGTGATGGTCAGCACGTAGTCTACCAGGAGGGCGCTCCCTGAGACGACGCCGGCCTTTTCCCCCAGGAGGTGGGTGGCGACAATGTATCCCCCGCCGCCATGGGGGAAGTGCTCGATGATCCGGGAGTAGGCGTAGGAGATGATGAAGACCGTCACGGCCGTGGTCACCCCCAGAAGAAGAGTCAGATAGGTGTGGGTCCCCAGAGCCTTGAACGCCTCTTCCGGTCCATAGGCCGAGGAGGAAAGTCCGTCGGAACCCAGCCCTATCCAGGCCAGCACCGGAATGAGCGACATCTTGTGAAAGAGATGCGGATCCTTGATCTGCTTGGGGGCGCCAACTATGGCGCGCCACAGTTTCACAAGAGGGTTTTTTCGGGTTTCGTTATCATGCACTACCATTTAGGACTCCATTTTGCGCTGAGGAGATTCAAACACCACTTGAATCTTACATTGTCACATTCGGCTACGGACCCTCACGTTCCCCCATCCCGAACTTCCCCCGCCGGGGGGAGGGTGAGGGAGGGGGAAATCCCGTGGCATGAGTCAACAACCGTAATCTGACAAAGAAGAATTGAATCCTAACTTTTTTCATGTCAAGAAAGGCTCAAGATTGACGGTGTCGGCATCAAGAAAACATCAAGACGTGAGTATCGGCGCAGAAAAATGATGGTTCTTGATGTTTTCTTGATGCCTTTGCCCCCTATTTTGAGGCTGTATTTATGTGAAGCAGGCTACAGTATCCTCATCAGGACAGGTTCTCAATGGGGGTGAGTATCATGAAAGTCTATCGTTACGACACGAGGAGCGGGATATACCAGGGCGAAGAGTTCGTGGCGAGTCTCTCTGAAGTGGAAGATGGTGGGGCCACCGTCGTGGCTCCTCCTCCCTGCGAGAAAGGGTTCGTCCCGAGCTTCGACCCGCGGGGACGGTGCTGGATCATGAGCCGCCATGATGGAAAAAGTGGGGGCCTTGCTCACCTGCGCTCCGTCCGGCACACCGTCAACTCTGTCGTGTAAGTTGCAGAAAGGAAAAGGAGCAATGAGATGAACAACTACGAAACAGTCCAGACGGTGATCTTTTTTCTCACCCTGCTGGTGCTGATCAAACCGGTGGGCGCCTATATGGCCAGGGTTTACCAAGGGGAGCGGACCTTGCTCTCTCCTCTCCTTCTTCCCTGCGAGAACCTCCTCTACCGGATCTGCGGCGTGGAGCGTGACGAAGAGATGGGATGGAGACGTTATGCCTGGGCCATGCTTCTCTTTAATCTAGTCCTCTTCGTGGGACTCTTCGCCCTGTTGTTGCTCCAGCATCTGCTGCCGCTCAATCCCCAGAAACTCCCCCCCTTCTCTTGGCAGCTAGCCCTCAATACGGCGGTCAGTTTCGTCACCAACACCAACTGGCAGGCATACTCGGGCGAATCGGCTGCGAGCTACTTCACCCAGATGGTGGGACTCGCGGTGCACAACTTTGTTTCCGCCGCCACCGGCATGGCGGTGGCAATTGCGCTGATCCGCGGCTTCGCCCGGCGCAAGAGTTCGCTTTTGGGAAACTTCTGGGTGGATATGACCCGCGGCGCCCTCTACATCCTGCTTCCCATCTCCCTCGTGGCCGCCCTGGTGCTGGTTTCCCAGGGGGTGATCCAAAACTTCAGCGAATACAAGTCGGCGCCGCTTCTCCAGGCGACAACCTACGATAAGCCGAAACTGGATGACAAGGGGAACGCGATCAAGGATGCCAAGGGGAACCCGGTCACAGAGAACGTAACGGTCAGGGAAGTCACCATCCCCATGGGGCCGGTGGCATCCCAGGAGGCGATCAAGGAACTGGGGACCAACGGCGGCGGCTTCTTCAACGCCAACTCGGCCCATCCGTTTGAGAACCCGACCCCTCTCTCCCACTATCTGGAGATTCTCCTGATCCTGCTGATCCCCGGCGCTTTGACCTACACCTTCGGCGTCATGGTGGGGAACACCCGTCAGGGGTGGGCGCTCCTGGGGGTGATGCTCTTCCTGTTGATCGTGGCGTTCGGCGTGCTGCAGTGGGTCGAGGCGGGCGGCAACCCGCTTCTGGCCAAACTCGGGGTGAGCGGCGCCAACATGGAGGGGAAAGAGCTTCGCTTCGGGCTGGCCGGGACAAACCTCTTCACCGTGGCTTCCACCGGCACCTCCTGCGGCGCGGTGGCCGCCATGCACGACTCCCTCACCCCCTTGGGCGGCATGATCCCGCTCTCCCTGATCCTGCTGGGTGAAATTGTCTTCGGCGGGGTCGGATCCGGACTCTACACCATGCTGGCCTTCGCAATCATCGCGGTATTTGTCTCCGGACTGATGATCGGCCGAACCCCGGAGTACCTGGGAAAGAAGATCGAGGTGCGGGAGATGTGGCTCTCCATGATAACCATACTCACCGCCGGGGTTGCGGTCCTGATGGCGTCGGGTATCGCCATGATCACCCCCGCTGCCGTAGCCTCCATGGCCAACCCCGGCCCCCATGGCCTCTCGGA
The DNA here is from genome assembly GCA_903857795.1 of uncultured Geobacter sp. Classification (GTDB taxonomy): domain Bacteria; phylum Desulfobacterota; class Desulfuromonadia; order Geobacterales; family CAIOGM01; genus CAIOGM01. Next base: position 79,109 of record CAIOGM010000153.1, read on the forward strand.
AATCCTCTACGCTTACGCTTCCATGGCCAACAACAACGGCAGCGCCTTTGCGGGACTCAATGCAAACATCAACTTCCATAACATCCTGGGCGCCCTTGCCATGCTTCTGGGGCGTTACCTGCCGGCGGTGGCGGTGCTGGCCATGGCCGGCTCCCTGGGAGGTAAGAAGTACGTCCCCCCCAGTCTGGGAACCCTCCCCACGGACAAGATACCCTTCGCCCTCTGGCTGACGCTGGTGATTCTCATAGTGGGAGCGCTCACCTTTTTCCCGGCCCTTTCCCTGGGACCCATCATCGAACAGCTGACCATGTGGGGGAACTGATAATGTCTAAACACGCGGCACAGCCGATTTCCCTTTTTCACGGTGGGATCATCCGGTCCGCCTTGCTGGATTCCCTGAAGAAACTCGATCCGCGCATCCTCTGGCGCAATCCCGTCATGTTCTGCGTGGAGATTGCCAGCGTCATAACGCTGGTAACCTTCGCCCTGTCTCTGGCCGGCCTCAACAAGGAGTCGGCCTGGTTTACCGGCGCCGTCTCCATCTGGCTCTGGCTGACGGTACTCTTCGCCACCTTTGCCGAGGCGTTGGCGGA
>CAIOGM010000154.1 GCA_903857795.1 uncultured Geobacter sp.
GTTCGATCTCAGCCGGGAGCAGTGGGAGATGGATCGTTGCCGGCATCGCGCCGGCAACGAGGGCACGGTCGAGAAGTTCTATAAATTGCGACATTGCGTCATGATGTTCGTTACCCACTAAAAAATCATCCTGTAACGGTTCTGCTAATCGAGAATAAATCGCCTTCGATTCTTTCAGTTTAATTTTGTGGGGTGCAGACAACATACGGGAAAAAGTCGGCATGTCGTAGGCATCGTTTGGCATGCTTGAATCCATGATTACCCTGCTTCTCGAATCGCGAACACTCCCCATGCCTCCCCACCCCGCCGCCAACATCTGCTCCACCTTATGCAGATCCGGCAGGGTCTCGGCTGCTTTACCGTCATCACGAACAACAACGGCAAGATAGTTGGTCCACCGACTGACCAATTGATAACGCAGCGCTAACTCCTGACCAACGCCGACCTCCGTTATCTCCCGAAGCTTGAGAGCTGCCACCATGCGAGACAGATCCTGATTACCGCCAGCATCAATCGCTTGGCTCCGGGCGCAGAGTTTCTGCGTTGTTCCATCCGCCAGTGCAACTTGTAACTGCAGATCCTCCTCCGGTGGAGTGGCAAACCAGGCAAACAGGTTGCAGGTGTCACCATCATAGATAATCGGCATCTGCTCAGGGAAGACCCGAAGCGGCGTTCCCGGCCAGACGACTTCCGAGCTACGAAAACGGGGGGTACCGATCCGCTTGAAGTGGCGATGTATCCGCTCGGCCATCTTCTCATTGGGGGTGACCAGTTCACAAACACCTCCGCTACGCTCAGCCAGGGTCCGCACAAACGCCTCGGAAACAGCGCTCCCTACCCCCACCGTGAAGAAGCGATGATTCAATGTGAGCGCCGAAGACACGATCGGTTCCCACTCATATACTTCTCCATCGGTGATCAGCAGCACATCCTGCTGAATCTGTTCCGGACATCGGAGACGTACCGCCATCTCCAAGGCTTTGCCGATTTCCGTCCCTCCCATGTTGGCATGAAGCTTCTTCAGGAAGCCACGGGCGTAGGCCACTGATTCCCCATCGGCTCTGGTCTGGGCGTTGAACAACGGGGTCGCGGTACTGCCGAAGGCCACAATATTGAACCAGTCCTGGGGGCGCAATTCGTCCAAAACCCGCAAGAGAGCTTCACGTGCCTGAGTAATGGAGTCGCCAGCCATGGAACCGGAACAGTCCACGACAATCTTGACACTCCGGGGCGACGGGTTGTCAACCAGAGATTATGTGCCTCTTCAGGTGCAGTACGGAGACAATCGCACCAATTTTCGGTAATATTCTCACCAGCCACTGCCATGGGGTTGGCAGCGATAACAGTTTTATTTTTTATTCAGGGATAATTTATACAAAAAAATGCCACACAGGTGACGATTCTCAACTGATGGCAGGAAGGCGGGTGGGGTGTATTTCACAGAATCAAGGAGGAAAAAGAGGTTGGAGCAGGATCCCGCTCTGAAATCGGCGGCACCTTCAATATGTCAGGTACCACAAACTGCGCCGTGCCGTGTCGGGCGTACTTTTCCAGCAACTCTTCCAAAATAGCCCGTGCTTCCGGTGAGTAGTGATCGAAGAAATCCTTCCGGTCATGCTTCAGCCGTTCAGGGTGGGGGTGATTATACCGTGAAATCAGTCGGTTGCTATCACGGCAGTCATTGCCGACTACCCCCACCCCCTGTCCCCCTCCCGCAAGGGGAGGGGGGACGTTAGGGCAGATTCTTTGCAGCGAATCACCTTAACTGTGTTCCCTCCCCTACCCTTCCCCCTCCACCGGCGGCCGCGCCAGCTGCTCCATCCGCTCACTGATGAACTTCTCATACCCGTGCCGGGTCGGTTTGTAGAAGCGCCTCCCGGTCAGCTTCTCCGGGAGGTAATCCTGGGGAACATGACCGCCGGTGAAGCTGTGGGCGTACTTGTACCCCTTGCCGTACCCCAACTCCTTCATCAGCTTCGTCGGGGCGTTACGGATATGGAGCGGCACCGGCAGAGGGCCGCTCTGCCGGACCTCGGCCAGGGCCGCGTCGATCCCCGCATAGGCGGCGTTGGACTTGGGGGCGGTGGCCAGATAGGTGACCGCCTGCCCCAGGATGATCCGCCCCTCGGGCATCCCCACCAACTGGAACCCCTGCAGGGCCGCCACAGCCAGTTGGAGTCCCCGGGGGTCGGCGTTGCCGATATCCTCGCTGGCCAGGATCACCATCCGCCGGAGGATGAAGATCGGGTCCTCTCCCGCCTCCAGCATCCGCGCCAGCCAGTAGAGCGCCCCGTCAGGGTCGCTCCCCCGCACCGACTTGATGAAGGCGGAGATGATGTTGTAATGCTCCTCCCCCCCCTTGTCGTACCCCAACGGCTTCTTTTGCAGCGCCTCCCGTGCGGTCACCAGATCGATGATCTGCGCCCCGGCCAGGTGGGCCGCCGTCTCCAGGCTGTTCAACGCCACCCGGGCGTCGCCGGCGGAGTGCTCGGCCAGGAAGGCCAGCGCCTCGGGGGCGATGGAGAGCCGTCCCCTCCCCAACCCCCGGAGCGGGTCGGTGAGCGCCCGCATGAGAATCTCCTGGACATCATCCCGGGAGAGAGGGGTGAGAGTCAGGACCGTACAGCGGGAGAGAAGCGCCGCGATCACCTCGAAAGAGGGGTTCTCGGTGGTGGCGCCGACGATGGTCAGGAGCCCGCTCTCCACATAGGGGAGAAAGGCGTCTTGCTGGGACTTGCTGAAGCGGTGAATCTCATCCACGAAGAGGAGGGTCCGGACCTTGCGGTATTTCCACTCTTCCTCCGCCTCCCGGACGATTTCCCGAATCTCCTTCACCCCGGAGAGGATGGCGGAGAAGAAGACAAACCGGGCATGGGTGGCGCCGGCGATGACCTTCCCCAGGGTCGTCTTGCCGGAACCGGGGGGGCCCCAGAGGATGAGGGAGCCCAGGGTGTCGGCTTCGATGAGGGTCCGGAGGAGTTTTCCCTGACCGAGAATATGGCGCTGCCCCACGAACTCCTCAAGTGAGCTGGGGCGCATCCGGTCGGCCAGGGGGGACTTCCCCTTGACCGGTTCCCCTCCCCCAACAGTATCGAACAGATCTTTCATCGGAAAACCTCGGTTCATTCAGATTGATCCAGGTTGAGACGAGTTTCAAGACATCAAAAGCATTGACCTTGGAGCTGCTTCTGCTGTACGGTTAACCTGTACATATCTAGGAGGTGACAATCATGCTGCAGACTACCTATACCCATGCCAGAGCCAATTTTGCCGGACTCTGTGACGAGGTCACGGAAAACCGGGAGATCGTCCTCATTCGTCGCCGCAAAGGAAACAACGTGGCCCTCATCGCTGCAGATGAACTGCAGAGCCTCGTGGAAACCGTGCATCTGATGCGCTCTCCCAAAAACGCCGAAAGAGTTCTTTCCGCCCTGGAACGCGCCTTGAGGGGGAGCGGCGAAGCAGCCTCCCTGTCGTCGCTTCGCGCCGAGGTTGGTCTTGAAGAGTAAACAGCGGGGGTCGGTATTCCAGCCCGAATTTCGCGAGGACCTCCGTTACTGGGTTGAGAGTGATCGAAAGATCGCGCTGCGTGCCCTGGATCTGGTCGAAGCGGTAATGCGTGATCCATTCAGCGGCATCGGCAAACCCGAACCGCTCAAATACCTGTCAAGTGGCGCATGGTCGAGACGCCTCACGCAAGAGCACCGCATTGTCTACCTAGTCCGGGACGATCGCATCGATTTCCTCCAGGCACGATACCATTATTGAGTGCCAGCAGCTGCTGCGGGTCGGCGTTACGGAACAGACCCTAAAGGTTTGCTAAACCTTTAGGGTCTGTGGGTACTGCTCAGCAGATCATCAGGGGGAGCCCGCCGTCACTCACACCTCCCCGGTCCCGTCAAAACCCGAGAGAGGGGGGAGTTCCTGCCCCTTCCGGTGATACCCCTGGAATTCATCCACCAGCACCGGCTTGGCGTTCCAGATATCGGCGGCATATTCGGCGATGCTCCGGTCACTGGAAAATTTCCCCATCCGGGCGGTATTGAGGATCGCCATCCGGGTCCAGGCGTCCTGATCCCGGTAGAGCTCCGCCACCCGCTCCTGACAGGCCACGTAGGAGGCGTAGTCGGCGAAGAGCAGATAGTTATCGTTGTTCATGAGCGAATCGACGATGGGTGCGAAGAGATCTCGCTGCTGCGGGAAAAACGTGCCGTTGGCGATCATGTCGATGACCTGGCGCAGCTCCCGGTTCTTTTCGTAATAATCCCGGGGGCGGTAGCCGCGGGACTTGAGGTCGTTGACCTCATCGGCGGTAAGCCCGAAGATGAAAATGTTCTCCTCCCCCACCTCCTCCCGCATCTCCACGTTGGCGCCGTCCAGGGTGCCGATGGTGAGCGCCCCGTTGAGGGCGAACTTCATGTTGCCGGTGCCCGACGCCTCGGTGCCGGCGGTGGAGATCTGCTCGGAGAGA
>CAIOGM010000155.1 GCA_903857795.1 uncultured Geobacter sp.
GTTGAGGTTCATCTTGTAGGTCAGGTCCTTGGTGAACGCATAGCCGTTGAAGAGAGTCTTGATCCGCTGCATCCGCCATTGACTCAGGTTGGTGTTGTTGTACGGCGCGTTGCTGGGGCCATCCAATTCGGAAAACGTGTATCGGAACTGGAGCTGCCCACCCAACGAAAGCTGGAACTTTTCGTCAGGTGAGGTGAAGGTGAAGCCCTGTCCCAGTTTGTAGTCAACCGGTTTGGTCTTCGGGGCGGACTTGAGAATGTCGTTATAGTCCGCCTCCGTGATAACTCCTTTTTCCTTCAACACCTCTTCCAGGGTCTTTGCCTGGACATTCTGACCGGCTACCGCCAAAGCCAGCAGGCCAGTCATTACTATACTACAACGCTTCATGTAATCCTCCTTGTGCGCCGGCTCTTTTGTCCGGCAGTAGTCGTGCTGTCGCACGTTCAGTACTTGGCGGAATTTACACGACTACTGTTGAGACGGTGTTGAAATCAGGTAATAACTTGGTAAAAAGGGGAGGTGATGTTGGTGAGAAGGCAAAGAAAAGAAACCGGCAAGAGCGGTTGTCGCCCGATACCGGGTTGGTGTGTTCATTCAAGGTGTTCTCTTGGCGCGTTACTTCGGGTCAATCACCCGTTCAGGGATCTTCATGCCTCCTCGGGTTGGGCTTGGCCTCCGGTGAGGCGGGCCATCGCGCTGGTATGGTTCGTGATCAGCTTGCCGCCGCCGGTCACCATCCAGAGAAAAGCAGATGAAATTCCTTCTGGTTGGAGCTTCATTTTCAGGGTGACGCCACCACCCTTTTTGATGGTGCAGGGAGAGTGGTCGAGCAGTTCCCCGACAATCAGGCCAAGGTCCGGCTCATGCCCTACGATGACCAGTTCCCGGACCGGGGTGAGACTTTCAAGGTACTCTTTCAGGTGCGGGAGCCGGAAATTGTCGGCAAGGTGCGGCAAGATAGTCAGTTCGCCGCTAAAGCGCAGCGTCTCGGCGAGTATCTCCGCCGTTTGAACCGCCCGCACCAGGGGACTGGAGACGATCAGCTCCGGATCGATCCCGCACTTTTTCAGGGTGTCCGCCACCCGCCGGAACCTGGTACGCCCCCGGCAGGTGAGATAGCGATAGTCGTCGGGAATGGTCGATGACTGGTCAACGGCCTCGGCATGGCGGATGATATGGAGTTTCATGGTATATACCTCTCAAGAACGGTCATGAGTACCTTTATACGCACTGTGAGAGAACAGCGCAAGCTTCTGGCGCCTCACATGACGGTTCCAGATAAAATTTTACACAACCTCAACACCTTCAGCAAAATCAACCAGGCTGCGCACCTGTTCCCCTTCCAGCGTCGGATCGATATGAGGTATTTTACTCTGCCCTCCCAGTTTGCCCCGCACTTCCCTGCTCCAGCGATAAAGAGTGTCCTCTGCTACCGCTACGACCTTAGGTGGCTTGATGCGCCCTTGGCGGCGAAAGGTGGCGTAATCGGCGTTGAAAAATATGAGCCGTTCATCAAGGAGAGAAGCCAGGCGTTCCGTCGGAGGATGCGCCCCCTTCACCGCCAGTACCCAGAGATGGCGGCGCTCGGCAATCTCCGGGCCGACCATGAACTCGACGATATCCGCACCCGTCTGCCCGTTTACCTCGGCCACAGCCCGATCCGCCTCAGCCTGGGTCACCTTTTCCTCGAAGCGGTCGAGAAAGCGGTCCCGTCCGGTGAATTCAAAGGTCAGGGGAGCCAGAGAGGTGAAGCGGATGGTATCACCAATGTGGTAGCGCCAGAGCCCGGCGCAGGTGGACATGATGATGGCATACCGTTCCCCTGTCCGGATCTCTTCCAGGGTCAGGGTCGGAGCGTCAGCGGGCACGCCTCCTTGGCCATCCAGAAAGCTGAACGGGACAAACTCGAAGAAGACTCCATACCAAGGGGTGAAGCGCATGTCGGATTCACCAGGGATCTGGAACCCCATGAAACCCTCCGATGAGGGAAGGAGCTCCAGAAATCGGGGGGACCGGTCACCGAAGAGGGCCTCAAACTCCCGACGGTACGGGAGGATGCTTGTTCCACCATGGACGATCAGCTCCAGGTTTGGCAGGAGCACATGGAGCGGTTTTCCGCCCCGCTTCCGGACCCGTTCCAGGAGCAGCAGAATCCAGGGCGGAACCCCGGAGATGCCGGAGATCTCCGGATCGTTCAGGAGCAGTTGCGTCAGGGCCTCGATTTTGGCGTCCCACGGCAAAGACGCCACCTCCGGCGGCGGTGCAACGAAGGGGCGAAGCCAAGCCGGGGCATTCCGGAGCGTGATGGCGCTCATGTCACCACTGTCGATTCCGGGACCAAGGCTGGTCAAGGCGGTGCTCCCGGAAAGATAGAGAAAACGACCTTGGAACAGACGGCTATCCGGGACCGCCGCCAGATAATGGGCGATAAGGTCCCGGGCGGCCCGCCGATTGGCGGCGAACATCTCCGGGGTGAAGGGGATGTACTTGGTGGGGGCCGTGGTGCCGGAGGTCTCGCAAAACAGCGGGATGCGGCCCGGCCAAGTCACGTTATCCAGCACCAGGCGTGGCATTCCGCCATCGTCGGCATAGCCAGTTCTGAAATAGTCACGCCAAAAGTCGGCGTAGGTGCGGATCGGGACCATCCGGCGGTAAAGCTCACAGGCACGGGCAAAGGGTTGCCGGGCCAGGGAGGCAAATTTATGGTCACGCCCGAACCGGGTGTCGGCAGCCCTCTGTAGCAGACAGGAAAACGTTTCCTGCTGGGCGGCGACCGGATCCCGCTGCTCGAACCGGTGAACCGCCAGTCGCGCCCCTTCACGGAAAGCCGGGGCCAATGCCGGCATGATAAACTGTCGCAGGATACTCATCGGGTACTCAATTCTCCGCCATGAGGCTCGGCGCTGAAAAGCGCCGATACCAGGCAGTGATCACCGGATTGTAGGCCTGGTGGTGAAAGATGAGCGAGGCGTGGACCACCGGGTCGTTGGTCTGGCGGGAAGTGACGGTCAGACAGCGGCCGCCGGGGAACACCCGGTGGTACTGCCGCGGCTCACGACAGAGCGCCAGGGTCGGGGAATTGGGGACGAGCAGACTCTCCTCTGCCTCGGCGAGCAGCGTCAGGACCGGACCGCTGAAAAGAGGGGTGTCGTGAACAGGTTGCTGAAACTCCTCAATAGCCAGGGTCCGCTCAAATCCGCCCCGGACCGGGGTCTGATCAATGACCGCCATGATCTTGTTGCGGATGGCCAGGTGTCGCCAGTCCAGAGTACGATGCTCCGCCCCATGGCCGAACAGTCCCTGAAAGCAGCGTCGTGCTCGTTGGATCAGGCGCTCTACCTCATCGGGAGCAGCATGGCGGGCCGCGAGAATCCGCCGGAGATTACTTTCCAGCATCCTGACGCCACCAGTGCGCTCGCTGGCGGGACGGACCAGATCTTCGGCGCAGAACACCGGGCTGACGAACAGCGCCCCGCGGATCGCCAGTCCATCACGCGGGAGAACGTCCCGCAGAAAACCGGCCACAAGTCCAGCGCCAAAACTGACCCCAAACAGCACCGGCCGTTCCCCCCGCAGGTTGAGGCTCTCTATCAAATCGGCCAGTTGGGCCTGGAACAGCAGGAGATGGAACCCATCCCGAGGATAGTTAAGATAATACACGGCGCCGTACCGGGTAAGGAGTGGCCGCTGGAACTCCACCACCTCGGTGGCATCGGGAACAAAGCCGCCGATTACTATGGTCGGCTGGTTTCCGTAACCCCGTTCGCGGTAAAGGCGGGCGGCCGGAAGCCGGGAACCCGACACAATGGCTACTTCCCGTTCCCGTTGCCGGACCGGGGGGAGGTACGGCCTGATAGCGAACTTCCGGAGCATGGCCGAGGCCGTGCCGGCAACCTGGGTGATAAGCGGTGACGGTGCAGTGGTCTTGAGCGTAGGACTGTTCCTCATGGCGTGCCTCCTGTGGTTTTGGCATATAATGGCACCTTCAGGTTGCGGTACTGTTGAGGTCAGGCAAAAAGATTGTGGCGAGCTCCGATTTAGCCAATTTCCTGTTGATTCTCAGGTGCGGGTCGGAACCCGGAAGAGAAACTTGTTTTATTAAATTGTTATTTTACACAATCAGCGCTTAATATTCACACAATCTCAACAAATAACTGATATAAGTCGTTCTGGTTGCATCAGGGAGAGTTGCCGGGGTTGGCGCCGGTGGGGTCATCATGAGAATTGCGGTTATTGAAGATGAAAAAGACTTGGCCGGCCTCTTGACTTTTCAACTGGAAAAGGAGGGGTACCAGGTCCTGATTGCCCACGACGGCAAGAGCGGGTACGAACTGATCTCCTCTGAACTGCCCGATCTGGTGCTCCTCGATATCATGCTCCCCATCATCAGCGGGGTCGAGGTCTGCAAGCTCCTCAAAAAGCAGAAGAGCACTCACGGCATTCCGGTGATCATGCTGACCGCCAAAAGTGAGGAAATCGATCGGGTCATCGGCTTCGAGGTCGGGGCCGACGATTACGTGACCAAGCCCTTTTCCTTGCGGGAACTCCTGCTCCGGATCAAGGTCGCATTGCGCCGCTCAAACCGCGAGGAGCAGGACGACCGGATCATCGTCATGGGACCGGTCGTCATTGACACCGGCCGCTGCCAGGTGGCCGTGGGGGGCGAGGAAGCGGTCTTCACCACCACTGAATACAAGCTGCTCTGCGCCCTGGCCGAGAGTCGGGGCCGGGTTTTGACCCGGGACCATCTCCTGCGCCATGTCTGGGGGCACCATACCGGCACCGACAGCCGCACCGTCGACTCCCACATCACCCGGGTCCGGACCAAACTGGGGCCCTGTGGTGAATACATCAAGACTGTGCGTGGTTTTGGCTACAAGATGGAGGAAGAATGACCATTACGTTCCGCTGGAAACTGCTCGGCTCCTATCTTCTGTTGATCCTGGTTCTGGGGGGAGGACTCTATCTCTACCTGGAGCAGCGCCTTAACTCCTTCCAAGAGGCAGTGGTGCAGGGAGAACTTCTCACCGAGGCAAAACTGGCCGTGCTGGTAGCGGAGAACGGGGTGCGGGATCTGTCTCGGGATGCACCGGGCATCGCCGCGTCCCTGGGACAGGCCGGTTCGGCCCGGGTGACCTTGATCAACCGGGAAGGGTGGGTCGTGGGTGACTCTGACGTGGAGTCGCAGCACCTGACAGAGCTGGAGAACCACCTGGAACGCCCCGAGGTTCGCGCCGCTTTTGCCGGCGGTTCGGGAAGGGCGCTCCGGTATTCGGCTACTCTGAAGACCGACATGCTCTATGTTGCACGCTCGTTCCGGTCTCCGGCGGGTCCGGCGGTGGTACGCCTGGCCCTGCCGCTGGCGACAGTGAACCAGGCTGAAGCGCAACTGCACACGCTGCTCGGAGCAGGACTCATCACCGGCCTGATCCTGGCGCTCCTCTTCAGTTATATCCTCTCCCGCCTCATGTCTCGCCCCCTGCAGCTCATTGCCGTGAGCGCCCTGGAGATCGGCCAGGGGAACTTCCGGCGGCGGCTGCCGGTGCGCGGCACGGATGAACTGAGCGAGGTCGCCACGGTAATGAACGAGATGTCCGCCCGGATCGAAACCCAGATGGACAAACTGGAGCGGGAGAAGGGGCGGCTGGACGCCATTCTGCGCGGCATGGGGGAAGGGCTCATGGTGACCGACGGCTCCGGCGCCATCACTCTGGTCAATCCGGCCTTCTGTGACCTGTTCGGAATCACCGGGAGCATGGTCGGACGGCCGCTGATCGAGATCGCCCGGCATCCGGACTTGAACGAATCATACCGTCTGGCGGTCGGGGAACGGGCCGAATACCGGCGGGAGATCGTGATCAACGGCGGCGCCCGGGAGCGGGTGCTCCTCACCCATTGGGTCCCCCTCATCGACCAGCAGAAGCTACTGGGGGTAGTGGCGGTGTTCCATGACATCAGTGACCTGAAACGGCTGGAGAAGATCCGCAAAGACTTTGTGGCCAATGTCTCCCATGAGCTGAAGACCCCGGTTACGGTCATTAAGGGGTATGCCGAGGCGCTGCTGGACGGGCTGGTGACTTCGGACCCGCAGCGGGCGGTCGCCTTCATCGAAATCATCCGCAACCATAGCGAGCGCCAGGCCGAACTGATCGGCAACCTGCTGACCCTGTCGGAACTGGAGTCAGATAAGTTCACCCTTGACCTACTATCCCTCGATCTGACCGGCACGGCACGGCGGGCCGTAACCGTCCTGGGCGCCAAGGCTCTGGAGCGGGGCGCCACGGTCACCATGATCGGCTTCGAGGGGCTGCCGCCGGTACTCATCGAGCCCGGCCGCCTGGAACAGGTCTTTGTCAACCTCCTGGATAACGCTATCAAGTACACCACGGCTGGCGGGCAGGTGGAGGTTTCCGCCGTGGCGGAACCGGAACGGGTGGTGGTGACAGTGCGGGATCACGGTCCGGGAATCCCTCCCCAGAGCCTGGCTCGGGTTTTTGAGCGGTTCTACCGGGTGGACGAAGGGCGGAGCCGGGAAGATGGGGGAAACGGTCTCGGCCTGGCCATCGTCAAGCATATCGTGCAGTTGCACGGCGGCGCAGTGTGGGTGGAGAGCACGCCGGGAAAAGGGAGCGCCTTTTCCTTCTCACTGAAACGGAGTTAACGCAGCACCACATAACAAGGAGAATTGTCATGTTCAAAAAACTCGCAGCACTTCTGGCCGTCGGCCTGTGCGCCACGACCACCCTCGCCTCCGCCGAAACCCTCATTAACGGGGCCGGCGCCACCTTCCCCTACCCGCTCTACTCCAAGTGGTTCAGCGAGTACGCCAAGATCGACAAAGAGGTGAAGTTCAACTATCAGTCCATCGGCAGCGGCGGCGGGATCAAGCAGATCACCGCCCAGACCGTGGATTTCGGCGCTTCCGATAAGTTCCTCACCGATGAGGAACTGAAGGCGGCTCCGGGCAAGCTCCTCCACATCCCCACGGTCATGGGGGCAGTCGTTGTCACCTACAACATCCCCGGCGCCCCCAAGGGACTGAAACTCCGGCCTGAAGACGTCGCCAATATCTACCTGGGCAAAATCACCAAATGGAACGACTCGCGGATCACCGACGACAACCCCGGGGTCAAACTCCCGGACAAGCCGATCATCGTCGTGCATCGCTCCGACGGGAGCGGCACCACCAGTATCTTCACCGACTACCTCTCCAGCATCAACAAGGAGTGGGCCGGCAAGGTGGGCAAAGGGGCTTCGGTCAAGTGGCCGGTGGGACTGGGCGGCAAGGGTAACGAAGGGGTCGCAGGTCAGATCAAGACCACCGAGAACTCTCTCGGCTACGTGGAACTTGCTTACGCCGTCGAAAACAAGCTCCCCTACGGCACGATCATGAACCAGGAAGGGGCTTTTGTCGAACCGGCCATCAAGTCGATCACGGCGGCCGCCGCCGGGGCCGTGAAACATATGCCCGCCGACTACCGGATCTCCCTGGTGAATCAGCCGGGCAAAGAAGCCTACCCCATCGTCGGCTTCACCTGGCTCCTGGTGTACGAGCAGCAGAAGGACAAGGTTAAGGGGAAGAAACTTTCAGAATTCCTCACCTGGAGCCTGCACAACGGCCAGAAGATGGCGGCCCCGCTCCTCTACGCGCCGCTGCCCGACACCGTCGGCAAGATGGTGGAAAAAACCATCAAAGAGATCAAATACTGAAGGAATAGTAAGACCTCCGAGGTTTGAGAAACCTCGGAGGTCTCAAGGAAAAGCCATGAGCGAACCGTCCGCTGTACCGCTGACCGACACGCGACTGATAAAAGGTGACGCCGTCTTCAAGGGGATCATCATGGTCCTGGCGGCAAGCATCCTCCTGATCCTCTTGATCATGCTCCTGGAGATGGTCAAGGAAAGTCTCCCGGCCATCCAGAAGTTCGGCTGGCGGTTCATCGTCGGTCGCGAATGGGACGCCGTTCAGGGCGAATTCGGCGCCCTGGATTTCCTTTACGGTTCGGTGGTCTCCTCCCTCCTGGCCATCCTCCTGGCCACCCCCCTGAGCGTCGGCGCCGCCCTCTTCATCACCGACATTGCCCCCCACCGGGTGGGGAGTGTCATCGCGCCGGTGGTCGAACTGCTGGCGGCCATCCCCAGTGTCATTTACGGCCTCTGGGGGGTACTCGTCATGGCGCCGTGGCTGCAACAGAGCGTCCAGCCGTGGCTGATCGACCATTTCGGCTTCCTCCCGTTCTTCCAGGGGGCGCCTTACGGGGTCAGCATGATGGCGGCGGTCTTCATCCTGATGATCATGATCATTCCTATTATTACCTCCATTACCAAAGAGGTGCTGCAGGCGGTTCCCGTCTCCCAGAAAGAGGCGGCCTATGCCCTGGGGGCCACCCGCTGGGAGATGGTCCGCATAGCGCTCATCCCTTATGCCCGCTCCGGCGTGCTCGGGGCGGTGATTCTCGGCTTGGGGCGGGCTATCGGAGAGACCATGGCGGTGACCATGGTTATCGGTAACACCCCGCAGATCTCTCTGTCGCTGTTGGCGCCAGGCTACACCATGCCCAGCGTCATCGCCAATGAATTTGCCGAGACCACCTCCAAGCTCCATGCCTCGGCCCTTATGGAGGTCGGCCTGATCCTGCTGGTCGTCACGCTCATCATCAACGCCCTGGCGCGACTGCTCATCTGGAGCGTCACCCGCGGGGATACGGGGGCGCGAGCATGACAGCATACGCACTCAGACGCCGCCTGACCAACCACCTGATGACCATTCTCATGGTGGGAGCCGCCTTGGCCGTCATGGCTCCCCTGGGGATTATCTTTGTGCATATCCTCAAGATGGGCGCCAGCTCTCTGAGCCTGGACTTCTTCACCCAGATCCCCAAGCCCACCGGTGAAAGCGGCGGCGGCATGGCCAACGGTCTGGCCGGTTCAGCCCTCATGATCGCCCTGGCTTCCTGTTTCGGCCTCCCCGTCGGTATACTGGGAGCGGTCTACCTTACCGAATTCGGGGGAACCCGCTTCGCCACGGCCATTCGCTTCAGCGCCGATGTTCTGGCGGGTATCCCCTCCATCATTACCGGCATGGTGGCCTACACCCTGCTGGTCGTTCCCATGAAAGGGTTCTCCGCTCTGGCCGGCGCCGTGGCCCTGGCGCTGATCATGATCCCCATCGTGCTCCGGACCACCGAAGAGCAGTTGAAGATGGTGCCCGGCACCCTGCGCGAGGCATCTCTGGCCCTGGGGGTCCCCTTCTGGCGGACCAGTCTCAAAGTCACCCTGGTCAGTGCGCGGGCCGGCATCATCACCGGGGTCCTCCTCTCCATTGCCCGCATTGCGGGAGAAACCGCGCCGCTCCTCTTCACCGCTCTGGGGAACCAGTTCTGGAGCCGGAAACTGACCGAGCCGATGGCCGCTATTCCGCTCCA
>CAIOGM010000156.1 GCA_903857795.1 uncultured Geobacter sp.
GGTTCAGGGTTCACGGTTCAAGGTTGTAACGCTGAACGTTGAATTGTTTATTTGCTCTTCCGGCAGTACCGCAGTGCTGCCAGCAGCGCCTCGTTGTCCGAGTAGAGATTGTCCAGCGTCGCCTTCTGCACCGTCACCGTCTCCCCGCCGGGGATTACCACCGAGTGCGAGGCGCACCCGGTCATGCTGATCAGCAACAACAGCATCAACGCCGGGGCTATCGTTGCCGGCCAGCGCCCGCCGCTCCTCCTGGATATGGTCGTCAGCTTCTTCATGCAGACTCTCCTCGCTCCGCTGGGGGGCGGCCTTGACCCACGCTTCAAGACAGATACTGAGCAGTCCCAGCAGCGCCGTGACCGCTCCGATGATCCCGGCCGCCATCAGACGTTCTGTCTCTGCATGAGAAACTTGAGGCTCTTGGTGACCGAGTCTATGAGGCCGTTCCCCTTGAACCAGGGCGAAGCGCCCATCAACTCGGAGAGGGCCAGGCAGACCCCGAGGATCGCGGCAAGGTTCTCCTTGGCCCAGAGGATGAACGAGGCCGTGGGCGCCGGAAGGGCGACCACGGGCGGCACCACCGGTACCAGGTCAGCGCCCAGGGCAAAAGTAACGAGAATGAGATAGAGGACGATGAATCCGAAACCTGCGCTAAGCTTTTTCATGGTGAATCTCCTTGTGATGTATGGCAGTTACGCCGTTAAATCTTCAAAGTTTAAGGTTGTAACGCTGAACGTTGAACATTGAACGTTGAACTTTTATTTACTCTCCCGGTTGGAACTTCATAACCTTATCCACATAAAGCTGATTGAGAAACTTCCCCGTCTCATTCTTGTGCGGCGTTCCGGCGTTGTAGGCGGCAGCGACTCCGGACCAGCCGAGTCCGACCAGACACCGGTCGCGAAAGCGCGCCAGGTGGCGGCAGCCGTACTCCATTCCCGTGGCCGGTGCACACAGTTCCGAGAGGAATTCCCCCTTGAACCCGTGCTCCCTTGCCACCTGACCCATGATCTGCATCAACCCCCAGGAGCAGGCCCGGGTGGTCCGTTCGGTCTCGTGGCTGGCGCCAAAGGTCTGGCAGTTATCGGGAACATAGTGAGCACGGAAGAGTGCCTCAAACCGTACCGCCCACGGATCACCGCCGCTCTCGGTAAGGATGACGCCGGTGATAAGCCACTCCGGCAGGTTGTACTTCTGGGCGTTGAGCGTGATCAGCTGCTGCAGTTCCGGGGTAAGCATGGGTCATCCTTGGTGTTGCGAAAAGTAGAGGTGTGCCTTGAGCGCCACGACGGCTAACTGGAGAGGCTCGGCCCCCATCCCGTGGGGGCCAATAGCGTCGTTCAGCATCACGGCCCTGCGGAACTCCAGAAACTCGTCTTCCACCGCCTCAAAGCACTGCTTCTCGGAGTACTCTTGCCAGTCGGTATGGATCTGGACCGAACGGGCATACTCCTGAAGCAGGTTCTGGATTCCGGCATGCAGGCGCGGATCGTCAGGTATCATAACGCAAAACCCCCGTGGCTATTGCCACGAGGGTAAGGATACTTCGGTTTATGCTACGTCACGTCGTGACGGGATTCACTTTATTACAGCTCAAACGACAGTTGCTTATCCGGCACATGATCGACTATTTCGCGTACCCATCGATCTGAAATATTGTATTTGAGGGCGATATCTCGATAAGGAATCCCTCTTTTCCGGTCCTCTCTTATCAACTCGTGCTTTCGATTGCGCAACACTTCATCCAGCTTGGGAACATAGAGAACGGTACCATTGAAATAATCGGCCAATGCCATGGCCTTTTCTTGGCCGATCACTTTAGCAATCAACCGAAAGTCTTTCATGCGGTGAGCGGTATCCGGATTAGATACCCATCTTACGGCAGTAGTAAACATCGGGAGGGATAAGGGAATGCCGGGATAGGCCCGGCAGAGCGCCAACGTCGGCCCCATGCCCACAACCCCGGCTATTTGGCGCATTCCAGGGGGCAGGTCGGATTCTGCCAGGCTTTCAAACCAGTCTTCCATGTTATTCTCCTCCGGTGACGCTACAGATATTCTCTGAAAATCCAGGTTGTCTGGTAGAATATCGCCAATGTGGTCATGTAAGTTGCTTGAGTCCAGCAGCCAAAGATCAGCATGAACACCCCTATGGCAACAAGTACGCGCCCAGCGTATCTGTCAACCCACTGGTCATCCTCGTAAAATCGCTTCATAATCCCTCCGCTAGTTTGCGCAACCGCTCTTTATTCAATAGTCGCTGTTCGGCGCTGATCTCATGGGTTATCGCCGGTAACGGTTTCCGTGGGGGCATCAACTCGATTATCTGGGCCGGTGCCGGCCATTCGCGCGCCTTAACAAAAAACCGCCTGAAACCTTCCTTGATCCGTGGAGCGTCCAACTGTTCAATGCTCACCTTGTGTGCAATCGCAGCCAGCCAAACATCCATGGTCAACTCAATTGTGTCTGCTGCTGGCGGGTTCCTCAACCGCAGAACAATCAATGCCTGGACTCCGTTCGATACTTCCTCACGCACCCACTGTGGCGTTGTCCCTGGTGCCCAGTCACCCATGTTTCCAGTTCTCCAGGCGCGTGAGAGCCTCTGCTGTTTTTGATAACGGAGCATCCCGGCGAGGAACACTCGCATCCCGGCATACCAGTTCTCCGCCTGACGGGCTCCGACCGACAGTCTCCAGTACCCGCTTCAAGTAGTTATGATTCTTCAATGGTGCGCCCCCTTTACCCCGGAGTGCCTCCACCGTCTCGGCCATCGCGGCATCCAACCCCGTAGGGGCGACGCATGCGTCGCCCTTCCCGATATCAACCACCTCCCGTACCAGCCGGAGCGCCCTCTCCCAGGAGAGGGCACGCTTTTCTGAACGAAACAGTGCCAGATACGAGAACGTCGCCGGTGGGAGGTCGGCTTTCATGCTCAGCAGTTCCCGGGCGGCCTCATCCTGGATAATAGCCTCGATGCTGAACTGTGCATGGCAGCAGGGGCAGTGGAGGATCATCCAATCACCTCTACGAGTTCAATGCTGGCAAACGTTTTCTGGTAGTGTCGGCGAATCTCTGCGCCACTGTTCCAAAAGGGTGAAAACTGTTCAATTTTCTTATCTATTTTGCTCTGATATTTTTTGGGAAGCTTCTTAAGTTTTGCGCGCTCGGCAGCCGTATAATAAAATTTCTCACTACGCTTAAGGTAGCTCCGCTCAAGGTGCGCCCCTTCCCGTAGTACCCATTTGAATTCAAATACACCGTCGATGTATGTTGCGATGACCAGTCTATTTTTACCAATAAGACCCCGTGAAAAGCTAACAAGACGACCATCTGCCTTTATCTTCGCAAAACCGTACACTCCTGACAGCGCCTTCTCTACCTGCACCCAGTCTTCTTTGGTCATATTTTATCCTCCCTCGCCAACCACTTTTTTAACTTCTCAGTAAAGCTGCGCTTAACCTCAGCTGAACAGAATTGCAATGCACTTACCTTCTCCATCCGATACAGGTATCCGGCCAACGCCTTTTCGCTGGGATCGCGGACCTTCCCTTCCTGATGTAACTCCAACCAGAGCGCCCGGATCTTGCGGCTCTGGTCGTCATCGGCCAATGTGCGAGTCTGGCCTTTCCGGCGTTTCTCCCACACACCAACGGCCTGTGCCTTGGCTGCCAGGTCGTCAATGAGCTTCTCTGCCAGGGAATAGCTCAGCTCCACGGAAGAAGCGACCCCGTAGCCGGCCAACACGGCCCGGTAGGTATCGTCATCCAGCTTTAAGGCACCTTTCAGCGTGTGAATAACTTTCTTTTGGCGGAGGTTGATCTTCATGGCGTCTCCCTGTGTTTGGCGGCGATGGCGGCCATCACCCACCGATCTTTATGCTGGAGCAGTTCCACTGCGACCCGAACGATACCGGGAATCCGTCGGTGGCCGAGTTCCCAATCTTGGTAGGACCGGTAAGGAGTGGCGAGTTGGAGCGCCATCTCGGCCCGATTGAGTCCCAGGGAGCGACGGGCCGCGGCAAGCTCTGTAGGATTCATGTTTTCATGTAGTTTTGTACGCATGGCGTATACTTTCACAAAAGTTTTAGCTGTTCTGGCTCGTTTTCCGTGCCGGCCATTATCTTGGTTGCCCGCCGCTCCGCCTCGGCTCGGGAGAGGCCACCAAGGTATTCCATCAGTGCGGACCGCTCCCCCCAGGTGATAGCCTCATCGCAAGTCATCGCAGTTGCCGTGGGCAACCCTTACCCCGCATTTCGGGCAAACTCGGCTACTGGCCCAAAAGATCGCCGCAGCTTTAAGAAAACCCGCCCTGCTGCCACCTCGTGATATAGCCCCATCAATAAACATCAGCTCTTCATCGTTAACCCGAAAGGAAAGTACATTATACGAAGAATGCTTTTTCATGTTGCCCATTAATTTCACCTCGATTACGCGTCAATTCGGGAATGTAAACAAACTGCCTGATGCCACGTAAACTTTACCTTTTAGGCACCGTAGGGAATAGTTACCCATACCAAAGCATTTGCTAGCTAAATCATCTGCAGCCTGGCGAGGTCCAGAACAATGTCGTGATTTCATACTGTGCATTAGTGGAGATGTGGCAACGTAGCCATAACTTCTATACCTGACAAATATCTCAATCGTCATCATTACCTCACCTCGGCTGCTCATCAGACCGATCGCGCCACCGACCGATGACGAACTTTCCTATATCGCCGGAAAGTTCGTTTCGCCACACTATTCCCGCTACGTTCAGCGGTCCTGCTCGGTTTCCCCTGGAGCTACCTGAAGAGAATTGTTACACACAAGGACTACCTTGCCTGAGCCAAGGTGGCCAATACCATGCGGCATCTGGTGAATACCAGATAGCGCCCCTGCAATAGAGGCCCGATCGGTGCACTTGTCCTTTTTCAGACAAGGGTAACAGGGTACATCCAGTGAATACGACATTGTTCTTTCTCCTTTTGTTCGTTGATTGAGTCAAAATCAGCCGGTATCACGGTTGCTTCAAATTCGGTCATGCAGGAGCCACACTCCATGTACAGCTGAGCTCCCAACGGGCTATCCGTAATTTCTATTTCCGATACGTCAATATCGGCACAACAAAACGGGCATTCCATTACTCAGCGCCCCCTCTCTCTACCAACATGGCATCTGCTATAAACCATGCGATTGCGGGGACCCCTTCACGTAAGGCATACTCCTCTCCGAGATAGATACCGCCACTTGCCAAAATACCCTGCATCGCTGCCATGGCGAAGCGGTCACGGAGGCTGATGCCGGATATAAAGCTGATACCGGGCACAAGTAGCTTCTCTGGGGCTTCGCCTGCATCCTCGCGCTGCCCTGCGTCTGCTGGCTGATCGGCGTCTTCCCTTGCCGCCAACGCCTTGCCAATGGAGGTTTCGTACCCGTAGTCACCTGGCGATCCGAACGCACGATTCGCCGATTGTCCCTCCAGCACGCGCCCAAAAACCATCAGAACCTCAACCGCGTCACGAACAATTTCGTCACAGTCGAGCCGGCTGGCGTCAACATCGTGCAGCTCTTTTGCCAACTCCCTAACCGCCATAGCCATAAGTCGTTTATTCATGGTGCCTCCTCCTACCTGCGGTATCGTTGAAGCAACTTCGCCAGCTCCGGGTTGCCTTCCGCCAGCGCGACCAGCCGCTCGCGCTCCTCTCTTCCCCGCTGGTATGCCTTGGGGTCGTCGCTCATCTGGTACGACCAGTCGTGATTTTCCAGGAGCGCCGTGTACTCATTCCGCTTCATGCCGCCTCCCGAAGCTCTTCCAGTTTCACTTCGTAACCGAAGACATTCTCGACCTTACGGCCTGCGCCAACTTCCGCCAACAGATCATCGGTCAGGCTCTTCATGGCTTCCTTGTCCGGCTCTTCTTTGGTCCGGATGCAGTTGGTGAGAGCCAAATCTTTCAGGGCCTGTAATGTCTCGGCAACCCGCTTGATCATGATTTTGGTGCTGATGCGGAACCCGACAGAGCCAAATGTCAGTTCCTTAGTTTTGACCTTGGCGAACTCCATTCGGTTGGCTTCGCAGTACTCCTTGACGGCCAGCTCCAGTCCACTCTTTTTGTCATGAAGTGGTTGCGCCGATACCTTGGTCTGCGCCTTGATTTGGTCTATACCCTCGTTTTGAGCAGCTTCCAGCATGGCCAGCTCACGATCAGCCTGGCCGATCTCCTGCAGGCATGCATCCACATCATCCCAGCTCTGCAGCGTTGTCCCCTCGATCCTTTTCCTTGCCATCTTTTTCTCCTGTCGGTTTATGTTACATGCCCCACGGCAGTCTTAACGCCAAGCGCCCATATGAACGGTATGGGAGCCCCTACCACATAGTCGCTACCAGGTGGGCCGCCCAACCGGTAGCGAAGCCGACAACAACCGCCACAGTCATTGCCACCTGGATGTAAAACGCTGCCCGCCCCAGTGCTATCTGTTCTTGCTGGTCGGGTTTCATGCGTGCCTCCTTAGTGCCAAGGGGCAGGAGAAGGAGAACCGGCCGTAGGCTTTATTTTGGAGAAACCGGCGGATGCGATTGTCTTCACGACGGATTTTCAGGTGGTTTAACAGGCGTTTGAACATGGCATTACTCCTTTCGTGGTTGTCCAATGTGCGCCACTTCTGGCAGGATTGGTGATCAGTCGCCCAGGCAACTCCGGTGCCGGGATAAAGGGAGGAGGGGTCATTCTTTTCCCTCCTTCCCAGTTGAGTCGTAGGTTGTTGCAAATTTTGCAGAGGCCGGAACGGTTCTTCCACCCCAGCAGACGACTACAGCTGACCACGGCACAGAGTGTGCTCCGGACAAACGGTATGCGAGGGGACCGCTCCCGCGCCTTGGATCGGGTGTCCGCCACATACCCCTTCACCTGCTTCAGCGGAATATCCCGGTAGAGCGAGACTACGTCCGGGTTGGGTTGCGATATGCTCCAGCCACATGCCAGGCAGAACACGGTCTGTACCGAACCGAGGCTTCCCCCTTCGCCGATGTAGTCGATCCTGGAGCTCAACGCTCCGTTGCATCTGGGGCATACAGGTTTCATACGGCCCCTCCGGAAAAAGGGAAGGGTGGGGCGGCAGTGTCGATCTCCGACAAGGGGCCATTCTTCATGATCAAGATATCTTCCACCGCGAGTCCCTTGAAGCGTTCCGGGGCTTCGCCAAGCGGTACCAAGCCTTGCCATTCCCCCGGGTATGGCCGATCATCTTGAGACGGCAACTTGACAGCGTCTATATACCCGCAATACTCCTCGGCATCATTACAGGCGAACCCGCACGCGTCGGGCTCCGATTTTGCCCATACCACCATGTGGTACTCCACGGTCACTTCGTAGAGATTCATGGCTTGCCCCCTTTCGGGTTCTGTGGGCAGCTCGGGCAGGTCCGGAAGAACAACACCCGTTGGTGGTTGGCGCGGTCGGTCGAATCGCGTTCCACCCGGCACTCGGCCAGCGGGATAGCCCCGCCGATTACCGGGCATTCCACTGTCAGGCTACCGTAGGTTTCAACGACCAGCTGCAACACCTGGCTGGGGTCGGCGCCGTAGTTTCCACTGAGGATCTGCGAGACTGTGGTGCTCGATACCCCAATCTCTTTTGCTACCCTGGACTGGCTCATTTCGGCGCATTTCTGTCTCAGCAGCGCTGTTGCATCCCGGCTAACCATGATGGACCTCCTCTTTCCAAACCACGGTCTTGGTGTTGGGGTCGTAGACCTGCCTCATCCGCTGCACCATCGGCGACAGGGGTCCGGTGTACCGTCCGCCCACGGCCAGATAGCTGTCGCCCCGGATAATCAGGTAGCCCGCGGCGGCCAGATTACGGCAATAGTCCTTGGCGTCGTTTATCTCCACCGGGAACTCCTCGGTACTGGCTTGTACCGCCAGATCGTGGGCCGAGAACTGCTTGATGATCCAGATGGTGCCCCACATCTGTTCCCGCTTGCACCCTTGAGTCACCGGCGTGCCGTCGGTCCGTACCCGAGGCGCTTCACGGCCGATATCCTTGCGCAAGGAGTACCGGACAGCGCGCGGGTTTTCCGTATTTTTGCTCAGGTACCCGGCATTGGTGAGCCCTGTCAGGTAATCCCGGACGGTATCCACCCGGAGCAACGTCTCATCACGGATATCACGAACTGAAAACTCGGATTTTTGCGTCCTGATGGCATCCCACGCCGCCTGACGGTTCTCCAGGGCGGCAACCTCGTTGATCGGCTTGCGGCCTGTCCTGAGCGGATTAAAAGGGCTCATTTGCTCCTCCCCAGCCCGTCTCCGGAGAAGCTGTCAAAGAACCCGCTGGGGAGGTTTTTCAGCCCTATGCTCTTCAGCCCCTGGCCCAGCGCCTCTTGTCGGATCTTCTCCAGCATGACGCAGATCCTCCGGGCACTGCCGGCGGAGATGGTGTGAACCTTCCCCACCAGATCGGGCTCAACCACCAGACCGGGGCAGTAGAGACGGGCCAGATGCCCCGTGTCCGCGATATCAGATGGCTTGGCCTGCACCCACTCCAGCACCCGGCCGTGGAAACGGTCCCACTTCATCAGTTTACCGGGCATCTCCTCTTCACCAATCAGCAGGATGGCCGTTTTCGACCCTTCATACAGGTCGCGGATGATCTCCACCGCGGACTTGTCCACCAGATAATCCATCTCATCCACGATCAACGGCCGCCCCGAAAGAGCCAGTTCGCCGGTGATGGCATCGGCCAACTGATAGAGCGTCCCGTCCAGGGGCAACCGCATCCGCTTGGCGATCTCTTCCAGCACCGCCCGTCGGTTCCAGGTGGACTTGCATTCGATGTAGACCGCCTTGAATTTGTTGGCTACAAAGGCGGCCGACATGCTCTTGCCATAACCCGAAGGTCCGGAGAATACGACCAATCCGGGAAGGTGGAGCGGCCGGTTCATGGCCAGCTCCATGGCGCGGGTGGCAAGCCCCACGTTGGCCAAAGGGGCAACCGTACGGCTGCCGTTGACAGTGCTGCTGTTGTGTGACATGCTGCATTCTCCTTCTCGTGTCCCCTTTCGGGGGGATGAAGCCCGGCTGCCACCGGGCTTTTTTTGCTCTTTTCACCCTTCACTCTTCACATTTGCAACGCCAGCCGTTCCCATTCTCCCGTGATATCCAGCGATTCCCCGCCGAAATCATCCTCCATCCCCCGGAAAGCCCGGTACGTCGTGGTCCGGGCAAAGTTGACGGCCCAGGTTGCAGCAGCCTCGGTCAACTCGTCTCCGGCCTCCACCCGGCGCTCCAGCGCCCGGCAAAGGTGATAGCGGTCCTGCTCCTCCGCCGGCACCATGAATCGGGTGGGGGGAGTCTGGTCGTATCCCACGTAGGTAACGGCGGTATCTTCGGTCTCACCACGCGCCAGGGTTTCCAGCTCCGCCCGCTCCGCCTGGTGGCGGATACTGTCGGTATGGAGTTGTGCGGCGTACTCTGCCAGATCGATGACGGCCTGATCTCGCAACGCCCGGATCTCCGGGCCATGGTCGATCACTAGAGCGCCCTTCGTCTCGGCGGTGATCATGTCGATCTGCTTTTGCTTATTCTTGATCTGGGTCTTGGCCCGTTTTTCATCGGCCTGCTCTCTGACTGATACCGGACGCAGCGCTCGACTGTTCCCGTTCCAGGTAGCCTTGCAAATCAGCTTGTCCTCTTTATCCATCACCCAGATATGCTGCGGATCATCCCGGTCGTAGGCGGCGATCATCTCTTCGCCGTGGTGATGCTTCAACTCATACGCATGGTAGCGGTTGCCGAACAGCAAGATCTCTTCCCGGCGGACATTGACCGGCTCGTGCGGCATAAACAGGTGGTCAAGCAATCCTTCTCCCGGCATCACCGGCCGCCACCCGGCGGTGATCCGCGCGGCAAGAGCCTCCGCCGGGGTCATGTTGCGCCGCACTGTCGGGCCTTGGTGACTACACAGGCGCGCCGTTAATTCCGGCATCTTCGACCACCACCCCGAAGCTGCGTCTTCCCCCTGGAACAACGTCTCCCGCAGTTCCTGCCATGCGTCCGGATAGGGGAGCCGGGGCTCCGGTGCGGAGATCTTGCCCAATTCACTGTGCGGCGTCAGAAAGTTATACTCAAACTGCCACTTTCGCAGGAAGAGCGTGAACTCCTCGGCCGTCATCAACAGTTTTGATGTCGCGGGTACTAAGCCCAATTGCCCGGCCTTTTGCACCTGCTTTAAATCCCGTTCCAGGCGGGTGTAAACCTTCTTTCGCTCCACCTTATCCATGTCTTTACCGGTATAGGTAGGGAGCGTCCGCGCCGCCCGAATCCAGATGCTCTGGTTGGCCCGTTCGATTCGGCCATGCCCCTGGGGGTTGCCTCCCCGCTCTTCCACCAGCAGTTCGGTGCCCACCAGGGCAAACCGGCCATACAGCGGGTCAAGGTTCACCTTCGCCATGTTGCCCGAACCGCGGTCGGCCTCAACAGAGCTGAATACCCCTAGTCGGCAGGCGTCACGGTACGTGTCGGCCACAGTCTGCGCCGATTCCGCCACCCCCCACGCCACCCCGGTCAAGAACCGGCTGGACAGACACAAGATACTGCATACTTCCGGGTGAAAGTGTGCCCCGGTGGCGGGGCGAGCCACATACGCCTTGAAGCTGTGCCCGTCGATCTGACCGGCAGTGAAGGGGTCTTCATCGTTGGCGTCGCGTCGGGCAAACCCCAGGAGCGACTTGTATTCCGCGCCGGTCATCCGCCCTTTTTCCCGCAGTGTTTCCGGCATCGTGGCGCACACTCGCACCAACTGGTCATAGCTGGGTAGGGCGATATCTTCGGGCATCCCGTCGCGCAGAGCCCGGCGGCAATCGCGGATACTCGGCTTTGACGGCTTGCGGTAGGCATCCAGAAACCACGGCAGCCAGGCCGGGACCTGAGAGGGGAGGGGAGCCACCGCTGTTGACCGGGTTCCCGGCTTGTACTCTTTTAGCCATTCCCGGATCTCCAGCTCTTTATCTACCCGCTTGGCGTCGTTATCCTGGGGGGCCAGGGCGTGCAGATCCTTGGTCCGCTGCCAAGTCGACCACCACTTCATCAAGGTGGATGCCGTAAGTGTCCGGGTGGCGCCGTGGCGGGCATTGGCGATGACGGATAGTGAAGCGTAGGGCGCTGTGCCGTTGCCAATCTTCTCGACAATCGCGTCTATTGCTGCCTGCACGCGCTCACCGTGGGTGCGGTTCTCGATCTGTTTCACCATCCAGAGCCGGGCCTCGGCCACGCTGGTCTGCCGCTTGGTCAGCGCCTGGGACTCCTTGAGCGGAGTTGAAGGCGCCGGCAGATTCTGTGCTGCTTTGATTACCGGGTGGTCCACTGGTAGTGCGCATGAGGCTGGAGTGTTTTCCGCCGCCTCTTGCTCGATCAGGTGCCTTTGGGTCGCCGTGGGCAATGACCGCCAGTGGTACTCCTTGCCGCCCCCCTTCCCCGCCCGGTTCCGTTCCTGCCAGGGTGAGCCGTTGGCGGCGTCGCGCTTGGCCTTGCGCTGGACGCCAGTCTCGCTGTCGGGCAATCCTGGCAACTTGGCGGCCTCGGTGGCGGAATACCACTCTTTCATGACTCTTGCCCGACCAGCTCTTTCAGGAAGAGCAGCCGCTTCTGCTTCTCCTTGGCCAGTCGCTTTGACTCTTCATCCAGCTTCTGGATCTCGGAGCGCAAGGCGTCGGCCCCGGGAAGCACATGCTTGCTGAGCGCGTCATTGAGGACCATCAGCACCGCATCGCAGCCGGTCGCCTCCACAAAGGCCGGCACCATCTCGGCGGGGAGCCGGTGGGGGTGACTCTCCGCGGCCCACGAATTGATCATGTGGATCGTTACCTCTTGCCCGGTCATAAAGCTCATCTCGTCGGCGATGGTTTCGCGGGATTTGGGCGCCTGTTTCAGCGACTTCCTGGCGGCAAAGTTGAGCTGGGCGGAAACGCACCGCTTACCGGGGGTAGCCTCTTTTTGTTCGGCCTGTTCCTGTTTTAAGAGGTCAAACAGGCTCATTTGATCCGGGTCGGTGACGATTTTTTTAGCATTCTTAGCCATTGCAGCCCCCCGTCCGACGTGGTATTTTCAGGCAAACATTTCAGCTTTAATAAGTGCCCGTCGTGAGCGGGACCGCTCCGGCCGATACCTATCACCGAACACGTCTATAGGGTTCATGCCCAGTAGCTTGGCGATATGTTCCTGAACGTCCACGCTGACGGTATAGCTCCGGATAACGTTATTGAAGGTGGTCGGCGACACCCCAAGCTTCTTCGCCTCGTGGCAAAGGACCACGCCACGCTTCATCAGTTCGCCTCGGATATGGTTTGGTGACATCATGATGGTAACCTCAAAAAAGGAGTGGTTATGACTACTGAAGAATTGAATGATTACCTTTTTACTGATCTGGTCCGAACCTATGCTCATAGGTCATGGAAAAAAAGCTGTGAACTACTTGTTGACCAAGGAGCTACTGCTGATCAGGCCATAGAACAAAACCCACCGATTGAATTCTATATCCCTGAAGCTATCGGGCGGCTAGCTGAATTAAAGAGGCTAGTTTCCGCTGCTCTTGAAGAATCAGTGTCAGCAGTTCAATAATAGCCCGGTCTCTATTGCATTTAGTGCGACGGGCAGGCTTGTGGCGCGCCCAAAAACTGTCTTTCATGGTCTCCTCCCGGCCCTTTTCGGCCCTGTTTTGCCCCCTCCTTTCCTGTGAGTTTTCCAAGGGATTAAAGAGGACAGTTGGTTCGCTTGATTATTTGCAAAGGAGTCGCGAAAATGAGCAAAAACAGACATACCAGCGACAGTTTTCCCAAAGAAATCTCGTGGTATCCGCGATTCGCGTCAGACCGAGCCGACGAGCTGATCGCTGAACTTGACGCAGGGCAACAGTCGCGACTCCTTGGTGGACTGAAAACCAGAACCTACGCAGAGTGGTTGACCTGGCTTGGAGATGCCAGGGGAGAGATCGCCACATATGACGGCTTAAGTCGCGCCCAGCGAACACGCCGGCTTCAACCGCGTCCCGATACCGAGATATTGCTACTGCACCACGCTTGCATCTTTGTAGAGCTCTGGCGTGCTCGACTGGATCGGCAATATTGTCATCTGCCCCCGTACGGTCCGCCACTTGAGTCCCATGAAAATCACCGGTCAATGATGGTGAACATAATGACGGCTTTTGACCGTTACGATCCTCGGGACCTATGGCCGTTTGATTCCCCGGAAGATGCCGGCTGGTTCCCATTTTCCGACTGTCCATAACTGTCTCCTTTTTGATCCGTTACCCCCTCCTTTCCACAGGTTTTTCCACAGGGTAAAGGGGGCAAAGTTTTTACCGCTGAATGTTTGTTTCGATGGAAGGAATATAGCGTAGAAAAATACGATTTGCAACAGAAAAATACGTGCAGGAGTCATGCTATGTTAATATTCTACGATAACGTACAAAACACTATAAAAATCAGATATTTATATAACTCCGGCGCAGATTCGTCACGTCGGAGTTTACGCAGGAGTTAGAATATGAACTCCGGCCTGTTCACCCACCGCCTAAAATCCGTGATGGTTGGCCAGTCGAATCTATCGTTCGCAGAAAAATGCGGATTATCAGAAGGCACTCTTCGTAGTTATTTGAAGGGCAAGACGTCGCCCCCACTCGACACTCTTGTGATAATAGCAAAGGCAGGCAACGTAGATCTTGCTTGGTTAGCAACGGGCGAAGGGGAGATGAGGCGGGGGGAAGTGGGGACGAGTGCCGGACAAGTGCTTGAATCTGCGGCAGGTCGCATGGTCCAGACGCAACAGTGCACCCCCATCCGGCCGGAGATCGCCGAACTGGTGGAGCTCCTGGACAACTACGCCAACAAGACCCTACTGGAGGATCTAAAAAGCAAACTGCTGAACATCAAAAAGGTAATGGAAGGGTAGAGCCTGGGTGTGGTATAAGTGGCCAGTCAGGGGCTTCAGAGAGGGTGTAATCGCAGATCGAACTACTTCCAAATGTCGTGCTTCAAAACTTCAACTGCCAAATGTCGCCCTAAATTTCTGGTATTTAGGTGGCACCGGAAAAAATTTCAAAATACCTCATAACCTCCTTAAACCACGATCAAATCCCACCGAACAGCGCCCAATCCCACCCATTCCCGTACTTCCAAGTCTCTAGCTTCATCACACTTCATGACCGGTGAATCCTATGACCGAATCCCTTGCAATCCCAATTTGGGCGACCATGCCGCTCAAATTGCCGGTTATACCGTCGCCGAGTACCACAATTGCCCGGTAAAGATGGCGGCTGCTCATCTGGCAGCCTATGAGACCTACCGTCATGATTTTATCGGCCTGGGACCGGGACATGCCGGGGTGGCTGAAGCTCTTGGTTCGAAATTGGGATTTCCCGAGAATGGAACGCCTTTTGTGGAGGAGTTTGCCTTGGCGAATACAACCGATCTGGCGGCCTTCCCCATCCCCGATCCCCTGAAGGCCGGAAGATTTCCGCTCTTTCTGGATGCTCTGGATCTGGTGACGGAGAAAGTTGGTCACGAAGTTCCCATAGGGTTCGTCATTGGAGGTCCCTTGTCCGCCGCCTACAGCCTCAGGGGAGCCGAGGCGCTCATGAAAGACTTGTACCTTCGGCCGGAGTTCGTTCATGAACTTCTGGATCTCTGCGTCAGGAGCACGCTTCCCTTTCTTAAGGAGGTGGCCAAGCGGGGCGCAGGGATCGTCATCGTAGATCCGGTTTCGTCGGGGAGTCTCATCAGCCCGGCGCTATTCCGGAAATTCTCGCTGCCGTACCTGAAGCAGCTGATCGCCGGCATCCGCGAATTTACCCGGCCGCCGGTCCTCCATATCTGCGGCGACACGAAAAAGATCCTCGCTGACATGGCCGAAACCGGGGCCGGGGGGTTGAGTCTGGACAACGCCATCGACCTGACCGAGGCCAAACGTCAGGTCGGTTCGCAGCTGCTGCTGATCGGCAACGTCAACCCAGCGGAATCCATGTATCGCGGGACAGCGGAAACGGTGCGGCTCGACGTCAAGAGCTGCCTGAAAAAGGGGCATGATTCCCCCAAGGGGTTCATGCTGGCCCTGGGATGCGAACTCCCCATCAAGACGCCGCCGGAAAATGTTCACGCCCTGATGGCCGCGGCGCGCAGCTACGGCAGATATCCCTACTCTCCAGAACTGTTTAACTGATGTTACGGGTGCCTCGACCATGACCTATTATCTGCTGAAACGGATGCTCTGGCTGATCGCCGCCTTCATGCTGCTGGCTCCCGCCATGGGAAATTCAGCCGACCTGCCGCTGAGCGCCGGATATTTCTTCGAGGCTGCCGTTGCAGGGAAACCGTCAATTCATGAGGTCGGCGAAAGAATCCGGATCGCCAAGGGGGTGGATCCCGACAGGATCGCTGAGTTCAGCGGGATTCACGAAGCCGTCTCATATCCCGGGGACAGTGATCCTGATGCCGACGACTTCAAGGAAGAAGCGTATGGAGAGCTCCGTTCGGAGATACGGATGACCTATGCTGAGGTCTCTTCGGCCAGGAGCCAGATCGAAGAGGGGAGGCGGGGGATGGAACTCCTGAGGCAGATGGTTGAGCTCTCCACGGCGCAGTATGCAACGGGCAAACTGGATCAGGCCGGGCTGTTGAAGGGACAGCTGGAATGGGAGAGGCTGTCAGAGACGCTGCTCCTCCTGGAGAAGCGGGAAAGGATCTTCTCTATACGACTCAACGTACTCACCGGGAGGGGAGTAGAGGAGCCGGTGCCCCGTCTTGAGGCGCTGCAGGAGTATTCGCCCGGCTTTGACCCCAAGGAGCTGATCGAATCGTACAAGTCCCGCCGTTTCCTGGCGCTGTTCCAGCAGCTGGTCCGCCCTGATTCCCCGGCCACTCCCGGCGAAGAGCTGCACGGGACCGACTCTCTTGAAGTGGAGGCCACCGCATTAATCTCCGTCGTCAGGATTTCGCTGGAAAGTCTCTACCAGAGGGCGCGCCGGTATCGAACCTCTCTCATTCTAATGGGAGAGGTGGCCCATGGGAGCCGCCTCGAACAGTATAAACATGGCAAGCTCGATTTCATCTCGCTAGTTGAAGGGCTGGTGGCCCTCTCTGAACTGCGCAGAGAGTATCAGGCTCTGCTGGGAGAGGCCCATGTGCTGAAGGCGAAGGTAGAATATGTGACTGGTAGTGACATTAGTAAATAGGATGCCGTCACCCCTCTTTGTGATCGCTTACAAATATTACCCCAAATTACGATTCGCAATCAATATCTTCAATGGCAAAACCACTGCTTTTATTTATATGTACCAGATGTGAAGCATTGCTAAAACTTATCGGAATAGTACGGTTTCCAACGAAGGTCATACAGCAAAAACCTTAAATTAGCTTCACTTCTGACAATTTGTTTACTGAAAAGCTTGAGACCATTCTGACCTAAAGCTCCTACTTTTAAAGATACATTTGAAAGAACAACCCATGATCCAAGGGGTTCTTCTGCTGTTATTGAGAGAGCCCTGGTATTCACGATTTCATCTTTTCCGAGAGCATAAAATGGGTATGCTTGATTAAAAAGGGTGTTGCTGTCCTGATATCCCAGATGCGTATACTTCGTGGCATCGCTCTCGGCTTTAGAAAGGTCATTTTCGATGAAGTAGGTAGCGTTTGTATTATTAAGGTAAATGGGTATTTTGTAGGTAAGAATCTCCCTGCTCGTGCCGTCCGGCATACTCCTCAGATTACGGGTAGCAATCATGGCTACAGCAACCGCATCAGCCTCAGTATTCCCTAAACAAATCCACTTGCCCGTCCAACTGTAAGTCAGCGGATTTAAGTAGATAACTGGCGGTACGGGGAGGAGTGGTTGCAGCCCCTCGAGAATGGTTGCACCATCTGTTGATAGCCATGTCTGAGCGATATACGCCTGTTCGTATCTCATCGGTATATTATCGGTAACCGTTACCTCCGCGGTAAATGTGTTGGCATCATCGGGATTCGGCGCTGGTGCTGCAATGGTGAATGCCGGGAAAGAAGCGCTACGGGCGAAGTTGCTGTAGGACGTAACCAGATCCTGATATGATTTTACAAAAGTCATGTTGCTGTAATTGGTAATCCGCGTGTTGTCCCAGACAGCCACAGAGGGAAACATAATATTCATTCCTGTGGCGTCAATCCGGTTATCACTCCACACTTTGTAATAAACTGCATCTTTGATGGAACTTAATAGAGCTTTTGTTTTTGTGTTATTGGCAGGATCAAACGGGTACTGGGATATTAAACCCTGGATATCGACAGGTTCAAGGTTATCAGCCGCATTGAACCCGGAGGTATTAAAGTCCAATGCACCGGAGCGGGCTGTGGCCAGGTCAAACCAGGCAGTTAACTGATCAGGAACAACCTTTGTATTCATAAGGGAGAGCTGCCATTGAGAGAATTCGTCCAGAGCAGTGTATATAGTGGCGACCTTGGAAAGGTCGAGCACGGATAACGTAAAAGCGGTTTGCTTTGACTCTCCCAGCATTTTAATTTTGTAGCTGTCGGCAATAGCCTTGCCTATCTCGCCACCACCTGCCGATGGTGAGCTTGCCAGATATTTCAGGAATGCCGTCCAATCCCAACCTGCGCCCGGCTCTATGTCCTGTGACGCCACAAGATACTTACTGACATCTTTAAATGCATCCGCTACTTCCACGGTAGCCATTAAACAGGCGTCAAATCCAATCAGTTCGAATTTTCTTCCGACGGCAGTAGCAACGGCCGTTCTGAGTTGCTGTACGGACATGCTTTTGGCAACTGAAGTGGGATAGGTTTTGCTTTCATTCCCACCGAAGCCGCCAAGCGCACCGCCACCGTGGTCCCAAAAAATCAGGACGTAGCGATCCGCAGTAAAATTATCTTGCCCCCATTTGATAAAATCGGTCAAAACAGCAGGATCGCCCATGTCGGCAATGGTGTCAGGTTTTTCCATTTTAAGTGTCTTGTTGTTGATCGAGTAGTATCTAAGCTTGGTCCAGTCGGTAACGGGTCCATTGGGGTCAATCTTGGCGGCGGCCCCGGTTGCCAGAACGACTTTCACGTTTGCAGGGAGGGTGACGTTCAGCATCTCATTGATATTTTTAGTTGCCGCAGCGCCAGATCCTGATTCAAGATCGGTGCCTTCCATGTAAACAAGCAGAGTAACACTCCCGCCAGCAGGTCCGGAGGAGACGATCAGGGTAACAACCGTTCCTGATGTGACAGATGCCCCGGATAATGGACTCTGGCTGATGATTGTACCGCCGGGAACAGTGTCACTACGTTGAGCAGTAATCGTTCCCACTGTCAGCCCTGCCGTCGTGATAGCGGACGTTGCTGCAGTTTGTGTTTGGCCTACGAAATTGGGAACGGAGACCATCACGGCAGCCCCCAAGGAGACGACCAGATCGACGCCTGAACCGGAGACGACGTACGTCCCGGCGACTGGGTTCTGACTGATGACTGCATCCTTGGGGACAGTGGCGCTGTACTGGGGAGTGACGGCCCCGACCATGGCTCCGGCGGCCAGGATGGACGCTTGGGCTGTCGTCAGTGCCTGACCTACCACGTTCGGGACCAGCACCGATGCGTTACTCCCCCCGATGATGAGATTTCCTACGACGACGCTGCCGAGCCTGACGGTCAAGGGCCCGTTGATTGCAGTGAAACCGGTGACGGTACCGGAGAGCTGATCATATCCCCCCTGCAGGGTCAGGTTGATGTTACGATTCAGGAGCCACCCCTCAAAGTAGGTCATGGGCCGGGACCTGAAGACGTCATTGGAGTTAGCCCCAGCGTAGGCAGCCTGAAAGGAGCCGAGCGCTGGCGAAAGATAAACCGTTGCGGCGAACGCCCCGCTGGGAGTGATCAGTGAGAGCGCCAGCAGCAGCGCCAGCAGTTGGTTATAATAAGCCTGACGAAGAGCTGTTCGATACATCCACTCTCCGGTACATCCACTCTTTGATGACAATGTCGTTTCCTCCAGTCCTGTTGTTGACGTTAGGGTTTTATGCTGTCTCGCCCTTGTGCCGGGGGGTGACGTGCCATTGACCAGCGGGGTCTGCATATTCAAGATCGAACTGCCAGTGGCGTCCAGCCGATATTCGCCCGAAGGCGTCTGACGGTGCAGTTGGCGCTCGGGCAGGGGAATGTTGCGCATCGTGATCTTACCATCCTGACAAGTTGCCGCCACCAAGCCGCCACCCGATTCGGATTAATATCTCCAGAGGCATGCCTTGTCTGCCGACAACATACTTTACTATTGCTCCACTGCAAAGAATTAGTTCTGTAAATGACATCAATTTTTCGGATCCCATCGACTTCACCGAATATGCTGTTTTCGCAACAAGCGGACCACACTTCCTTCTGCTTGTTCATGGCTCTTCCCGTGAGTGAAGCCGAGCAAAACTCCTGATATGCTATAAAAAGAGTGGATAATGTAGATTATATTCTTGACTACTATTTTGTGGTTTGCTAGATTGCCGACTCAAGACGTGCTGACCAGACAACTGGAGGCCGGGATTGAACCTTTCTTCGTGAAGGGTTCCCCGGCCTTTTTCACGTTCTGCCACCAGGAGGAGCAACGGATGACCGCAGAATTGTCGACAGGGCAGGGGAGCCCATGAGTTAAACTTCGTTTACTCCTCTCCAGCGGTTTGCCGCCTATGGCCGGGGAGAGGCCATCGACCGGCTCCCCTGTGTGCCGATCATCGGCAACGGTTCGGCGCGACTCATCGGCGCCAGGGTCTCGGACTTCCGCGGCAACGGTCCGCTCATCGCCCGGGCCCAGATCGCCGCCTACCGCTCCTTCGGCTATGACGTGATCCGGGTCTTTACCGACCTCTACCAGATGGCCGAGGCCATGGGGGCAACGGTCCACTATCCCGGGGACGAGACCGCCTACCTGGATTCGCCGGCCATCACCATGGTGGACGAGATCGGGCGGCTCACGCCGTTGAATCCCCTTGCCGACGGCAACCTTCCTGCCCACCTGGAGGCGATGCGGCGGGTGGTGGATGCCGTGGGGAGCGAGGTACCGGTTACCGGGGCGGTCACCTGCCCCTTCACCACCGCCTCGTTCCTCATCGGGGCCGAGACCTTGGTCCGGCTGACCCTCAAAAATCCGGAAGCGGTGCACCGGCTCTGCGAGGTAGCCCTGGAGGCGGCCCTTCGCTACTGTGAGGCGATTATCGCTACCGGGGCAACTCCCAGCCTCACCGATCCCATGTCGTCCTCCACCGTCATCAGCCCGCGGCTCTTCCGGGAGTTCTCGCTCCCCTACCTTGCGCGGCTCATCGACTATCTCCACCGACGGGGAAAGAGCGTCACCCTTCACATCTGCGGCAAGAGCGCCAAAATCTGGGAGCCGATGGTGGAGGCCGGAGCGGAGTGCCTCAGCATCGACAACGAGGCGAGTCTGACCGGGGCGAAGCTGACCGTGGGCCACCGGGCCCGGCTCATGGGGAATGTACATCCGTCGGAGATCATGCTCCAGGGGACGCCGGAGCAGGTCCGGCGGGCCGTGTTCGCCGGCGTCGCCGAGGCGTGGGATTCACCCGGAGGGTACATCGTCGCCTCCGGGTGCAGCCTCCCCACGGAGACCCCTTTTGCCAACATCCGGGCCATGATGGACGCCGTCACCGAGATCGGCTGGCCGGTGGATCCGGAAAAACTGCAGGCATCTTTACAGGGATAAACAG
This sequence comes from uncultured Geobacter sp., assembly GCA_903857795.1. Taxonomy (GTDB): domain Bacteria; phylum Desulfobacterota; class Desulfuromonadia; order Geobacterales; family CAIOGM01; genus CAIOGM01. Next base: position 20,703 of record CAIOGM010000156.1, read on the forward strand.
GAAAAACAGGATGAACAGGATGGGCAGGATTACGGCAAAAACGACGTCTAATTTTTCCTCCTGATCATCCTGTATATCCCTGTTAATTATTGATAGGAGGTTTATATGAGTCTCAGTCCCAAGGAACGTCTGCTCCGGGTCCTCAATCACCAGGGGGTCGACCGGCCGCCGGTCATCTGCACCGGCGGGATGATGAACGCCGCCATCGTGGAGGTGATGAACCGGAGCGGCAATCTTCTCCCCGCAGCCCACCACGAGGGGGGTCTCATGGCGGCCCTGGCCGGCGATATCCACCAGGAGACCGGCTTCGAGAACATCGGCGTCCCTTTCTGCATGACCGTGGAGGCCGAGGTCCTGGGGAGCGAGATCAACTTCGGTACCCTGGCCTGCGAACCGAAGATCGAACGGGAGCTCTTTTCATCCGCCTCCCAGGTGGTCTACCGGCAGATCCCCGAGATGCTCAAGAGCGGCCGGATCGGCGAGGTGATCCAGGCCGGGTGGCGTGTGGCGGCCCAGCACCCCGACACCCCGCTCATCGGCAACCTGACCGGTCCGATCAGCACCGCCGCCTCCATCATCGATCCGGTCACCTTCCTGAAGGAGCTGCGCAAGGAGCCGGAAAACTCCCACCGGGTGCTGGAGTACGTGAGCGACCTCCTCATCGCCTATGCCGGGGAACTGATCAACCACGGCGTCACCCTGATCTCCATCGGCGACCCCACCGCCACCGGCGAGATCCTGGGGCCGAAGATGTTTGAGGAGTATGCGGTCCGCTACCTCAACCGGGTCATCGACGGCATCCACGGGTTCGGCGCTCCGGTGATCGTCCATATCTGCGGCAAGCTCCAGTCGGTGAAGCACTCCCTGCCGGCGCTTCGCTCCGATGCCATCAGCACCGATGCCCTGGTGAACCTGAAGCTTCTCAAGGAGGAGTTCCCGTCTCTCATCACCATGGGGAATGTCAGCACCTTCATGCTGGAGCGGGGCGAGGCGGAGAAAGTGGCGCGTCACACCCAGGGGCTCATCAGGGACGGCATCAACATCATCTCTCCGGCCTGCGGACTCAGCACCGCGTCCAGCCTGGAGACTATCCGCGCCATGACCGACAGCGTGAAGGGGACCCCGTGAGCCGCGTAACTTTCCGGCCTGATCAGATCGAGATCCAGGTGCCACCCGGGAGCACGCTCCTGGCCGCGGCCCGGCTGGCCGGCCTGCTCATCGAGGCCCCCTGCAACGGCGCCGGCCACTGCGGCAAGTGCGCCGTCCAGGTGGCGCCGGAGTATTTCGATCGCCTGACCATCCCGCCAGACTCCCGTCTCCCGCCGGAGCGGGAGGAGGCTGGCTGGCTCCTCGCCTGCCACGCCCTGGTGCAGGGGGATGTCACGGTCACGATCCCGGTGCGACGCGAGTGCGGTCTCCAGATCGTCACCTCGGGAGAGAAGCGGCGAAGCGTCGCGCTCTCCCCCTGGATCAGCAAACGGTTCATGCCGGAGAGCTGCCAGACCTATGTGTATGCCGGGGAACGTCTCCTGACGGTGGAACGGGGGGACAGTGCGTCGGACATCTGCGGGGTCGTCGTGGATATCGGCACCACCACCCTCGTCGTCGCCCTGGTAGATCTGGTGAGCGGTAAGGAGCTGGCCTCGGATTCGGCCCTCAACCCCCAGAGCCTCCATGCCCAGGATGTCCTCTCGCGAATCAGGTTCTGCGCCGAACCGGGGGGGCTGGCCCGGCTGCAGGGCGAGCTGATAGCGGAGCTGAACCGGCTCATTGCCGGGCTTGCCGCCACCGCCGGGGTCAGCCGCTCGTGGATCTACGAGGCGGTCTTCAGCGGCAACAGCTGCATGCTCCATCTGGCCGCCGGAGTCGATCCCGCACCGTTGGGCAAATATCCGTTTACCCCGACCCTTACCGGGGGGGAGCACCTTGAGGCGGCCGCCCTGGGGCTGGCCATTGCGGAGAGGGGGGTCGTCTATCTGCCGCCGGTCATCTCCGCCTACGTAGGGGCCGACATCACCGCCGGCATCCTGGCGGCGGAGCTGACAGAACTCTCCGGAACCACCCTGTTCATCGATATCGGCACCAACGGCGAGATGATCCTGGCCCGCGACGGACACCTGGCAGCCACCTCCACCGCCGCCGGACCGGCCTTCGAGGGGATGAACATCTCTCACGGGATGCGGGCCGCCGCCGGGGCCATCGAAGGGGTCCGGATCACCGCCGAGGGGGAGGTGGAGCTCGACGTCATCGGTGGGGTCGAGGCCACCGGGATCTGTGGCAGCGGGCTCATGGACCTGGTGGCGGAGCTGGTCAGCTGCGGAGTCGTCGGCGCCAGCGGCAAATTCACCCCGGCGGAGCGGCTCCCCGAGCCGCTGGGGCGCCGGATCGAAAAAGTAAACGGCACGACCCTGTTCCGCATTTCCGAAAGAATCTCGTTGAGTCAGAAGGACCTGCGCCAGGTGCAGCTGGCCAAGGGGGCCATCCGGGCCGGGATCGACATCCTCCTGGACGAGCGGGGGGTAACCGCGGCCGGTGTCGATCGGGTCTACATCGCCGGCTCCTTCGGCTTCCACCTCCGGGAGGAGAGCCTGCTGATCCTGGGGCTCCTGCCACCCGAGTGCCGGGGGAAGGTCTCCTTCCTTGGTAACACCTCCCAGTCGGGGGGAGAGCTGCTCCTCCTCAGCCACCGGCTCCGGGTGGAGCTGGAACTGCTGACCCCCCTTGTGGCCCGGGTGGAGCTGACCGGTCGGAGCGACTTCGACCGGATATTCATGAAAGCCATGGGGTTCTGAGCAGGAGAGGAGGATCTATGCCGCAAACCGCCGTCAGCATCCGCCGTTACGCCAACTTCTTCCGGAAGAGCGGCGCCACCAGGGTTCTGGACTATGGCACCGGGACCATGCGCAACGCCCTCTATCTGGCCGGGCAGGGGTTCACGGTCTACGCCGCCGACCTGCCGGAACAGGTGGCGGCGCTCATCCCCTGCCCGGCGGTCCAGCGGCTGGCCGGACTCATGGATACGGAGCAGCTTGCTATCTGCCGGCTGAATGTGGACCTGGTGGTCTCCACCTACGTCTTCAACATCATCCCCGGGTATGAGGAGCAGCGCCGCTATGTGGCCAACGCGGTGCGCAACCTCCGTCCCGGCGGCTACCTCCTCATGGAGGTCCGCTGTCCCCGGGAGGGGAGCGTCTGCGGTGCCGGCTGTTCCCACTACTTCAAGTGCCCCGGTTGCGCCAAGACCTACACCCATACGGAGCTGGACCAGCTGCTGCGCCCCTTTGGGCTCCGGCGGATCAGCCACTACTATCGCCGCCGGGCGGTGGCCGCCATCTATAAAAAAAGTGAAGAGTGAAGAGTGAAAGGTGAATTGTGAAAAAAACAGAGTGGGAAACCATGACATCGCGGGAACGGACTCTGGCGGCTCTCACCGGTCAACCCTATGACCGGATTCCGGTCAATCTGCTCATGAGCGACTACGCGGCCCGGGTCATCGGGGTCACCGTGGGGGAGTACCAGCAGTCGGCCAGGCTCATGGCCCGGGGGCAGATCGCCGCGTGGCAGCGGTACGGCATGGACCTGGTGAACACCGGGCCGGGGCTCACCGGCATTGCCGAGGCCATGGGAAGCCGGCTGACCTTTACCGACAATACCGCCCATGTTGCCGAGTATGCCATCAAGGAGCCGGGGGAGCTGGAACGGATGCGGGTTCCTGATCCGGAACGGGACGGTCGGCTACCGCTCTTCCTGGAGGCGGCCGGCATCGTGCTCAGGGAGATCGGCGACCAGGTTCCGGTATCACTGACCACATCGGCCCCTTTCACCGTGGCATGCAATCTCCGCGGGACCGAGTTCTTTCTTCGCGATCTCCGGAAAAATCCCGAGTTCGTACACCGTCTGCTACGGTTGGTCACGGAGAGCGTCATCGCTTTCAGCCGCGCCGCCATCGGCGTGGGGGTGCGGATCGGCCTGGCGGAGCCCACCGCCTCGGGCACCCTCATCAGCCCCAAGCTCTTCCGGGAGTTTGCCCTGCCGTACCTGAAGGAGGTGGTCACCACGGTGGGAAGCCTGGCCGGGACGAACCCATCCCTCCATATCTGCGGCAACACCGCCCGGATCTGGGAGGATATGGCGGATACGGGCGCCTCGGTCCTGAGTCTTGATGACGAGGTGGATCTGGCTGAGGCGAGGAGTGCGGTGGGGGAGCGGGTGGCGCTCCTGGGGAACATCCGCCCCACCAGCGTCATGGTCCTGGGGACGACGGAAGATGTCCGGGCCAATGTTCGGGAGTGTCTGGCAAAGGGAGCCGGGAATCCGAAAGGGTTCATCCTCGGCATGGGGTGCGCCCTCCCCATCAACACCCCGCCGGAGAACATTCACGCCCTGATGGCTGCCGCCCGGGAGTACGGCCGCTGGCCCATCGATATGCAAAAGTTGGCGGTAGCCTAATAGTACGATGAAATTCTTACAGGAGAGGAGAGCAGGTATCTTTATTGAACCCGACGCTCTTTCCATTCCGACTGGGTGATGGGAAATAGCGGCGGGTTCAGCTGTTTTAGAGGATAGCGATTACTGTAGCACCGTCAGTTGCTGTTGAGAAATGTTGCCACATTGAGAATCTGCTGGACAGAAAGGGTTATCCCGTTGTGCCCGGCGACACCTCCTTGCGGGAATTTGGAAGTAGCAACTCCTCCCTTGGCCGAAAGGTTCGGGGCGCTTCCGTCGGGGTCATAACTGCCAAGTTTGTGGCAGACAGTGCAGAGGGTGTCGTAGACAGCCTTGCCCGGGAGCGTTGCCGCGGGTTTTACGGTGATGGCGAGCAGTTTATGGACCATGGTTGCCTGGTTGGCGTCGGTGATCATGAAGACGATGGAGGCCATCCCCGAAGCAGTCGGTGTGCCTGAGAGAACTCCGGTGCCTTGGTTCAGAGTGAGGCCCGAAGGTAAGGGATCGCCCCCCATGGTTGTCCATTGGTAAGGGGGGGTACCGCCTGAAGCAGTCAACGTCTGGCTGTAGAACGTCCCCACCAGGGCGTCGGGAAGAGAACTGGTCGTGACGGTGAGAGCGGCAACGGGGGCCGTCTCGGTAACGACGAATAGCCGCACAGAGGTGTCGGTCGCGATACTCCCCGCAGTTGCCGCCGGATTCCCATCCTGGGTATAAACTGCGCCGTTTAGCGTCAGCTTCACGTAGATCTTGCCGTTCAGGTTGGCCAGTCCGGTGGCTTTGTATCTGCCGGGAGTGGCATCAACGGGTGTCAGGGTGGTCCAGGTTATGCCATCACCGGATGCCTGAAGCGTTACCGAAGTGATGGTCAGCGGATTGACGCCAAACTGGGTTCCCGCCGTAACCGGCAGGCTGTTGCCTGCGTCGGTGGTAGAGAGGAAGAGGGTGAGGTCGTAGGTCCCGGCGGTCCCGGCAGCCAGGCTGTCCCTCCAGACGGAGTAGCTCCGGAGTGCGGTGGCGCTGCTCTTGTCTCCGCTGTATTTGAATGTGTTCCGAACGGTTACACCGTTGCTCGCTGGTACGATAGTCGGATAGAAGAGAGCGGTTTCCGTCCCGATCTTCACACTCAGTTTCCAGTACATGCTCATGTCTGTGGTTGCCATGCTGTACCATGTGACGGCGTCGTATGTTCCCGGAGTCCCGCTCTCCGTCACCTGGTTGGGCCAGTTTGTTCCGCTACTCATGGAGGTCATCACCATGAGCGGATTGAGGACGATGCCCGAAGCCAGCCCGGTTGCCGGGCTTCCGTCACTTCGGTTGGTGATTTTGAGCTGGAAGGCGGTTTTCCCGGCGACATCTCCGGTGGGCCCTGTGGCATACTCCAGTCGATAGGATGGTGTTACCGCCACTTTGCCAAAGGGGGGGGCTGGAGCGAACTTGCATCTGTTGTTCGCCCCTCCGGCAAAGTTTATGAATGCCTGGCCGAGCCTGTTACCGATATCCGAGGGGAGGGGGGGGATGGGGATGTTTCCCTTCTTGCCGTCAAGAGTGCCGTCGGAAAGGTCGTCGGCCAGGTACTGGATCAGGTCAAATTGCCTGGCCGAATCATTGTAGAGATCTTTCGTCAACTGGCTGAATGCCGCTGCCCTGAGACCGGCGAGACGCTGGCTGCTGCTTGATGCGGTGGATGCGTTGGCGAATACCGGCTTAACCGAGATGTCAGGGGCGTAGCCGAAGGCGTCGCGGTAATATCGTTGGGCAACGGCAAAGTTTTTCCCCCCTTCAGTTACCAGTTTCTGAACGATGGTGCTGGCAGGATCAATAGTGACTTGAGACCCTGGGGTGAGTGTATTGGCGGGGACATATGCCTTTAGTGTGCCCAGTACCACCATGTTTGATGGTGCCGTCGCTTCGTCGGGAAAGGTCCCGCCGCTGGTTTCGAAAATCAGATCATGGGCGAGTACCGTTGCGGGAAGGTTGATGGTAAATGAACCAGTGCCGTCCGTCGGCACGGTAGTCGTGGTGCTGAAGTTCTCGAATACGGATTTGACCTTGACCTTTGCACCGCTTGCTGGGCCGGCGAATACTGTCCCGGTAACTGTCGCTGTCGGTGAGGTGCCTGAGCCCCCTGAACCGCCGCAGGCGCTGAACCCGGTTGCGGCGACTGCGATCAGCAGATACCGTCCCAGTGAAGTGAAGTTCATAAAAAGTTCCTCCTTGAACAGGGTGACGAGCGGTTGTTTCCGCTCTTGCACGTTTAACATTCAGTTTAGTTCGTGAACCTACGGCAAGGCTTGCGTGGGGCAACCGCTAGAACATGACCTGAACGGCCGCCGTAAGATTCCACGTGTTTGCCATCTGCAGCCCGTTGACATACTGATAAAGTGGCACCCCTGCCTCGATACCGGCACTGAACGCACCTTTCGTATAGCTGGCGCCGATGAAGGCGTTGAACAGGTCTCCGCCGTAGTTGTTTGGATCGGCGTCAGGGGACGAGGCCATGACCAGGGATCGAGCGATTTCGCTGTCACGTCCGCTGATCCTGGCGGTGTTGGTATAGGAGAACCGGACCCAGGTGGCGGCCGGACCCAATGCTCGCTGCAACCAGCTGTTAAGCTTGAGGCTGTCCCCAAGGCTGTAACCGGCGTCATTACGTCCAAGGTGATAGGTGTAACCAGCCTGACCGCCCCAGTTCCAGAGTACATCACCGCTGACGGCGGAGTAGGTAAGGGCCGGTTTCAGGTCAAAGGTCCCTGATCCGAGCTGCATGTCATAGGGTGCACGAAACTTCATCCCCATCATCTCGATTTCCTGCCGGATATCCCCTGTGGGAAGAGTTATTCCGAGACTCCCATTGAACGATTCACTGATTTTATAGATACCTCTCAACTCCGTATCGGCAAAACCGCTCGTACGCATGGGCGCCTGAGTCATGTTCCCCATGCCATTGTTCATGTTCATCACCATGTTCATGCTGTTCGCGACGTAGTTTCCCATCCCCATGACGGTTACGCGGTCGGTAACACCGTACATGATCATGAGCATCTGCATATCCATGGTCATGTCGGTGGGGGTCATCATATAGCGGGGTTTTCCGGTGGGCGGGCTCACTGCCTCCAGTGACTGCGAGGTAGAGCCATCTTTCAGCCCGTTCATCCCCATATGCATGAATTTATAGTTGACCATCCACATGTCAGCCGGGTGGGTGTGGTAGATGTCGTCGCCAAAAGCCGGGTTAAACACCATGTTCGCACCGGGGCCCATATGCATGCTGTGGTCGTGCCCCGTACTCTTGCCTGCTTCTTCGTAGGCGGCCTTCATGGCCTCGTCGAAGGTGACGATTCGTCCACCGTGCTGTGTCACAAACTGCCTGGCGGCATCCGCTTTTGTAAACGCCCATTTGGCCTGGGAGGTCATGACCCCGGGCAAGTTGCCGCCCATGACCCAAGTCGCGGTTCTTGCGTCTGTCAGTTCCGAAGTTGTCTGGTCAGCAACCATGAGCGATTTGACCAGCTTGTAACCGTTCTTCCTGAGCTCTGCAGCGGTGCAGTTGATGCTGCAGAAGCCCAAAGAGCTGCCGTCTTCATAGAGGATGACCGTACGACTCCGTGCAAAGGTCTGACGATTCATACCGCAGATGTCGCAGGATTTTGGCGACTCAACGGTCATGTCTGCCGCAGTTGCAGTTCCCGCCATGAGCCCCGCGATTAGCATGACTACAGTGATCCAACGATTCATGATGACCTCCCCGCCGCTGATAATGTTTGGATGAAATGCCGATGCCAGGCATCTGCCGGCACGGTTACCGGAATTCTTGATCATTCGATTTTTCATCCTGTATCCTAAAATAACTCGTTGCAGTCAAGAAAAATGTGGTGAGGCGCTCATTTTAACGTTACACTGATAACAAAAATAGTCGAACGGTATAGATTTGGTATCATGCTGTCGAAGCCGGCTATTTTATCGTGACGCAGAGACGATAGTTGGTTTTCCATATTCTATAGGAAGTATGGACAATATATTTTAGTGCTTGACATTCAGCCCTTCCCCCTGTAGGATCGCCAAAAATTACGCGTAGTACGATCAGAACCGAAAAGCTGACCAGAAAAACTGGAGGCTACGGAGTTACCCCTCATGGGGCAACCTCGTAGCCTCTTTTTTTTGTTCACAAGGAGGAGCCGATGGACATTCGAGTGGCGGTAGCCAGCAGTGACGGAGTTACCGTCAACCTGCACTTCGGCAGGGCTGAGCGGTTCCGGATCTACCGGGTTACCGATGATGCGGCTGAATTCCTGGAGGAGCGGGCGAACGCTCCCGCCTGCTCCGGGCAACAGCATGACGATGCCCTGCTGGAGCGGAGCGCCGATCTGATCAGCGACTGTAAGGCGGTGATCGCGGCCCAGATCGGCGGCGGCGCCATCGACGTTCTGCTCTTTCGCCGAATCCGGGCCTTTCCGCTGACCGGCCCCATCGATGAGGCTCTCAGCACGCTCCGGCGCTCCAAGCGTTTTCTCTATTTGAAATAAACGGGACTTTCCATGCATGAAATCGCCATCAACAACGTCTCCTACGCCTACGGCAGCCACGAAGTGCTGCGGGATGTCACCTTCACCGCCGAGGCCGGGGAGTTCATCTGTCTCCTGGGGCCATCGGGATGCGGCAAGAGCACCCTGCTGCGGCTACTGGCGGGGCTCGACCTGCCGACATCCGGCGGCATCACTCTGGACAGCACTCCCATCACCGGTCCGGGGCTGGATCGGGGGGTGGTCTTCCAAGATTACTCTCTCTTCCCCTGGATGACCACCGGACAGAACATCGTCCTGGCCCTGGAGCAGGCTTTTCCGGGTAAGAAGAAGAGCGAGTACCGGGAGATCGCCCAGGGGTATTTGGAGATGGTGGGGCTCGGCTCCGCAGTGGACAAGCTCCCGGGACAGCTCTCCGGCGGAATGCGCCAGCGGGTCGCCATCGCCCGGGCCTTCTCCATCAATGCGCCGGTGCTCCTCATGGACGAGCCGTTCGGGGCGCTGGACGCCATCACTAGAGCTCGGCTCCAGGACCTGCTGCTCACCCTCTGGCAGCAGAATGCGGGAGAGCGCAAGACGGTCTTTTTCGTCACCCACGACGTGGAGGAGGCGATCCTCCTGGCCAGCCGGGTCGTGGTGCTGGGGCTCAACCCCGGCGCCATCCGCGGTGTCTTTACCGTGGAGCTCCCCCGGCCCCGGGTCCGTCAGGAGCTCTATCTCAAGGAGCCGTTCCTCGTGCTGCGGGACCGGCTGGTGACCCTGCTCCATGAAAACATCCTCTCCGAGCTGGAGGCCGGGGAGACCGTCGCTTCGGTGGGAGAGGGGATATGATCCGACTGCTCGTCACCACCGTTCTCATGGCCACGCTGCTCCTCACCGGCGCGGCGCCGGGTTCCGCTGACCAGGAGAGACTCTTTCGTCTGGGGTATCTGGACAACCTGGGGAGCGCTCTCTGCCGGATCGCACAACTTAAAGGACATTTCGCCCAGGAGGGACTGAAGGTGGCACTGGTCCGGTTCGGCGATAGCCAAGGCGGCCTGGCGGCGCTGGAACAGGGGAACATCGACGCCGGGGCGTTCCTCGTGGGGGAGGGACTTCGGGCCATAGCCCAAGGTAGGGGGTTCCGGTTCGTGGCCGGCGGGGGGCTCCTCACGGCCACCGGGCCGCTGGCCGAACTGGACAGCAGGGTGCAGCAGCAGCTGGATCTCTCCGGAACCGTGGTCTTCATCCCTGCAACCGGGCCGGCAACGGAGAAAGAGACCGTCACCCGGCTGACGGCGGCCCTGATCCGCGCCTATGGGAGCAGCCGGCAACAGCCGGATATCCTGCCCCTCGGACAGAGCGGAGCGGATCAGCCCATCACCCGGTTCGACCCCTCGCCGGAGTATTACCGCCTGGAACGGCTCTGGAAACGGCTGGCTCTTCAGTCTCCAGCCATGCCGGCCGACTTCCTGGCGAACCATGTGTATGAAGAGATCTACTGCGACGCCCTGGACCGTCTGCTGGAGGACTCACCGGATGACAAGCTGTTACAAGAGCTCTCCGCCCGGGCCGTCTGCGTTCCCGACTGCTGTCCCAAGAACAAGAACCCGAAGTAACCACACCAGAGGAGGAATCATTGTATGCAACGAATCGTAACGTTTGTCCTGTTGTTGTCGCTTTTGGCCACTGTGGCCCTAGCCGCCGACCTGCCGAAACTGCGGGTCGGCTATATCCCCGAACCGGCCCACGGCCTCTACTTCGTGGCCCGGGACAAGGGGTATTTCAAGGAGGAAGGGGTCGACGTGGAGCTCTTCCAGTTCGGCAGCGCTGCCGAGGGGATGGCGGCGCTCAAGGCGGAGAAGCTGGATGTGGGGACCTTCGGCACCACGGCGCCGCTCCTCTTCATCTCCAAGGGGAGCGACTTCACCTTCATCGGCGGGATCATGATCGGCGGCCAGGCGATCATCACCCGCCCCGAGCGGCTGGCAGAACTCTCCGGTCATGACCTCAAGGTCTACAAGGGGAAGAAGATCGGCCTGGTCAAACTCTCCACCGGCGACGTGGTCTTCAAGGGGGCGCTGAAGAGGGCCGGCATCGACTACAAGAAGGAGGTCACTTTCGTGGAGTTCGGCTCGGCCGCGGCGGTGGTGGAAGCGGTGAAGAAGGGGGCGGTGGACGCCGGCCTGGTCTGGCCACCTCACTTCTCCCTGGCGGAGAAGAATCAGGGGCTCAAGGTGGCCCACTACATCGAGGAGTTCTACCCCAAGTACACCTGCTGCCGGATCGTGGCCCCCACGGCCAAGGTGAACGCCGACAAGGAGACCTACCGCCGCTTCCTGGCGGCCCTGATCCGGGCCTACAAGTTCTACAAGACTAACGAAAACGAGACGGTGGCGATCTATACCAAGTCCCTGAAGATCGACGAGGAGATCATCCGCAACGAGACCTACGTGAAAAAGGTGGCGGAGTCCAATCCTGATCCGCTCAGGAAGGGGATCCTGGAGTTCTGGCAGCATATTCTCGACGCCGGCTACGTCCCCAACGATTACCCCATCGACAAGCATATCAACATCGACATCTACAAGCAGGCGCTGGATTCGGTCATCAAGAAGAGTCCCAAGGACAAGACCTACCAGGAGATGCTGGCCTTCTACAAGAAGAACAACTGACGAGGAGACGACCATGAAACGACTATGCGCACTGCTGCTGATGACGCTCTCCCTGGTGGGCTCCGCTCACGCCTCTGAACCGGCGAAACTGAAGGCCGGCTATCTCCCCACTTCCGGGCACCTGCTCTATTTCGTGGCCAAGGAGAAAGGGTTCTTCCAGCAGGAAGGGCTGGACGTGGAGCTGGTCCGCTTCACCAATTCCGGGGAGGGGCTCACCGCCGTCAAGGCGGGGAAGCTGGACGTAGGCTCCTTCGGCACCTCGGCGCCCCTGGCCTTCATTGCCAAGGGGGCTGATTTCACTATCTTCGGCGGCCAGATGGGAGAAGGGCACGGCCTCATCGCCAAGCCGGAGAAGGCTGAAAGGTTCAAGGATCTCAAGAACTTTCGGGGGTCTACCATCGGTGCGGTCCGCCTGGCCACCGGCGACGTGGTCTTTCGGGCCGCACTCCACGATGCGGGGGTCGATTGGAAAAAAGAGATGACCATCAAGGAGTTCGATTCGCCGGCCGCAGTCATGGAAGCGGTGAAGAAGGGGACTCTGGATGCCGGTCTGGTCTGGGTTCCCTACTTCACCTTGGCCGAGAAGCAGGGGCTCGTGGTGGTCAAATATTCGGGAGACGTCATCAAGGGGCATACCTGTTGCCGTCAGGTGGCGCTTACCTCCACCACACGGGATCGCCGGGCCGACCTGGAGCATTTCCTGACGGCGCTCTTGAAAGCGTACCAGTATTACCTCACCGACAAAAATGGCACCGTGGACGTGGTGGCCAAGTATGTCCAGATCGACAAGGCCGACCTGCTCAAGGACATCTATGGCGGGCACCTGCTGGTCAGTCCCGATCCCCACAAGCAGTCAGTACTCCAGTTCTGGGAGTTCATGAAGAAGGCCGACTATATCACCTCCACCGATTCCATCGACGGTCGGATCAATACCAGGCTCTATGCCAGCGCCCTGGCATCCCTGGAGAAGCGGGAACCCAAGGAGAAGCTCTGGAGGAACCTGGAGAAAGAGTTCAAGAGCGGTGACGGCGAACTGCATATCAAGGCGCATTAACGGCTTTCTCACGCAGAGACGCAAAGACGCAAAGAAAGTCACCTATTTTACTCATGCAAAGATAGGCGAATTTAAAAGGAATTTCGGTAATGAAGAACTATCTCCTCAATCTCCAGACACTTCTGTTCGTTACCCTGCTGGCGGCGCTGCTCTGGCCGTCGGCAGGGGGGACTCCCCGCTATCTTCTCGTCCTGGTCATCATCGTGGAGTTGACAGCGCTGTTGCGGAGTCGTCTGGCGCAGAGCGCTGCGACCCGCCAGGGGGCTCGTGATGTGGCGAGCATCGTCTTCCTGGTACTCCTTTTCTGGCAGCTGGCCACGGCCCGCTTCGGACTCCTGGACAAGATGCTCTTTCCCAACCCCGAGTCGGTGTTGAGGATGTTCGTGACGGAACTGCCGGATATGCTCAAGGGGCTGATCAACTCGCTCATCCTGCTGGCGAGCGGCTTTTCCCTGGCGCTGGGAACCGCGCTGCCGCTGGGGCTGCTGGTGGGGTGGCGGTCGCGGCTCTTTCACGCCGTCAACCCCTTCACCAAGGTGATGGGGCCGATCCCCCCCATCGTCTATATTCCCTACGCCATCGCACTCCTTCCCAGTTTCCGGAGCGCCTCCATCTTCATCATCTTCATCGGGGCCTTCTGGCCGATCTTCATCAATACCGTCAACGGGGTCTTCGACATCCCCAAGGGGCTCCTGGACTCGGCCCGGGTGCTCAACCTGAAGGAGCGGACCCTGCTCTGGCGGGTCATCCTCCCGGGCGCCATGCCCTCCATCTGCACCGGCTCCACCCTGGGGCTCCTCTTCTCCTTCGTGCTCCTGGCGGCGGCCGAGCTGATCGGCGCCAATTCGGGTATCGGCTGGTACGTCAAGAATTTCGCCGACTTCGCCGACTACCAGCGGGTCATCGTGGGGATCATCTTCATCGGCATCGTGGTGACGACGCTAACCTGGGGAACCGAACGGGTGGAAAAGAGGCTGTTGCGGTGGCGCAATTAAGGAGACAAGGAGAAACTATGAGTTACATCGATCTGAAATCGGCCCCCAAGCGCGAAGAGCGGCTGAAGGCATGCATCGCCCACGGCGGGAGCATCTGCGACCTGGGGGGGAAGGGGAAGAAGTCGTGTCTCGTGGACGACGGGGAGCGGGGTTTTACCCAAGGCTCCATCTGCCTGCTCCTGCCGGCCCTGGCCATGCTCAACACCCTACCCGACAACGTGGTCCTGATGCACAGCGCCATCGGCTGCGGCACCTGCACCCACTCCCAGAACGCCAATGTCCGCTTCGGCGGCAACGTCCGGTGGGGAGCGGTGAAGGACGGGATCTGGCTCTCCACGGCGCTCAACGAGACCGACGTCATCGGCGGCGGTGAAGAGAAGCTGGAACAGGCGATCATCGAGGCGGATGAACGGTATAAGCCGTTCAGCATCTCCGTGGTCTCCGGCTGCGTCCCCGGGATCATCGGCGACGACATCGACAACGTGGTGAAGCAGCTTCAGCCCCGGGTGAAGGCGAAACTCCTGCCGGTCCACTGTGAGGGGTTCAAGACCAAGATCTGGGCCACAGCCTACGATGCGGTCTATCACTCCATCGGCCGGACGCTGCTGGAGAGCAATGGGGCGCAAGAGACGGTAACAGGGGAGGGCGAACCGGGCCTCACCCCCTACCAGGGGCTGGAGCGGCTCCCCCGGACGGTGAACCTGATGAACGTCTCGTCCATGGGGCGGGTGGATGAGCTGGAGCTGACGCGGCTCCTGACTTCCCTGGGGCTGGAGGTCAACGTCTTCCCGGTCTTCGCCCACCCGGCGGGGATGGTGACGGCGACCCAGGCGGCCCTGTCGGTGAGCACCTGCCCGACCCACGACGACTACTTCCTCACCTATCTGGAAGAGCGCTTCGGGGTGCCGTACCTCCTGAAGCATATGCCCATCGGCATCGAGAACAGTGGGCTCTGGCTGCGGGATGTCGCCCGTCATTTTGGCCAGGAGGCGCAGGCGGAGGCGCTCATCCGCCATGAGGAGGAGCAACTGCAGGCGGCCCTGGCCGAGTTTCGCCCCCTCTTTGCCGGCAAGACGGTCTTTGTCAGCGCCGGCGAGTTCCGCGCCCTGGCCACGGCCCGTCTCCTGGAGGAGCTGGGGTTCAGGGTCACCGGCATCCGCTCCTTCCACCACGACGAGTTCGCCCAAGGGGAGTACGACAAGCTGGCGGCCAGCGCCCAGGAGGATTACCCCATCGATATCGCCAATGTCCAGCCTTTCGAGGAGGCGAACCTTCTGAAACGGATCAAGCCGGATCTCTTCCTCGGTCACGCCAACGGCAACGCCACCGCGGCCAAGCTGGGGATAGCGACCCATGTCATCTACAACACCGGCCTGGCCTATATCGGCTACCGGGGAGCCTACGACCTGGCCCGGCGGCTGGCCCGGCAACTGAAGAACCCCAGTTACAACCGGCGGCTGGCGGAGAACCTCCGGCTCCCCTACTCTGATACGTGGTATGAAGCACCCCCTTTCAGTTACATCAACAGCCGTGGAGGCGCTACCCAATGAGTGAGCATTTCATCGAACGGTCCCGTTATCTCTGCGCTCTGGGAGGTGCGGCGGCCACGGTCACCGCCATCCCTGGGGCCATCCCGATCCTCCACTCCGCATCCGGCTGTGCCGGCAACTTTGCCTGGACTCAGAACGGCGGCAGCGGCCTCCAGGTTGGTGGTTACTGCGGGGCGCTGACCACCCCCAGCTCCAACATCCAGGAGCATGAGGTAGTTTTCGGCGGCGACGAGCGGCTCCGGGAGCAGGTAGCTTCCACCCTGAAGGTCATGGATGGGGAACTCTTCGTCGTTCTCACCGGCTGTGTCCCCGAGATAATAGGGGACGACATCAAGAGCGTGGTGGCCGGGTTCAGCTCTCAAGGGGCGGCCATCATCGGCGCCGAGACCGGCGGTTTCCGGGGAAACTCCTACTGGGGGTACGACCTGGTGCTTCAGGCCCTGTTCCGGGATTTCGTGGAGAAGGCGCCGGAGAAGGAGCAGCTGAAGGTCAACCTCTGGGGGATCGCTCCCTACGCCGACCCGTTCTGGCGGGGGAACCTGGAAGGGGTGCGCCATCTCCTGGAACGGCTCGGTCTGGCGGTGAACAGCTTCTTCACCACCGGCGACTCACTGGACGGTATCCGGCTGGCCGGCAGCGCGGCACTAAACATCGTGGTATCGGAACTCTACGGTCTGGGCGCCGCCACTCTGGCCCAGGAGCGGCACGGCATCCCGTTCCTGAGCCACCCCCTGCCAATAGGCCCCACCGCCAGCGAGGCGTTTCTCCTGGCCGTCGCCGGGAAGCTCGGCCTGAGTGAGGAGCGCGTGAACGCGGTCATCGCGCGGGAAAAGGAGGAGTACTTCAAGCTGCTGGAACCGCTGACCGACTGCTGGAACGACCTGGACTTGCAGCGGTACGCCGTGGTGGTGGGGGACGCCAACTACGCCGGGGCGTTGACCCGGTTCCTGGCCGATGACCTGGGGTGGCTCCCGGAGTTGACCGTCTGCACCGACCCGCTTGGGGAGGATGAGCGGCGACGGCTGACCGAGGGGCTGGCCAACCTGGCTTCGGGATACGAGGCGAACCTGCGGTTCGAGACCGACGCCAGCCAGGTGATCCATCACCTCAGGCAGAAGTGGCCGGCCGCCGACGGCTCTACCTACCACAATGCCTTCAGTCCGGCCTTCGTGGTGGGGAGTTCCCTGGAACGGGAGCTGGCCCAGAGCCTGGGCGCCGGGCACCTCTCCGTCAGTTTTCCCGTTGCCAACCGGGCGATCATCGACCGTGGCTATACCGGGTTCCGGGGGGGCCTGCGTCTCACTGAAGACCTGATCAGCGCCATCATAGTTGGCAGATGAACTCAGCCGGATGCGAGCAGCTCTACGGATCAGGCAAGTAACCTTGGGGACGGATCACCATTGGCAGAAGAGGAACAGTATGACAAGGCAGATAGCACTATACGGCGGGGGAGGGGTCGGGGTCTCCACCGTTGCGGCCAACATCAGCGCGGCGCTGGCTGACGACGGGATGCGGGTACTGCGTGTTGGCTGCGATTCCCGTCACGGCTCCTTCGGCGCTCTCGATGCTGCGGTCAGCGGCCCCACGGTCATGGATCTGCTTCGGCAGCGGCAACCGCTGAAGCTGGAGGAGTTGCTCATTCAGGGGTATAAGGGAAACTGCTGTATTGAACTGGGAGACCCGTTTTATCACGGCGTCTGCCCGTCCCAGGCCATTGCCCAGGCGTTGACCGCCTTGGGGGAACTCGACCTGGAAGGAAAGCTCAAGCCGGAGCTGATCCTCTACGATATCCCGTGGGAGGCCGGCTCTGCCGGTTTTTTGGATCCGCTGAAGAGATCTCCGGTTCAGCAGGTATTTGTGGTTATATCCCCTGATTTCATGTCGCTCTCCATGGCTAACAGTATCCTGAAGAGAGTGGCGGAACGTGATGTCTCCGCGCAACCACCGACGGTAGGTTTCATCGCCAACGGTCTGACCAACCCCTTTGAGGAGTCGTTTGTCGCCGATTTCGCCCGGACGCTCCAGGCAAGAGTCGCAACGGTCATCCCCCGGTCGCTGGTGGTGAGACAGTGCGAACTCTACGGCATGAGCGTGATCGAAGGGGCGGCGCTCTCCAACCAAGCGTCAATATATCGCCGTTTGGCCAGGCAGATAGTCGGTGGCGACGCCTCCGGCGCTTATGTCCCCCTGGCGGTCGACGCGCTCAAGCGGTGGGCCCGGAACTGGGGCGAGTTGATCTTCGAGATGGAGAACGGGCTTATCAGCGATGGGGCATCCATCTGATTCCAGCTGATTCTGTCTGATTGTCGAGGCAGAAGGATCTTCCTGGGCATCACTTGTCAAGATGACAAACGCGGCTTCAAGCTGGTGTCGTTCCTCATCGACAACGGCCAGGGAGTGTTCGAGCCGGGATAGTGCTGTTTCCAGTGCCCGCACTTCTCTGGCGATGGCGGCAATTGCGTGGCCATCAAGTTGTAGTCCGGTGGTGTGGAGATTAAATTCTGAAAACTGCTTGATACCGGCCGTGGCCTTGATGATTCCTTTGGCCGAGAGGATGAGTTCCGGCAATGTGTCGTTAGTATTCAAGATGGTCCTCCAGATGAAAAGAGGGTAGGGGGGGGCTCCGTGCGGAACAAGATGAGGAGTACCTGACCTGAAGTCAATGACACGGCCCGGTGGGTGCCGACGCATTTTCCGGCGAATGCACTGCCCCAAGAGGTTCATCGCAGAGGGGATTGACGGGGAACGAAGAAGCGAGTTTTATGGCGGGTAGTGTGAAGGGCGGATGCTCGGTGATGACTGGTTCCACTGTAGGTGCGGTCCGAAAGAAGAAGGGAACCTCCGTGGAAGTTCCCTTCGCATTCCAGTGCTGCATGACAAAGAAGAATTACTTGGCGGCAGGAGCGGCCACTTCAGCAGCAGGAGCTGCGTCTTTTTTGGCTTTCTTGGCTTTTTTGTTTTTCTTCTTTGCCGGTTTGGCGGCTTTCTCGTCTTTTTTCACGTCAGCGGCGGGAGCAGCGGCAGGAGCAGCGGCAGGAGCCGGCTCAGCGGCGCAAACGATTCCGGCGAAAGAAAGAGCAACGAGTGCGGCAACGATTGAGGAAAGAACTTTTTTCATGGTATTTCTCCTTGGGTGAGTTGGAATTGCTACTGGTGTACTAGCATCTTACGTGCCAACCTGCAGAATAAAATAACTGTTCAATATTGTTGATGTATCTAATCGCTTGGGGGCAGACGGCTCCCGACTGACGCCCCGTATCGGTCACTGCGCACCCCATATAAGGCACTCCTCATCAGGCGCTGATTTATTGACAACGAAGCGAGAACAGCTTAATTTGCAGCAGCCTCTCCGCTCCGTACGTCGGGCCCGTGAAAAGCAAAGGAGTATCTCATGCGAAAACTTTTTATTACCGGCATCATCTTCCTTCTGGCCACAGTATCATCTGCCGAGGAGTCAGCCACAACGGAGGGCACAGAGCCCGTAACGACAAGATCAGGGTTGAAATACAGATCACTCAGAGAAGGTACCGGAGTTGCTCCACTGCCTGCGGACACGGTGGTTGTCAATTATAGAGGAACCTTATTGAACGGACGGGAATTCGACAGTTCATACAAGAGTGGCGGACCGACCGAATTCAAGCTTAACAGCGTCATTAAATGCTGGACGGAAGGGTTGCAGTTGATGAAGGTTGGCGGGAAGGCCGAACTGGTTTGCCCCTCAAATCTTGCTTATGGTGAAGAGGGGATCTTCGGCTCTGTCCCACGCTACGCCGTACTTAAATTCGAAGTGGAACTGCTTAAAATCAAATAGGCTCACTCAAGGTGATGAAAAGACAAGGGAGGAGGAAACTATGTGTAAGGTACTGATCGTCGAGTACAGTATGTATGGACACATCTACAAGATGGCTGAGGCGGTGGCTGAAGGGGTGCGTGCAGTGGAAGGGTGCGAGGCGGTAATAAAGCGCGTACCGGAGACCCTGTCGGATGAGATACTGGGGATGATGGGAGCGCTGGATGCCCAGAAGGGGATGGCTCATATCCCGGTTGTCACGGTTGATGATCTGACCGGCGCCGATGCGATTATCTTCGGCACGCCGACCCGCTTCGGTAATATGTGCGGCCAGATGCGCCAGTTTCTTGATGCCACCGGCGGGCTTTGGATGAAGGGGGCGCTGGTCGGCAAGGTCGGCAGCGTCTTCGTCAGTTCCGCTACCCAGCATGGGGGCCAGGAATCGACCCTCCTGAATTTTCATACTACGTTGCTGCACCATGGCATGGTCATCGTCGGTCTCCCCTATGCCTTTGCCGGACAAATGGGGGTCACGGAAATTACCGGGGGCTCTCCCTACGGCGCTTCGACGATCACCGGCGGACAGGGTGAGCGGATGCCCAGTGACAACGAGCTGAGCGGCGCCCGTTTTCAGGGCGCCCACGTGGCGCGTCTGGCAAAAAAACTGACGTGAATATGGTATAACCCGAGTGCCGGGACTGGGGAGTGGCTTTTATCGTCATGAGACCATTCGGCGGCGGCGTGATCAACAATGCCTCGCTGGCATTCAAGTATCTCCGGAGTCACCCCGGGGTGATTCCCATTCCCGGCTTTAAAGGGCTCGGCCAACAGAAGGAAGGCGGCCCGCCGGGTTGCCGGGTACGAACGGCAGATCGGGGCCATCCGCAAGGACTTCGCCCATAAGACGCCTGATGACCGCATCCGGCAGAATCCCTTTTTCCATTAGTCCGACCAGCATATTCATGGTTTCATCTCCAACAGGGAGAATGCGTGACGGATATCCTCCATGCGACTGCGGTTTTTTCCCAGGTCCGAATATCCCAGCCGTGATGCGGATCGAACATTTATGATCCTCCTACTCCTGTCCAGCAGGAATTCTCCATCGTCGACAAAAAAAGTCGTACTCAACTCGGTCCGCAGATAGCACGGCTTGTCCTCAATAATGGCAGTGTCATTGCGCTGCACAAGTATCTGCTTCAACCGAGCAAAGGCGGTATCAGGATCGCCATTGAATGCCAGCGGTGCGATACGGTGTCGCTCGTCGGAAGCCTGACTTGACACGCAGTTGGGCGACGACGGACAGGAAGACAACTTGTCGTCCCGCACCCCCAGATTGTTCGGGCGTTCCCCGGCGCAGGCTGCCAGTAGGCCCGACAAAGCACACATGACGATGACCTTTCCTCGCAACCTTACTATCATTGACTCCACACTTTTCAATTCAGTCATCAATTTAACCACCGCCAGTTCCTTGGTTTTTGCTTCGATATCCACGGTAATCGTCCGTTCCAGCCAGCAGGTAGGTACATCTGCAAGATCGATGTAATCGGCATGGCGCTTGAGATTTCCTGCGGCCCAGCCAGCTCTGGGTGACGACAAACGGCAGTACTGCTCTCGCCCTGTCATCTGCCAGGTTTCTGCTGCCGGTTGTGTCGCCTCGTCGATTGACAGGCCGTCCGGATTGCAGCGATGGTGGTGAACATCATACACGAGCGGAATGGAAAGCTGTGTGCAGAATGGCAACAGGTCGCGCACGGTGTAGCTTTGGTCATCATTTTCCAGCGTTATAGATACAGCTTATTACCTTGCCATTCCATGTCGGGCGGTTGCGCTGGGTTTGAGCGGCGCGATCGCGATGCTGCTGAAATTTCATTGCAGCTGCCAACACGGCAAAGGTACGGCGCAGGTTGGACTTTCGACATCCGTGACATTATTCCCTTGCAGCTGAAACCGTACGATGACGCTGTTCGTAGCGTAATCAAGGGAGGCTAACCAGATGCGTCAACCATTGAGAATAATTTCAAACATAATAATTCGCCTTTTCAGTCGGTTAGGGGTCATTTTTCTTCTGCTGCTGGCACTGCAATTCATCCTCCCTGCCCCGTCACACGCCCTGACTGTTGAAAATATTCCCTTTGCTGACAGCACGACCATCGGATGCAAGCCGGTGCCGCTGCGCAATGCGGCCCTGCTGCGCTATCTGAAGGTTATAAAGGCCTACGTGGCGGCCCTCTACCTGCCGGAGGGGGTCAAGGCGGAAGATGTCCTGTCCGATGTGCCAAAACGCCTCGAAATCAGTTACCTGGTATCAATCAAGGGGCCGGATTTTGATAAGGGTGCCGCGCCGGTCCTGGAACGCAACCAAACACCGGCAGAACTTGCCAAGCTGCAACGGCGCATCGATCGGATCAATGCCGCCTATAAGGACGTTAAATCAGGAGACCGCTACTCACTAACCTATCTGCCTAGTCGGGGAACTGAGCTTGCCCTGAACGGTACACCGCTGATCGTCATAGAGGGGGCCGATTTTGCTGCCGCCTATTTCGGTATCTGGCTCGGGCGCGAACCGATTGATCAAAAGCTGATGCGTGATCTGCTGAAAGGACGCTGACATGAAGATCTTCCTGACCGGTATCTGCTGTCTTATTCTGGCCGTAATGCTGTATGTTACCATCAGCGCCTCGCTGCACCAGGATATAGTCAGCGCAACTCGCCAGCTCTGGCCCGATCCGTGGTTCCGGGCCACCCTGGCCGATGCCTACTGCGGCTTCCTCTTCTTCTGGCTCTGGGTTACCTGGCGCGAACAGTCAGTGGTAAATAGTATCCTGTGGTTCCTCCTGATTATGACTCTGGGCAATATAGCCATGGCCTGTTACCTGCTGATGCAATTACGACATATCCGCAGCGGAGAAAATCTTGGTAGATTATTTCCCCGAAAGGTATCCTCATGACAGAATCAATTATCATCGGTGTCAGTTCCTGCCTGTTGGGAGAACATGTCCGCTACGACGGCGGGCACAAACATGATCGTTACATCACGGATACCCTCGGACAGTACTTCCGCTTCCTGCCGGTCTGCCCCGAGGTTGGCTGCGGATTGCCGATTCCCAGGGAATCCATGCGCCTTGAAGGCGTTCCGACTAATCCCCGGTTGATAACCGGCAGGAGCCGTATCGACCATACCGATCAGATGCTTGCTTTCTGCATGATCAAGGTCAAAGAGCTGGATGGTGCTGACCTTTGTGGGTTCATCTTTAAGAAGGATTCTCCCAGTTCAGGTCTGTTCCGGGTCAAGGTCTATAACGATGGCGCTGCAGCTAAAAGTGGCAGCGGCTTGTTCGCTGCAGCGGTGGCCCGTAACTTTCCGTTGCTGCCTATGGAGGAAGAGGGGCGACTGAATGACCCGCACCTCAGGGAAAACTTCATCGAACGGGTCTTCAGCTATCGGCGCTGGAAGGACTTTCTGGCCTCCGGTCCCACGCTGGGCAAGTTGGTGGATTTTCATACCGCCCACAAACTACTGATGATGGCCCATAGTCCCGAGGCCTATCACAGCATGGGAGCACTCGTCGCCCATGGCAAGGAATTGCCGCTGGTCGAATTGTTCTCTCGTTACGAAGAGATGTTCATGGAGGGGTTGACCCTTCACGCTTCGACCAAAAAGAACACCAACGTCCTGCAACATATGATGGGCTATTTCAAAAAACAACTTTCCCCGGAGGAAAAGACAGAACTGCTGGAAGTAATCGGCCTGTATCATGATCACCTGGCGCCGCTGCTCGTGCCGCTGACGCTGCTCAAACATTATGTACGCAAGTACGACCAGCAGTATCTGCAGGGGCAGGCCTACCTGTCACCACACCCGGCACAACTGATGCTGCGGAATCATGTCTAAGGAGGCAGAGCACGCCCCATGGAAATATCTGTTGAGATTCTGGCTCCGGCGTCTGCTGCCTGGGAACTGCCGACCGGCACGTCGAGATGGCCGGAATGGGGACCATTGGTCTCACGCGTTGAGTCAGCCGAACAGTACATCGGTCCCTGCAGTACCGGTCGTGTACAGACAAGCATCGGAGTCTGGCCGCCGTTTCGGGTCACGGAATTTGTTGCCGGACAACGTTGGGGCTGGGAGGTCGCCAGCTGTATTTCACGACACTCCGAGCCACCCGTAAATGGGCCAACCTGGTGGGGGACCATCACGTACCACTCCTGATTGACAACCGCAGTAACCAAATGACTGAAGATGTTTATCTGGGCATCATCACCGTGGCAGACGGAGAAACAGCATGACGGCAGTTTTTATAATAACCGCAGCCTCCATATTGGTTTACATGACCGGCTGGTTCATCGCCGCACAGATTTGCGGCCGCAACGATATTGCCGATGTGGCTTGGGGGTTGGGCTTCATCCTGGCAACGGTGGTTTCGCTGCTGGCTGGCGGGATCTACCCGCTGCGGGGCCTGCTGATATCTGCTCTGGTGCTGATCTGGGGCATCCGCCTGGCATTGCACATCCACAACCGCAATCGGGGTAAGGGTGAAGATCCGCGCTACCGGAAGTGGCGTGAGGAGTGGGGAAAGTGGTTCGTGCTGCGTTCATTCCTGCAGGTCTTTATGCTGCAAGGAATTCTACTGCTAATGGTGGCCATACCGGTTATCTTTGTTAACCAGGCACCGCCGGCGCCCCTCGGGTGGCTCGATCTACCGGGTCTCGCTATCTGGCTGTACGGCTTAGTTTTTGAGGCCATTGGCGACTGGCAACTACTGAAATTTATTCGAAATCCAGATAACAAAGGCAAACTGATGACCACCGGCCTGTGGCGCTACACCCGACACCCCAACTACTTCGGCGAGGTGGCCCTCTGGTGGGGGATCTGGCTGATGACCCTGCCCCTGCCGGGCGGTTGGCTTACGGTCATTGGCCCGCTGACCATCACATTCCTGATTCTCAAAGTTTCCGGTATTCCCATGCTGGAAAACCCCTACGAAGATCGCGCCGATTTCCAGGAATACAAGTGCCGCACCAGTGTGTTTTTTCCGCTGCCACCCAGAGACGGAGGATAATAAATGCTGCATACTCTGAAGATCTACCTGATCTGTCTGCCATTCACCCTGCTGCTAGATTATATTTGGCTGGCCAAACTGATGCAGGGCTTTTATATCAAAGAGCTCGGCCCCTACGCCCGGGTCCGCAGTACCACAATTATCCCGGTTTACTGGGCCGCTGCGATTGTGTATCTGCTGCTGCCGCTCGGGATCGTTCTGTTCGCTCTGCCAAGGGTCGATCCAACCAACCTGGCGGCCACGTCACTGGGTTGGGGTGCACTATTCGGGCTGATTGTCTACGGAGTTTATGACATGACTAACATGTCCACACTGGAGCGCTGGCCGGCCAAGATGGTCTGGGTAGACATCTGCTGGGGCTGTTTCCTGTGCGGGGTGACGACCTGGTTCGCTGCACTGGCATCGCAGTGGCTGTAATTACAATTTAATGATCCTGCTCAGCCAGAATACATTCGTACGCTGCAATTGAGGCTTCAATCCCGGCATCGCCAATTGCCCCCCCGGTCCAGTCGAGACCCTGCCGGACACAAAGATCTTGCAAAATTCCTCGGATTGTTTGCCTCGCCTGGTCGGGATTCAGTCGCATCACCTCAGTCAATGCAGCGTTAACCGATTCAAAGGTTTCGTCATAGTTCTCTTTGATAAATGTGGTAATGGGCATGATCACTGCTTCCATTGCACAGTTTTTATCTGGACAATATTACGTTTAGTTGCTAATTCTACATAACAAGTAAATTTTGTCTAGGTCAAATAATGAAGACAACAACCCTGCATGGTATCCGCCCTGTGAAACTGGTACCGCTTGACGGACAACGGTTGCCAAACCTAACCCGGACAAGCCGGAACCAATAGATCTGAGAGAAGTTGGATGGTTAGAAATAGTCCTATCTAGGCTGGAGGAAACGGAGTTCGTTCGCGTACCTTCCTGCAAGACGGTATAAAACTGTTCACCAGCCTGAATCAGGTCCAAGACGCAAACAAGACCTTACAAGTATGCGTACAGACCGAATGCATTGAGAACAGAACAAGCAGCTCACAAAAGGAGATACATCCATGAATCTATCCGAACTTTTCACCCATCCCGGACTGGGGGTCATGTCCACATCTTCCTCGGACGGCAACGTCAACAGCGCGGTCTATGCCCGGCCACATGTCATCGATGAAACCACACTTGCATGGGGTATGACCGACAAGCGCACCTATCAGAACCTGACCTGCAACCGGCACGCCGCCTTCCTGTTCAAGACCAGCGATCCCGGTTTCAGCGGAGTTCGTCTGGGATTGGAGTTGATCAAGACCGAAGAGGAAGGCGATCTGCTGGAGACCATCAAGGCAAATACCGATGAAATTGTCGGCCCGGGAGCCGGTGCTGCCGTCACCCACGCAGTTTGGTTCAAAGTCATTGAGATAAAACCTTTGATTTGAAGTAGTTGTTTGAAAACGAACGAAGTATCTGGTTGGGGAAACGTTGCAGATAAATCTGAAGAACAGGCAATCAGGTGGAATTTCACTGAGTTTCTTGTTAATCGGGAAGGTCTAGGGACTGAAACGCTACGCTCCGACACGCCGGAAAAGATTAAAGATGACCTGAGTAAATTGATAGAGTCGTCAACCAGTGATGAATGGACGGTGATTTATGAAGATAGCAATCATAGGCGGTGGCATATCTGGGTTGACAACTGCGCACCTGCTGTGCGGTGAACATGAAATTACTCTGTTCGAGGCCAACGACTATCCGGGAGGGCACACCAACACACTGGATGTGAGCCATGACAGTACAAATTACGAGGTGGACACTGGCTTCATTGTCTTCAACGAGCGCACCTACCCCAACTTCATCAAACTGTTGGAGAGAATTGGCGTGCCATCCCAACCGAGTGTGATGAGCTTTTCAGCCATATGCGAAACGACGGGACTGCAATATTGCGCCACCAATCTTGATACGCTCTTTGCCCAGCGTAAAAACCTGCTCTGCCCTTCTTTCTGGCGGATGCTGCTGGAAATATTCCGTTTCAATCGCTCCTCGGCGGAGTTGTACGGCAGCAGTGATTTGAGTTTAAATCTGGGCGATTATCTCCGCACCCACGGCTATTCGCCAATGTTCATTGAAAAGTTCCTGGTCCCCATGGGTGCGGCGGTCTGGTCGGCTGATCCGGCTCAATTCTTGGCCTTCCCGGCGGCGGCCTTCGTTCAGTTTTTCACCAATCATGGCATGCTCAACGTAGTCGATCAGCCTGCCTGGCGTGTGGTCACAGGCGGTTCCCGCCAGTATGTTGAGCCGTTGACCCGCCCCTTCCGCGACCGGATACGCCTGTCAACTCCGGTGGAACGGGTGCAGCGCTTCGGCGATCGAGTGACGGTCACTCCGCGCAGCGGCGGGCCGGAGAATTTTGACCATGTGGTTTTGGCGTGCCACAGCGACCAGGCGCTGGGGATGCTGGCCCACCCGTCAGATACAGAACAGGCTCTGCTGGGAGCCATCCCCTACCAAAAAAACGATACAGTGCTGCACACCGACAGCCGGTTGCTGCCGTCGATTCCAAAGGCTCGCGCCAGCTGGAACTGTCTGCTCCCGCAAAAGCAGCAGAATAGTGTTGTACTGACTTACTGGATGAACCTGCTGCAGAGCATCAAGGCGCCGGTTGATTTCTGCGTGACCCTCAATAGTCCAGAGGCCATCGATCCGGATTCGATCATCCGCAGACTGGTCTACCACCACCCGGTCTACTCCACCGCTGCTTTCGAAGCACAGAAACGCCGAGACGAGATCAGCGGGGTCAACCGTACGTCCTATTGCGGCGCCTACTGGAACTGGGGTTTTCACGAGGATGGCGTCAAGAGTGCGCTGGCGGTCTGCAGGCAATTCGGGACGGGGCTCTAGCCATGGAAAGCTGCCTCTATACCGGACAGGTCGGACATCAGCGGCTGACACCGGTCGGCAATGCCTTCCGCTACAGCCTGTTTTTTCTGTATCTTGACCTTACGGAACTTGAGACTGTTTTCTCGAAGCGCTGGCTCTGGTCGGTGGAGCGGCCAAACTGGGCCAGTTTCCGGCGTTCAGATCACTTTCGGCCCGGGTCACTGCCACTCGACAGTGCCGTGCGCGACGAGGTTGAGCGTCAACTGGGAAGAAGACCGCTGGGTCCGGTCCGGCTATTGACCCATCTGCGTTACTTGGGATACTACTTCAACCCGATCAGCATCTACTACTGCTTTGCTGAAGACGGACAAATTTTAGAAGCGTTCCTGGTGGAGATTCACAATACTCCCTGGGGAGCGGAGTACCTGCGGGCCTTTGATGCCTTGGCAGAGGAGCGTGATGGCAACTGGCACCTGTTCCGACTGGACAAGGAGTTCCATGTATCACCCTTCATGCCGATGGATATCGCCTATGACTGGCGCTTCACCACACCGGGAGAAAACTTGGCAGTCTGCATGACAAACGTTCGGGAGGGAGCAGAGATTTTTAACGCCTCGCTGATTCTTCAGCAACAGTCGCTGACGGATGGAAATCTGGCCAGGACGCTGCTGCGCTGGCCATTCATGACAGCCAAGGTCATCGCCGCCATCTACTGGCAGGCGCTGCGCCTCAAATGCAAAGGAGTGCCCTTCTACGCCCACCCGGGACAACTTGACATCAGGAAAGGACGCTACAGCAGATGAATCAGAATGAACAAACCTGTATTTCATGTCCACAAACCGCGTCAACGACGACCGGCATCATCAATCGATTGGCACGGAGTCTGGTGCTCAAAAGCCTGGCAACGATCCAGAATGGTCATCTGATTCTGGTTGACCGGGATGAATGTCTTGAATTCGGTCGGAATGGCTCTGAGTTGACCGCCACGGTGCGGGTACAGAACCCCGACTTTTATAGACGGGTTGTTTTCGGCGGTACAATCGCCGGCGGCGAAAGTTACATGGATGGCCTCTGGAGCTGCAACGACCTGACGGCGCTGGTACGGATCATGGTGCGCAATCAGGAGGTCCAGCAGCAACTGGAGGGTGGGTTGGCCAGATTGACCGTTCCACTGCAACGTCTGCTGCATCGTCTGAACGATAACACTCTTGCCGGCAGCCGCAGGAACATTGCCGCCCATTACGATCTGGGCAATGATTTCTATCAATTGTTTCTCGACCCGACCATGGCCTATTCATGTGGCATTTTTGAACGGGATGACAACACGTTGGAGGAAGCATCTACCGCCAAGTTCGACCGGATATGCCGTAAACTGGGGCTGACTACCGGTATGAAGATACTGGAGATCGGCACCGGCTGGGGCGGCTTTGCCATTCATGCTGCCCGGGATTATGGTTGCCACGTTACCACCACCACGATCTCACAGCAACAGCACGACCTGGCAGCGGAAAAAATCACGGCCTGTGGGCTGAATAAACATATCACCCTGCTGCAGCTGGACTACCGCGACCTGACCGGGCAGTTCGACCGACTGGTCTCAATAGAAATGATCGAGGCGGTCGGTCACCGTCACTTGCCGATCTATTTCCGGGTCTGCGCCGATCGCCTGAAACCTGACGGCGCCGCACTGATTCAGGCCATCACCATGCCGGACCACCTCTATGGTCGCTACCTGGACGCCCCGGACTTCATCAATCGTTACATCTTCCCCGGCAGCTGCTGCCCGTCGCTGTATGCCATCACCGATGCCGTGGCACGCTCTACTGACCTGCGTCTGAACCACCTGGAAGACTTTTCCCCGCACTATGCCCATACCCTGCGGGAATGGAGAAATGCCTTTCATGCCAATCGGGAACAGGTCAGGGGTATGGGGTTCGATGAACGCTTTATCAGGATGTGGGAGTATTATCTCTGCTACTGCGAAGGCGGTTTTGCCGAGCGCTTTACCGGCGTAGTGCAGCTGCTGTTCAGCAAGCCGGGATACCGGGAGGAACCGTTGCTGCATCTGTAGGAAAGGAGAGCACAATCATGAAACATACGATTTTGACGATCGCCCTGCTGATTATGACCGGTTGCAGCGCCTCTGTACCGACGCTCAAAACAGTAGACAAGGTTGACATCAAGCGCTTCATGGGGCCTTGGTACGTCATCGCCTGTATTCCGACCTTCATCGAAACTGATTCCTACAACGGCGTCGAATCCTACCGGCTTGAACCAGACGGCAGTATCGACACGGTCTTTACCTTCAACAGGGGGGGCTTTGACGGTCCGCTCAAACGTTACAACCCTCGCGGTTTTATTGTAGATACGGTCAACAACTCCACCTGGGGAATGCAATTCATCTGGCCGTTCAAGGCTGAATACCTGATCACCCACCTGAATGAGGATTACAGCCAGACGGTCATCGGCCGCAATAAGCGCGACTATGTCTGGATCATGGCACGTACTCCGCAGATACCGGAAGGCGATTATCAGAGGCTGGTTAACGAGCTGGAAGGACAGGGGTATGATATCTCCAAGATTCGCAAGACACCACAGCGTTGGCCGAATGATATAAAACGTCCGTGAATGACCTGACCCGCAAGTTGATCAATGTGGCGCTGTTCCAGGCAGCCTGGTTTGCGGCAGTTCTGGGGACGGTACGGGGGATGCTCTGGCTCGGCCCCGTGGCCATGATCCCTACCCTGGCGATCCATCTGGCACTACAGGAGAATCGGCGCGGTGAGGTAAAGCTGCTGCTGGCGGCGGGTGTGCTCGGCTTCCTTTTCGACACCGCATTCGCTGCGGGCGGGGTCTTCACGCCGCTGCAGCACCTTTTTCCGCGCCCTTTTAGTCCGCCTTGGATGATCTGCCTTTGGCTGAACTTTGCCGCCACACTCAATGTCTCTATGGCTTGGCTGCGAGGACGCTATCTGCTGGCTGTGCTCTTCGGAGCGATCGGCGGACCGATCGCCTATTATAGCGGGGCAAAGCTGGGAGCGACCGAGGCACTGCCGACAACGACCGGGATGTTGCTTCTGGCGATCGGTTGGGGACTCATGACACCGCTGCTGGTCTGGCTGGCACAAGCCTTTTCGGGGAGCAAAAAGGCTCCCGTGTAAGTTATTTGGCCCAATGCTAACCCAGCCGAACTGAATAAATAACATATAGTTACGGTCACTTATAAAGTAATTACCGGGTCACATTTGAATACCGAGAGTGCACTGCTGACCATCGCCCAGCATTACCGGGATCGTGGCGACCGTGAAAACTGTTTTGACGAGTTAAAGAATCAGTGGGGCTGGGGTGGCTTCACCACCCACGATCTGCACCGGTGTCAATTTGATGGCTGGTTTGCCTTTCCGGTCACCATCAGAAGAATTCATGCCCTCGGAATGCACACCGTCTGCATGCTCAAGGAAACGGGGAAGGTAACCTATGAACTGGAGGGATGCCCTCATACCCTGAAAGAGTTGTACGGTTCCGTTCGCAAGCGCTGCGGGCGGGCCAAGGTGCTGGCCGAGGTAGAGGTCACCATCGGTGCGGACGAGCAAGGAGTCCCGGTTCCCGCTAAAATCGTCTTTGTTCGCGATCGGCAATCAAAAAAGTGGCTGGTGCTGCTGTCCACCGACACGACTTTGATCGCTGAAGACATTATCGCGCTGTACGGACGTCGCTGGGACATCGAGACCTTCCTCAAGATGGCCAAATCGTTTCTGAATCTGGCCAAGGAGTTTCAGAGTCGCTCCTTCGATGCCTTGGTCGCCCATTCAACGGTGGTTTGCTGCCGATATATCATGCTGGAACTGGCCCGACGGACCGCCAACGACCCTCGAACTCTCGGGA
>CAIOGM010000157.1 GCA_903857795.1 uncultured Geobacter sp.
ACTGGCAGACGCCGCCGTCAAGCTCTATGACGGTTTTCAGCGTCAGGGTCTTGATGCAAAAACCGCATTGAGCCGCACGAATCAGGCGCTGAAAGCTTCTGATTTCCCCTGGACGTCATACGAGACCACAAGAACCATTCTTCGCCGCTCTGGCCGTTGTAAGGCGACGGCGCAAACTGCCATGTCGGGTCGTCCCGACACAGCGACTGAAAGGAGCGTTGATTTATGATTCGAGCCAAGGTTGATCAGCAGGAAAGCGGAAAACGGGGCACCGCTTTTAATCCAGAGGGAAACCGCTCCCCTTCCCCTTCTTCCAGGCGCTTGGTTTCTGCCCGTGCTTCGCCGGTTCTCACTTCCGGCGAGGCCGGTTTGACTCATCAGCCTTTTGATCGTCTTGACTGGCGGTTGTGGCTGTCTCGCATAACTCGCAACTCACCTGAGGAACCGAGCCCCGGCCACCCCGCTCTGCGGGGTGGTTGGGGTTGCTGGGAAACAGAAAACCACGGGAATTTCCATACAGGAAAATGATTAGCCTTGACTTAATTAAATCTGCTGTCTAATGTTCGACAAGTGGCACCGATAACCACGGGTAAGGGGTAAGCTTATGCAACAACATAAAAATACTACCATTAAGCTTTCTTATGAGACTCCGGCACTCGTCACCAATGTACGCCAGCCATTGATCCCTTCAAAAGAGTGTTGGTATTTCCGGATCATCTCGCACAGCGACCGCACTCCTCACAGCCCTTTAAGCAGGGCTCTATATGCACCAGAATATGGCTGTATGCCAACCGCCGGCTGATATCCTCTGAAATTCTATGGCTCAAGGCGTGCCCGGATTCCACGGTCATCTGTTTCGGCACGACGAGATGCATGTCGATATGCCGGATATGGCCTGACTTGCGCGTTCTGAGTTTGTGATATTCAAGGTACTCAGAGGCATGATCCTCCAGGACGGAGATGATCTCGGCCTCATCGTCATGGGGAAGTTTGACATCAAGGATGTGAAAGAACGAATTTTTAGTCAGGTCATAGGCGGCCTTGATGATCATCAGCGCCACGACGATGGCGACAATCGGATCGAGCAGGGTGACCCCGGTCAATTTGATGGCGACAAGGCCGGCCAGCACGCCGACAGACGTATAGACATCGGTCCGCAGGTGCAGGGCGTCAGCCTCAAGCGCTACGGAATCGGTCTTGGCCGCCACCGTCAGCAGATGACGGGAGACCAGATAATTGGCAAGAGACGATACCGCCATGACCGCCGTCCCTATTCCCAGCCGTTCAATCGCCACGTTACCCGAGGCGAGCTTATGGCCCGCCTCCGCGATTATGTAGAGCGCGGCAACGAATATCAGCAGAGCCTCCACGGTTCCCGCCACATTCTCTATTTTGCCGTGCCCGAACGGGTGTTCATCATCGGCGGGCTTGCCCGATTCCCGCACGGCATACCAGGCGATACACGCCGCTATCAGGTCGATCCCCGAGTGGACCGCCTCCGAGAGAATGGAGACTGAGCCCGACATGACGCCGACGATATATTTGGCAATCACCAGAACCGTGTTGGACAAAACCGAAAGACGGGCCGCCCTTCGCTTCAGCTTGTCATGTTCAGCCGAAACCATTGATACGTGCTCCCCCTTGTCGAGCAGCTTCAAAGATCCATCAGGCTAACGGAAATCAGCGGTTGACGTGGATGATCTTGGCCGGCGGGAAGCCGTTGAACGAAGTGGAGGACGCTCCGCTGTAGGCGCCGATGTTTCTGCTGTAGAGCAGATCGCCCCGCTCCAGGTTGTAGGGAAGCTCTTCGGCCATGGAGATGACGTCCAGCGCGTCGCAGGTGGGACCGAACACCGTGCAGATCTGGGTCGGTCCCTCCTTGAAGGATTCGAGATGATACTGGCAGTGGTCGAAGATGATTCCGGAAAAGGTATGGTAGACCCCGTCGTCGATGTAATAACAGAGTTTACCGTCCCGCACCGCCTTGCCGATGATCTTGGAGACGGCCGTCCCTGCGGTCGCCACCATGAACCGTCCCGGCTCGGCCAGGATCTCTATCTCGGGGGGGAAGAGCCGCTCCAGCTCGGCGTTGATCCGTTTCGCCAGTTCACTGAACGGCTTGACGGAAGCATCATAGGGGGCGGGAAAACCGCCGCCGATATCCAGGAGGAACATCTTGTCGTAGCCGCGCTCCTTGGCCTCCCGGAAGATGAGCGCCGCCAGGTTTAAGGCCTGCACGAAGTTCTCGAAATTGGTGGTCTGACTCCCCACATGAAAGCTTAAGCCCTCGACGGTGAGTCCCTCCTTCTCGGCCTCCAGGATGAGATCCACCGCCTCACCGGGTCCGGCGCCGAACTTGGAGGAGAGCTCCACCATGGCTCCGGTGTTTGGGACCCTGATCCGGAGCACCAGACCCGAGTTGGGGGCGAACTGCCGGATTTTTGTGATCTCCTCGCGGTTATCAAAGGTGACCAGCGGCTTGTATCGGTCGAGTGTCTGGAGCGTTTCGTCAATCTTGATGGGATTGGCATAGATGATCTTGTCCCAGATCCACTCCTGCCGCTCCACCTCGGGAAGATCCCTGATAAGGTCGTGGACCACCATGAATTCGGGGAGAGAGGCGACATCGAAACTCGCTCCGGCGTCGAACAGGCTCTTGACTATGGCCGGATCTGGATTCGCCTTGACCGCGTAATAGGCCTGGACCCGGGGAAGATGTCTCCTGAACATCGCATAATTGCTCCGCAGTTCGTCGTGATCCATGACGAATAACGGCGTTCCGTGGGTTGCTGCAAGCTCTTGCAGCAGGTCTGGAGTAATCATTATTCAACTCCCCCTGACGGAGACAACTGCACCGTGAGTTGTACCTGCAGTGGCGGGGAATCCCAGGTGACCTCAGGATAAAGCTTTTTATCCAGCCGAAGGTAGGTACCGTCGACACCCACGGGCGCCCACCAGCATTCCTTGCCCCGCTCGGGCAGTTCGCTGAAGAGGAACAGGTCGTCATTGTTGTCTCTGGCAAGATACATGAATTTCTCCTTTGGACCGTTTCCGGCCTATTGTTTATTCTGAACGGCGGCGCCGGCCCGGTTGATCTCGGTCCAGAGAGTGTCAAACAGCGCCGCAGCCTGGCTATTGGGCGCAAAGAGCCCCACCGGTGCCCGGTGGACTCCCATCTGCTCAATTAGCGAGAGGTAGGGAACGGCGGTGTTCAGCACCCCGGGGAGAGTGCTCAGACCTTCATTCATGATCTCCAGGTGGAGCTTCTTGCGCCGGTCCACCATGGAGTAGAACGGCAGCACCTTGAGCGAGAGTTTTTTGTGCTCAGCCACATAGGTCATGATCTGCTGGTAGGTTCTCAGAGACAGGGTCGTGGGAATGAGCGGCACCAGCATCAGATCGGCGGAGTTGAAGACATTCTCCGAGACCAGGGAGAAGCTGGGAGGGCAATCCAGGAACAGGATGTCATAGTCGTTTTCGAAGCGTCCCAGGAACTCTTTCATCTGTTTCTTCGGTTTGGCGCCGCCGTCAAGATAGAGGTCCATATGCCGGTAGGAAAAGTCGGCCGGCAGCAGATCCAGGTTTTGGATATCGGTCTCCCTGACCACCGCACCGATCTCCTTGGTCTTGAAGAGTCCTTTAGTCCCCCCCTTGACTTCGGGCTTCACATTGAAATAGAAGCTCGCGGCCCCCTGAGCATCCAGATCCCACAGGAGAGTCTTTGCTCCGCTCTTGGCGGCCGAAAACGCCAGGTTGACGCACGTGGAGCTTTTGCCTACTCCGCCTTTGATATTGTAGACGGCGATCACTTTCATGGGTCACTCCCGTGCATGGGTAAGAGGCAAAGGCAAAGAGCTCCAGGCAGACGCCGTGGCTCTACCTCCTCATTAT
Organism: uncultured Geobacter sp.; assembly: GCA_903857795.1. Taxonomy (GTDB): domain Bacteria; phylum Desulfobacterota; class Desulfuromonadia; order Geobacterales; family CAIOGM01; genus CAIOGM01. The sequence goes on from CAIOGM010000157.1 coordinate 3,892, forward strand.
GATACATGCCGGGTATCCTCGGCAAGCAGTTCCTGATTAACGCCGACTTCAGGAAAGCCCGCAGGGCGCCTCCCCTTCAGGATTTACCCATAAAATTGAAAATATAGAGGACGATCTCCAGCGCGATGAGGATAATGATGATCCACTCCAGGCGGGTGGAGCGCTGAGCATGGCTCAGACCGGTGAAGACCTCGGTGATATCCATGAGGGTCTCGGATTTGGTCCTGATCTCGTGGTAGCGTTGGCTCAGTTCAAACAGGTGGGCCATCCGCCCGTAGAGTTGATCAAGCTCCTCATTATCCCAGGTGATCTCCGGCTTGTCCAGGACCATGATATGGGCGATGGATTTATACTTGAAGTTGAGGATGGATGAGGCCAGACGCGCCAGCTTGCGGTCGGGAATGGCCAGCTTCCCCCGTTCAAGCTGCTGGATGACGGCCTCCATCTCGTCGAGCACCAGATCGACCTGCTCCTCGATCCGTTCCAGGGCCACCGATTTGGCGATGACGAAGCTGATGATGTTGACTCCGGCGGGAAAATACCTCGGCATGACGGCGTTCTCGTTGGTGATCTGCAGCGCGGCCCCTGCGGCGCTCTTCAGGGAGTAGGTATCCCGGTACTTGGTGACGTGGACGGAGCGGAACAGCTCGGAAAAGCTCGTCATCCGGTCGCAAAACGAGAGGACCAGCGCATCGGGGCAGTTGATGAAGATCAGCGCACCGAAATAGTAGAGGTGGCACTGGCTGCTGCCGGAACTCCGCTCTGTCAGGGGGGTAGCGTCCTGCGGATTCAGCAGCATCGGCTCTTCCCAGCGATACCGTTGCCCCAACCCCATGGCTGCAGCCAGCCGGTTGAGGTCGAGTTCTCCGCTCAGGGCGATGGCGACGAAATTGTCTTCGGTCATGACTGCTCCTTCAGGTGGTCCGTTATCGAGCATGATCCATCGCCCGCACCGAATAGGCCCCCTTGCGCGACGTTCCATCTTGCCGGGCGATCCGGACCCCCACGGCGTCGGGAAGAATCCAGCGGGTGCCCGACTTCTTGGGGTCACGGAACTCGATGACCCGGAAGAGATCACTCTTGCCATTGACCGTGAGCCGTTCCGTCCGTACCCAGCGGTAACTCCGCGTGACCACTTCACAGGTTTCAAGGTCCAACAGGCGGATTGTCAGCTCACCCCCTTCTCCCGCGATCCGGAGTTCCGGACACTCCATGGTGGTGAAGTCGTAGCTCTCCCGGGGGAACGTAACGCTGCGTGGAGCGGCGCCGCCGCTCATACTGACGCAGCGGAAGAGGCTTCCGTCCACTTTGCCATCAACCTGGTGCAGCACGCCGTTTTCCCGCCAGCTCTTCCGGTAGGAGCGGGTCCCCTCGGGGCCGATCCGGGCCTCCTCGTCACCAACCAGGGTATACGACGTAACCAGGAAATCGGCATCGATGCTGGTGTGACTGGAGTAAGAGAGCAACTCTTCCCCCCCTTCTTCACGGCGGGCATACCGGGAGACGATCTCCCCCACCTTGAACCCGTGGGAATAGACAGCCAGCAGGGATTCGTTGGAGCCGGCAGGGATGGCGAAAACGGGCGATGTCTGCAGAAGCAACGGGACGAGAAATAGTTTGAACAGCTTCATGGGGTCTGATATACAGCTGTAGTTCGTGATCCTGTCCCTCCCGGATGGAGGATGGCGGCGTAGGTTGCGGCCGCTTCCGGCGCCGTATTGAGCGTAAAGCTGCGGGCGTTGCGCCCCATCTCGGCCAAACTGCCTCTCTCCTGACTGAGCCGCCGCACCGCGGCCACCAGAGCGGAGCGGTTCCCGGCCGCAAAGAGCAGGCCGGTCTCGCCGTCGATCATCAGCTCTCGGGGGCCGCCGGCGTCGGTGACGATGACCGGCACTCCGGAGGCCTGGGCCTCCAGCACCACATTGCCGAAGGTGTCGGTGGCGCTGGGGAAGACGAACAGCTCCGCCGAGGCGTAGGCCCGCTGCAGCTCCTCGCCCTGCAGGAATCCGGTGAAGAGCGCTGGGTAACCGGCCAGCTCCGCCGCCAACTCCTCCCGGTAGGGGCCGTCGCCCACAAGGGCCAGGGAGAGATCGGCGCCGCTGTCGATCAGCTCCCGGAACGCCGCGGAGAGGAGGCCGAGGGATTTTTCCCGGGAAATCCGCCCCACATAGAGGAGCGTGATCCCGCCTTTGAGCCCGCGCCCTTCCCAGTACCCCGGAATCTTCTGCTCCGGGGAGAACCGGGCGGTATCCACCCAGCGGGGGAGCGGCTTCAGCTTGGCGGCTGGAAGGCCGCGGGAGAGGAGCTGCTCCCGGGTCCCCGCGGAGGGGACCAGCACCTCGCCCATCTGGTTGTAGAACCAGATCATGTAGTTCCAGGCCGCCTGCTCCAGGAATTCGTCATTGGTGAGGCTTCTCACATAAGGGGGGATGTCGGTGTGATAGGTTCCGGCCACCGGGAGATCCATGAGACGGCCGATGAAGAGCCCCAACAGCCCCACACTCCCCGGCGTACTGACATGGATGTGGGTGAACCCTTCCCGTTCGATGAAGTCCATCACGTCCAGGATGGGAGGAAAGTTGAGCTTCAGCTCCGGGTACTCGGGGATGGTGAACTCTCCCACCGCGGGAAAATACGTGATCCCTTCCCGCTCGGTCATCGGGGCTCTCCCCGACGTGATGACCGTCAACTGTACCCCCCGCTCCCGGGCGACCCCGATGAGCCGCTGGATGGTGATGGCCACCCCGTTGATCTCGTCCAGGGTGTCCGTGAAAAGGGCGATCTTCTCCTTGACCCCGTTGAGGCCGGCTTCGGGGAACCCCTTTGCCAGCTCCCGGATCAGCTCCTTCCCCTTGTGCTGGTGATGGAAGGCGAGATAGTAGGGGGAGACCAGCAGGTGGGTCAGGCCGATGGCGCCGGCGGTGGTGAGATAGTCGAAGAACCCGGCGGTCAGAGGCAGCTCCATGAGCCGCTTGGTATAGATGTAGAGAATCCGGTTGGCCAGACGGCTGGTGACGGCGAAGATCTTCCGGTTCTGACTGGCCTCCCTGAGGGAGTCGACGAACTTCCCATCGGAGAGAAGCCGTCGCGCCTCCGCATCCAGCACCTCTTCGAAGGTGGTCACCCGGCCCGGGCGGGGTTCCGGGAGATTCTTCCGGATGAAGAGGCGAATCTTCTCCACCAGGGAGCCCCGATCCGGCCCCAGGTCGAAGAAGCGGCGCAACAGGGCGCTGACAAAGGGGGTTGCGGTGCGACGGCTTTCGCCGAACCGCTCCTTATAGAAGCTCTGGGCGATACCGTACATGCTGTGCGCCATGGTAAGCGGTCCGCCGTCCTCACCATCGGCCCACGAACCGCCGTTTTTGACGCTGTCGAGAAATTCCGGCAGGGTGCCAGCCTGGTGCACGGTGGTATGGGCCCGGGCGATGAACAGTCCGCCATGGTCATCGGAGCCCCCGACCAGCCCCTTCTTCCAGGGGGTGGCGCCGATTGGTGCGAGGGAGTAGCGATCGGCCAGCCGGTTCATGCTCCCCTCGTCCAGCGACGTGACCAGCCGCTTGGTAACGGCGTTAAAGCGGCGGGAACGGCAGCCGTTTTTCACCTCGAAGGTGCTGAACAGGAGCAGACACTTCTCGATGATCTCCAGGGTCAGCTTGTCATTTTGAGCGTAGAGCGGGTGAGCCAGGAAATGGGCGATCTCCTCCTGGCGGAGAAAGGCGACCAGATCGTAGACGTTCTGCCTGAGCACCATGATCTCCCGGAACCGGGCCTCGGTGACATCGAGGACCACCAGATGTACCTTGCAGCCGTTCTCCGGAAAGTGGGCCGTGATCTCGGAGCTGATGAAGGTGAAGGGGAGATGGGCTATTTCCAGGGCGCCGTCGATGCTGTTATGATCGGTGATGGTGACGAAGTTCATCCCCCGGCTGAGGGCGATGTCGTAGAGCATCCGGGGCGAGGTGTAGCTCTCCGGGCAGTTGAATTTGCGCAGCGCCCAGTAGGTTGGCTTGTTGGAGTGGCTGGAGTGGACGTGAAGATCGGCGCGGAGTGTCGGCATATCCGTCTGTATACCAGTAGTATGTTGCGGTCAGGTTGAGGCTGTGCGGTGATCGTGTAGAAATCTTATTTTTTAAAGAAGAGACTCTCCAGCCCCAGGGTCCGGCGGAAGTCCCAGAGATTGCGGAACAACGGGTCGAAGCGCCCTGCCCTGACCTGCTCTTCCTCTCGTTGCCAGAAGAAGAGCTCCGCCACCGGATAGAGGTAGCCGAAGGGATAGGCGGTCAGGTTGCTCCGGGGGCGGGCGATGGTCGCTATGGGGTAGCGGTAGCGACGCTCCTGACGCCGGACCAGTTCCCGGGCCTCCAGCCGCAACTCCGCCGCCCGGCAGAGCAGCCGCTCCGACTCCCGGTGCCGGAGCGGCGTCAGGTCGGATTCGCCCCGCTTGGTGATGAGCGCCCGCAGAGTCACCGCCCGGTGCCGGGCCCTGCGCCCCGTGACATCCAGCCCCGTGACCAGTTCACCCAGCAACTCCACCGTGAGCGGATCCAGGCTCTTCCGCCGTTCCAGCAGGGAGAGCCGTCCCGTCAGTTGCGACGCCACCACCGCCATCCGGTCCGCGTACTCCTCCAGCAGGAGTACGTCCCCCGTCAGCAGCGCCTCGGCCTGGAGCGGGGTGGCGTCCTTCAGCAGCCATGCATAGCGAAACTCTGGTTCCGGCTGGAACGGCCGGTCCAGGGGATGGGGAAGTTCGGAAAAGGGGGTCAGCGCCGCCAGATAACGCTGAAGCCCTTTTCCTTTCAGGTAACGGTTCTGCAGCTTCAGGGCCGAAGCCCACCCCTTCCGGAGCAGCGGGTCGGGGCAGAGGTCGTTGAGGCAGGCCAGAGGCAAAGGGATGGGTTCACCCCCTTGGGTAAAGCGCCACGACCAGCGGGCGATACTCCAGTCAATCAGCCAGTAGCCCCACTCCCACCCGGAACTGAAGGTCAGATGGCCGGTCACGCCAAGCTTCTCCATGAGCAGCAGGTCATCGCGGCGGCTGTCCAGATAGGGGAGCAGCAGCAGCGGCACAGAGCTGTCGAAGCCGACCCAGTAGGACGATTCGGGCCAGTACCAGAGCTCACGGCGGCCGACCTCGGCCCGGGCGGCATCCAGCATGAACCGCTGATTCCGGTTGCCATAGACCGGCGCAGCCGCCTCCGAAACTGAGTAGCACATGACCGAGTGGATGAGCATACCGCTTTCCGGCAACAACGGTCGGCGCACCCGTTCGCCGCTCTCCTCCCCGATAACATGGGTGGCGTAGAGCAGCCGGGCGCCGTACCGCTGTTGCACCTCCCGCTCCAGCCGGGCCTGGGCGCCGGGGAGGAACTTCTGGAGCAGCGGCAGATGTTCTCCCATGGTCGCCTCCAATGTGACGAAATCCCAGGGCGCCTGGAAGAGCCACGTCAGCGTGGCGTCCACCTGATCCGAGTAGGAGCCCGGGGGGCGGAGCAGGGTAATCGCCTGGAACGCCTGCTGCTGGATCATCGCCAGGGAGATCATCACCCCGCAGCGGATGCCGCGCCGGTGGGCGCGGGCCACGATGGCACGGGCATGGGCCGGCCAGGCGTCCCGATCCACCCCGCGCAGCAGGTAAAACTGGCAGACGTTCTGACCATTGCGGGCAAGCCACTCCAGATATTCGGTGACCTGCCCGAGGGCGTCGGCAACGGTGGGATCCAGCAGCGGATCGGTCAGCTCAATGGGATGCTGGGTATGAAGATGGAACCCCCGCTGCTCGAACCGGGGAGTTCCGGCAAGGGAAAATGTCGCGGGGAGGGGCCAGCTCCGCCGTCGGGGAATTACCGTCTGACGGGGGTGGACGAAGCGGAAGCCGAGCCGCTCCTGGAGGAGCCCGTAGAGGCCGCAGGAGATCCCTTCCGGCGATTGAGCCGTCAGACACAGGGTGATCACCCCCCGCTCCCATGACGAGTTCCAGAGGTATGCGGGGTCCGCCGCGGCGAGGCGGGGCACGCTACGGTCCTTACCCGGAGTGGTTCCCCGCCGGGCAGTCGGCTCATTCAGGACTATTCTGACCGTCGCTTCCGGATCGTTCAGGGTAACCGTACCGCCGGGGAAACCGCGGTTGAGCAGCGCCCGGCAGTCGGCGACCGCCGTCGCCACCACCGGGGAGGCGAGGCAGTGGCGGGAGACCCGGATGTCGATCCTCAGGGGGGGGGCGTCCGCCGACCACGCCGCCGCCGGGGAGAGGAGTATCCCGACGGCAAGCGCCCCTGCTATCCGGAGGAGATTGTGATGGGGTGACGATACGGCCAAGATCCACCATGCCGAGTCGTTTCGGCCCTTATGTCTGATCGTCAGTAATTCCTGGACAGCGCCTGCTGCGTACTCTATTGACCTCAGGTTGCAGTTATGTTGAGAATAGGTAAAATCTTTGTGCCGGCGCCGGCCGCCGCCTCTTTGGGCTTGCGTTTCAGCCGGTTCAACCGTACATTTCCCCCTGTATTTCAACCAGATACGCCTTTGACGCCCTTAATTTATAAATTCTTTCAGAGCCAACCATCAGAGAACCCGCCCGGTTAATCGGAGAACCATGTCACTATCTTCCCCTGCCGCCACAAGCTATCTGATCCCTTCTTCCCCGCTCTGGGTGGCGGGCCGTGCGTTACTGGCCCGACGGGGCATCGCGCTGTTCGCCTGCTGGAGCGGGACAGGGAAAAGCCTGGATCCGGTCGCCATTCACGACCTGCGCGTGGCCACCCGCCGGGTCCGGGAGTGCGTGGCCCTCTTCGGCCCCTGCTATCGCGGCGACGATATCGCTCGGCTCAACCGGAAACTGAGACGGCTTACCGCGCGCCTGGGTACTATCCGCGATACCGATGAAGCGCTCCTCTTCCTGCAGGGGATCAGCGGTGAGCTCTCCCCCTCCTGCCAGGAGAGTCTGTCCCTCCTCCTGCAGCGGCTTAAGGAGGAGCGGGAGGCAGAAGCCGCGCGTCTCGGCCGGTTCCTCCGCAAAACCCGCCGGCACTCCCTGATCGCGCTGTTTATGGAGTTGAGCACCACCCCCGACCTGTTCAGTCGTACCGGCCTTGATCCGTTTATGCCGGCGCGGCGCTACGTGCGGGAAGCAGTGCTGGCGACAGTCGACGTGATGGCCCCCCTGGTCACCGCCGGTCGGCACGAGAACGCCACACTGGCCCAACATGCCTGGAGGATTGCGGTCAAGAAACTCCGCTACCGGCTGGAGATCGTGGCCCCGGTGTTGAAGAGTCCGCCCGATCCCGTACTGACGGTCCTCAAGAGGTATCAGGAGCTCCTCGGGACGCTGCACGACCTGGATGTCTACCGGGAACTGGTGGTAACTCCGGAGACGGAGCGCGAGGCAGCGGAGATCGTCGGAATCATCAGGGAGAGACGCGCGCGCATCTGGCAGGAAGTTGTGCTGATGGCCGAGGAGCAGCCGTGGGACCAACTGGTGACCCGGATAGAGGAGATTCTGTGAAGAAAAAACGACTGGCGGCCATCGACATCGGCACCAACTCCATCCGGAGTATCGTGGTAGAAACGGACCAGGACGGGACGTTCCGGATCCTCGACGATGAAAAGGCCACGGTGCGCCTGGGCGACGGCCTCTACAGCACCGGTCTCATCTCCCCCGACTCCCGGAGCCGGGCGATAGAGGCGCTGACCCGGTTCTGCAAGATTAACGCGGGGTATGGGGTGCAGCAGACCGAGGCCATCGCCACCAGCGCCGTCCGCAAGGCGCTGAACGGCGCTGTCTTCATCCGGGAGGTAGAACAGAAGACCGGGCTGGTGGTATCGGTCATCTCCGGCGATGAGGAGGCGGAGCTGGCGGCGCTGAGCGCCTTCAACAACTTCGACCTGGACGGCAACCGGCAGCTGCTGGCCGATCTGGGAGGGGGAAGCCTGGAGCTGGTCTCCACCGTGGGGCATCACTTGGATCACGTGGCCTCCCTGGAGTTGGGCGCCGTCTACCTCACCGAAACCTTTCTCTCCGGTGATCCGGTCAAAGAGGGGGCTCTCCGCAAACTCCGCCGTCATATCCGGGGGACCCTCCATCTGGCCTTCCCCGGCGACCGTCCGGTGCTTCACTCGGTCATCGGCTCGGGGGGGACACTCATGGCCATCGCCGCCATGATCGCCGCGTCTCGGGGCGAAACCTACGGCTCTCTCCATGGGTACGAGCTCCTCCACGCCGATGTGGTTCATCTGTTAGCCATGCTCTCCCGGACCACCCTGGCCGAACGCCGCAACATCCCCGGCCTCAATCCCGACCGGGCCGATATCATCGTGGCCGGGGTGGCGGTGGTTGAGACCCTCCTGGAGTTCTGCCACGGCAACCTGCTGAAGATCAACGAGCGGGGGATCCGTGAAGGGCTCATTCTCCGGGCGCTGCAGAGAAACGGCTGCGGCGCCGGCGGCGACCGGAAACGCCGAACCTGGCGGGACGGAGTGCTTGACTTCGCCGCATCATGCCACTACGATTCCGAGCACTCCCTGCATGTCACCAGACTCGCCGACCGGATCTTTGGCGCCGTGGCCGGGCCGCATCAGCTGGGCGAGCGGGAGCGACAGCTCCTGGAAGCGGCGGCCATCCTCCATGATGTCGGCTACTTCATCAACTACACCGGTCATCACAAACATTCCTATCATCTGATTCGTCACGCGGAGCTCTTCGGGTTCACCCCTCGGGAGCGGGAACTGATCGCCCAGATTGCCCGCTACCACCGCAAGGCGCTCCCCCGGATCAAGCATCCCGAGTACCAGCGGCTGGCCAAGTCGGATCGCCTCCTGGTCTCCCGGCTCAGCGGCATCCTCCGGCTGGCCGATGGCCTGGACCGGCGCCGGATCTCCCTGATTACCGATCTCGACCCGATCATGGACGACACCCGGCTCACCATCCGGCTTCAGGGGGAAGGGGACCTCTCCGTGGAGCTGTTCGCGGCCAAGATCAAGGGGGAGCTGTTCGAACGAGCGTTTCGCCGGCGCCTGGTGTTCGAGACGCCGGCCCAGAGTAGGGGCACACAGGAGCAAAACAGGGGCGCCCAGGAGCGGAAACCATGAGCAGACAACGGACCCGGCCGGTGATCGCCAAACCGGTCGCCGCGGCAGAGCCGCCCCCCCCCGACATCTCCGCCGTCGCGGGGGAGAGCCCACTGTCGACGCCGGATCAGCCCCGGAAGCAGTTCGACCTGGATTCCTCACTCCTCTACCTCAACCGGGAGTTGACCTGGCTGGAGTTCAACCGCCGGGTTCTCAACGAGGCGGTGGATCTGCGCACCCCGCTTCTGGAGCGGATCAAGTTTGTGGCCATCGTCAGCGCCAACTTGGACGAATTTTTCATGAAGCGGATCGGCGGACTCAAACTGCAGGACGGCGCCGGCTTCCGGAACCTCACCGTGGATGGCCGAACCCCCCGCCAGCAGATCGCCGAGTGCCACGCCGTGGTCAGGGAGCTGGAGGCCCGCAAGGAGCGGCTGCTCCCCGAGCTGCTCACCCTGCTGACCGTGGCGGGGATCACCCTTGCCCGGTATGACGACCTGCCGGCCAAGGAACGACGCGCCCTGCGGGAGCACTATCTGCGCAACATCTTCCCCCTGCTCACCCCTCAGGCCGTTGATCCGGCCCACCCGTTCCCCTTCGTCTCCAACCTCTCCCTCAACCTCCTCGTGACCCTGCGCCATCCCAAAAGCGACGATGACTCCCTGGCTCGGGTCAAGATTCCGGTGGGGGCCGGCATCCCCCGCTTCATCAGGGTGGGAAGCCACGACTGCTTCGTGCTGCTGGAAGAGATCATGGCCCGCAACCTGGATCTCATCTTCCCCGATATGGAGGTCGTCTCCTGCGAACTGTTCCGGGTCACCCGCAACGCCAACACCGAGCGGGAGGAGGAGCAGGCCGACGATCTCCTGGCCATGATCGAATCGGAACTGCGGGACCGGAAGTTAGCTCCCGTCGTCAGGATCGAAATACAGCAGGCCATGGATCCGGTGCACCGGGGGCGACTCGCCTCGGAGCTGGAGCTGGACGAGGCCGCGGATGTCTTCGAGGTTCCCGGCATGATGGCCATGCGTGATCTCTTCGAGATCGCCCGCCTGGACTACCCCCAGCTCAAGGCTGCGTCTCATCACCCGGTCAACCATCCGCTCCTGCAGACTACGCGGAACATCTTCCACACCATCCGCGACGCCGGCGCCCTCCTCCTGCAGCACCCCTACGAATCGTTCACTACCTCGGTGGAACGTTTCCTCCATGAGGCCGGAACCGACCCCAAGGTGCGGGCCATCAAGATGACCCTCTACCGGACCGCCGCCAATAGCCGGATCGTGGAACACCTCATAGAGGCCGCCGATAACGGCAAGCAGGTGGCGGTGGTGGTGGAGATCAAGGCTCGCTTCGACGAGGCGACCAACATCAGGCTGGCGGAACGGCTGGAAGAGGCCGGTATCCACGTCACCTACGGTGTGGTGGGGCTCAAGACCCACTGCAAGGTGACCATGGTGGTGCGTCAGGATTTCAACGGGCTGCGGCGCTACCTCCACTTCGGCACCGGCAACTATCATCCGGACACCGCCCGCCTCTACAGCGACCTGGGGCTCTTCACCTGTGACGAGGCCATGGGAGAGGACGCCACCGAACTGTTCAACTACCTGACCACCGGCTATACCCCCCGACGGAACTACCAGAAGCTCATGCCGGCGCCAAAGCTCCTCAAGAAGGGGCTGCTCAGCAGGATAGAACGGGAGATCGGGCTGCATAGCGAGAAGAGCCCGGGGCTCATCCGGTTCAAGATGAACGCCCTGGAGGATCTGGAGATCGTTAAAGCGCTCTATCGGGCGTCTCAGGCCGGAATCCGGGTGGAGCTGATCATCCGGGACACCTGCCGCCTCCGGCCGGGCATCGCCGGACTCTCGGACAGCATCCGGGTCATCAGCATCGTGGGGCGCTTCCTGGAGCACGCCCGGATCTACTACTTCCGCAACGACGGGAAGGAAGAGTACTTCATCGGCTCCGCCGACGCCATGCAGCGCAACCTGGAGAGCCGGGTGGAGGTGCTCGTCCCGGTGGAGCCGCCGGCCCTGGCTAAGGAACTGCGGCAGATTTTCGACACCCAACTCGCCGATCGCCGCAGCGCCTGGGAGTTGCAGCCCGACGGGAGTTCCCGGCAGCTCTTTCCCGACTCGGCCGAGGAGAACCAGGGTTCCCAAGAGCTCCTCTCCGCCTTCGCTGCGCAGCGCTCCCGGGAAGCGTCCCGCCTCAAGAAGCGGAGCACCCAGGGGATCGGTCGGCGGAGCAGCCACTGATCCGGGAGTGAAGTCAAAATGATACGGTAGCGACACAAAGATCTTGCGTCGCAATGGGGATATAAGGGAGGCGGCTCATGGATATGGAAGTAATACTGGCGCAACGGATTGCCGTTTTGGAGGGGATCATCGCCCAGCTTCACGACAGCGGCCAGAATAGGCTGGAATATTATCAGGAAAAATGCGACAGTTACCGCCACATTCTCGCCGCTCTCGCCAAGAAACAGAAGCGGTCGAAAGAAGAGACTCGACACTAAGAAACCAGTCGCCCCCTTATTGCTTCTCACCTGAAAGATCGGTGTCGGGGTGCGGGTTTCATCTGCAGGAGAGACCATGACCGAAGAGCTCAACGAAGTCCATCTCAGCCGGGTGCTGGGCAAGACCGTCATCAACGACAGAGGGAAGGAGATCGGAACCCTGGACGACTTGGTCATGGTGCCGGGGGAAGGGTTCCCCCAGGTCTCACACATCATTGTCAGGAACCGGAAACAGCGGATCGTCATCCCCTGGCCGGCAATCACCCTCTTCAACCGGTTCGTCATCTCCGTGGGACGGTCCGTCATCGACTTCCCCCGCCATGCCTCCCCCGAAGGGGAGATTCTCGTCAAGCGGGACATCCTGGACAAGCAGATCGTGGACGTGGACGGTGCCAAGGTCGTCCGGGTCAACGACATCAAGCTCGGCAGTTACCTGGAGTTTCTCTGCATCCTCTCCGTTGACATCGGTCTGGCGGGGCTGCTGCGGCGGCTCGGCTACGACCAGGTGGGGAAGAAAATCGCCGCGTTCCTCAAGAAGGAGATTCCCCGTCAGGAGATCAGCTGGGAGTACGTGCAGCCGCTGGAGATGAACCTCTCCCGACTGACCCTGACCATGGCCCAGGACCAGCTTTCCGAAATGCATCCGGCCGACCTGGCCACCATCATCTCCAACATCTCCCACCAGCAGATCCAGACGGTCCTTACCTCCCTGGACACCGAGACCGCCGGGGAGGCGATCCACGAACTGGAACCGGAACTGAGAAGCCGGGTCATCACCGAGATGGACAGCGAACTGGCCTCGGACATCCTGGAGGAGATGGAACCGGACGAAGCGGCCGACGTCCTCGGCGATCTGTCCGAAGAGAAGGCCCAGGAGCTGCTCAACCTCATGGAACCCGAGGAGGCCGAGGAGATCCAGGAGCTGATGGAGCACGAGGACGACACCGCCGGCGGCCTCATGAACAATTCGTTCATCACCATCTCTGCGGCCACCACCGCCGGTGAGGCGTTTCAGGAGGTCCGCCGAAGCGCCCCCGAGGTCGAGATGATCTATTACGCCTATGTCCTCGATGAGGACGAGCGCCTGGTGGGGGTGGTGAGCCTCAGGGATCTCCTGATCTCCTCACCCGAGACCCCCATCGCCGAGATTCTCACCGAAAACGTCAAGTCAGTACCGGTGGGGGCGGAACCGGAAGCGGTCCTGGAGCTCATCGCCAAGTACAACCTCATCGCCGTCCCGGTGCTCGATCCTGACGAAAAGATGGCGGGGATCATCATGGTGGACGATATCCTGGAACCGTTCCTCCCCGAAGAGCTGAAGCGGAAACGGCACACCCAATAGTAGCAGCACGATCATGTTAAGAGAGAGGCTTCACCATGTCCACCGGCTCCATCTCCTCCCGGCTCCTGAAGCCGTTCTCCAAGATCAACCGGAAGAACATCGTGCTCTTCCTGGCCATCCTGGGCCCCGGCATCATCACCGCCAACGTGGACAACGACGCCGGCGGGGTCACCACCTACTCCCTGGCTGGCGCCCGGTTCGGCTACGCCCTCCTCTGGCTCATGATCCCCACCACCATCGCCCTGGTGGTCATTCAGGAGATGTGCGCCCGGATGGGGGCGGTCACGGGGAAGGGGCTCTCGGATCTGATCCGGGAGACCTTCGGAGTCAAGACCACCTTCTACGTGATGATCGCCCTCCTCTTGACCAACATGGGAAACTCCATCTCCGAGTTCGCCGGCATCGCCGCCAGCCTGGAGATCTTCGGCGTCAGTAAATACCTCTCCGTTCCGGTGGCCTCCGTCCTCATCTGGCTGCTCATCGTCAAGGGGTCGCTGAAGACGGTGGAACGGATCTTCCTGGTGGCCTGCCTGGTCTATGTGGCCTATCCCGTGGCGGCCTTCATGGCCCACCCCGACTGGCCGGAGATCGCCCGAGCCACGGTGGTCCCCGACTTTCGCCCAAACAGCGAGTATATGATGATGATGATCGGCGTGGTGGGGACCACCATTGCCCCCTGGATGCAGTTCTACCAGCAATCCTCCGTGGTGGAGAAGCGGATCACCGTTGAGCAGTACAATTTTGCCCGCCTGGACGTCATCATCGGCTGTGTCCTGGCCATCGTGGTCGCCACCTTCATCGTAGTGGCCTGCGCCGCCAGCATTCACGTTCAGGGGCTCAAGGTGGAGACTGCCGCCGATGCCGCCATGGCCCTGAAACCGCTGGTGGGGAAATATGCCGCGGCTCTCTTCGCCTTCGGCCTCTGCAACGCCTCGCTCTTTGCGGCCTGCATCCTTCCCCTTTCCACCGCCTTCTACATCTGCGAGGGGATGGGATGGGAGTCGGGAGTCGACCACGACTTCCGTAAGGCCCCCCAGTTCTTCTGGCTCTTCACCATCATCATCGTCCTCTCCGCCCTGATCATCCTCATCCCCAACGCCCCGCTCATCGCCATCATGTACATCTCCCAGGTGGTAAACGGCGCGGTGCTCCCCTTTGTTCTCATCTTCATGCTCCGGCTCATCAACAACCGCCGGATCATGGGGAGCTACGTGAACGGTCCGACCTTTAACTCCATTGCCTGGGTCACGGTGGTGATCATGATCTCCCTCACCCTCCTGATGACCTTTGACCAGATATTCCCTGGCGTTTTCGCCAGATTGCTGGGGCAATAGCAACAGCGCAACTTCCATTATTGGGCGATCAGGCGCTCCCCCCACCGAAAGGAGAACAGTGCATGTCCGCTGCCCGGGCCATAAACCAGGATCTTTATCTTTACGAAGATTTTTCGGTACGCAGCGCGGAGCAACGGCTGGCTGATTCAGGTGGTGACGGCGCACAGCTGCGGCTCGACAGGGGTCTCTTCCCCAAAATCTCCCGGGAATCGGGACCGTCGCCGTACTCTCTGCTCCCTGTCCGCCAGGCGTCATAAATGGAAAGGAGCAAATCCGGAGCAGAAACCGACTCTCCCGACCTTCTCTCCCTCGTAAGCAACTCCTGCAGCATTCAGGCGTCTCAGACTCTCGGAGCGGCGTTTTCCCACTTCAATAACAGCCCCCACGATTTCATTGCCGTCCTGGAAGAAGATCGGTTGCTCGGTCTCTGCTCACGACGGGAAGTAGGCATGATTCTCGGTTCGCGCTTCGGGTGGGAGCTGTTCGGTAAAAAACCGGTTCGGGAGCACCTGGAGCCGAGCTGCATCATAATCAAACGGCTGATATTGATCTGCTGCCGGAGCGGGCGCTAAACTGGGAGGGTAGCGGCACGAGATGAACTGCACCGTGCTCACCAGAAAAATCGCCACGGCCTTCATTTACACCATGAACATATTGGAAGAGGTCATGAAGGAATTTCAGTACCCGGTGCATCTTGGGATGAATGCACGGCACCTGGTCGGCGCTCCGTCGCACGTACCCGGAAGCAGACATACCGGTCATCCAACTGTCACTCGACAGGAAGAAGACTCCTCGTAAACAGATCGCATTGGCGGAAAAACTGCTGCCATAATTGGACATATTTTTCCGTCTACCGGGTCAAAGTTGGGCGCCGATGCTGGGCCAAACCCAGACGCCGATTGACAATCGTTGGTCGCGCTGGTCATCGAGGGAGGCGGCAATCTGGCCAGGGTCTGGGAAAAGGAGGCGGAACGACGGGAAGCTTTCTGTATCCGGATCGGGGTTGAGGGGTGGCGGCATACGTTCCTCCATGCACGGGAGCAACGTACCGGAACCGACGCCAAGAGATATGCCGGTGATTGTGTGCCAAGAACGCACAGAAGGATGAAATTGTCCTGAATGTGCGATGCTGCATGAAAGATGAGGGTGGGCCCCTCGGAGCCGGCTTGCAGGAGCAGGCTTCAAACCACCTCAAGCTG
>CAIOGM010000158.1 GCA_903857795.1 uncultured Geobacter sp.
CACTGTCTGACGCTGGAGCGTCACCGGCTGCGTTCCCACGCAGGAGCGTGGGAACGATGGGAGGTCGCCCCCTCCGGCCTTCGGCCACCTTCTCCCTCAGGGAGAAGGGAGTAACTGAAACACAGCGCTAACCGGATTGGACCCTGAGCATAGAACGTTGAACCCCGAACCTAAAACCTTGAACATAGAACCTTGAACCCTGAACCCTGAACCTTGAACCCTGAACCGCTCTATCCGCGGGGATGGCACTCCTCGTGAATCTTCTTGAGCCGTTCCCGGGTCACGTGGGTGTAGATCTGGGTGGAAGAGAGGTCCGCGTGCCCCAGCATGAGCTGGACACTCCGCAGATCCGCGCCGTTTTCCAGGAGATGGGTGGCAAAGGAGTGCCGCAGGGTGTGGGGCGAGATGCTCCGGGTGATCCCGGCCTGCCTCGCCCGCTTCTTGATGATGTTCCAGAACGACTGACGGCTCATCCCCTCCCCCAACCGCGTGAGGAAGAGCTCTGCCTGCCCCGTCCCCCGCTCCTGACGGAGGCGGACGTGGGCCTGGTACCGTTTCACCGCGGCGATGGCCGTCTCTCCCAGGGGGACCAGCCGCTCCTTCCCCCCCTTGCCGAAGGTCATGAGATACCCGGCATCCAGGTTCACCGTCCGGGTGGTCAGCCCCACCAGCTCCGAAACCCGCAGTCCGGTGGCGTAGAGGAGCTCCAGCATGGCCCGGTCCCGGATTTCGATCCCTTCGTCGCCGGCGGTCGTGGCCAGGAGCGCCGCCACCTCCCGGGAAGAGAGGAACGTGGGGAGTTTCCCGCCGCTCTTGGGCGCCTCCAGGAGTGCGGTGGGGTTGGTGACGGCGTACCCTTCGATGAGAAGGAACCGGTGAAACATCCGGAGCGCCGACAGGGCCCGGGCCCGGCTCCGCGGGCTCAACCCCTGACTCTTCAACAGTGCGATGAACTCCGCCACCTGAAGCCGTGTGATATGGGCCGGTTCGGCGCAGCCGGCTGCATGCAGAAAGGCCACATAACGGAGTGTGTCCCGGCCATAGGCCTCCACGGTATTGCCCGAAAGCCCCCGTTCCACCAGGAGGTACTGAAGAAAGAGATCACGAAAACGGTTCATGGAATCGGGGTTCGGGGTTCTGGGTTCTATGTTCAGAGTTCCAGGTTCAAGGTTCAAGGTTCAAGGTTCCCGGCCTCACTCATCGATTGCCGCCAGGAGACGGGCCTTTATTTCGTCACACTTGGCCTGTTCGACAATCTTCTGCTGGAAAATATCCTTCACGTAGAAGACGTCGGCCACCTGGTCCACCTTGGTGGAGATCTTGGAGACATCGATGTAGAGACCCAGCTCGGTGATGGTGCTGGCGATCCGGTAGAGAAGCCCCACCTTGTCGTGGGTATAGATGTCGATGACCGTGTACTCTTCCGAGATCTCGTTGTCGATCTCCACCCGGGTCGGGAAGCGGGGCTTCACCGACTGCAGCAGAAGCATGGGCTGCTGAAGCTGCCGCTCCACCAGGATCTTGACGCTGACCCCCTCGGTAAGCACCTGCTCCATATCATCCCGCAGCCGTTTCCAACGGTTCTCATCGGTGATGATGAACCCCTTGGGGGAGTTGACCTGGAGGATGTCCAGGACCTTGCCGTTGCCGCCGGTATGGATCTGGGCGCCGAGGATATTCATGCTGTTGGCCGCCATCACCCCCGTGATCCGTGCGAAGAGGCCGGGATGGTCGAAGGTGCAGATGGTGAAGCTGGAGTATCCCCTCTCCTGGTCCAGCTGATCGTGAACCACCTTCATCACCAGAGGGGCGCTGTCGGTCAGCTTGTGGAGCAGACGGACATGCTCGGCCAGGATCTCCGGTGGGTTGGAGAGGAGATGCCGGGTAGTCATCCCCTTCAACTCCTGCTTGATCGCGGAGAGCGGGAGTTCGTCTTCCAGAAACGCCATGACCTTCTTCTTCACATTCCTGGTTCGCTCGCTGCTCGCCTCCAACTTGAAGTTCCCCCGCTCCAGGACATGGAACGCCTTCTCGTAGAGATCCTGGAGGAGCATCCCTTTCCAGCCGGTCCAGACGTCGGGCCCCACGGCCCGGATATCGGAGTAGGTGAGCAGGTAGAGCATCTTCAGGTTGTCCGTGGTCTCCATCTTCCGGGCGAACTGGATGATCATCTTCTCGTCGTGGAGGTCGCGGCGCTGGGCGATGTGCGCCATCTCCAGATGGGTCCTGATGAGGAACTCCAGCCGTTCGCCTTCCAGTCGGGGGAGCCCCATCCGCCGGGCCAGGGTCGGCATCATGTCGGCGCCGCGGTCGGCGTGACGGCTCCCCTCCCCCTTGCCGATGTCATGGAGCAGCACCGAGAGGATGAGCACGGTGCGGCTCTCCACCTCGGAGGCCAGCCTGGAGAGGAGCGGCAGATCACGTTGATGGACGCCGTCCCAGAGCTTGACCAGCTCCTCCACGGCGAAGAGGGAGTGGATGTCGATGGTGTAGATGTGGTAGAGGTCATGCTGGACCTTGCAGAAGGTCCGCTCGAACTCGGGCATATAGTGATTGAGAAACTCCAGGTGGTGCATGACCCGCAGGGTCTCCGGCACCCCCTTCTTGGAGTTCAGGATGTTGATGAAGGAGTGATTCACCTCCCGGTTCCGACGGAAACGGTCATTGACCAGAGGGAGGTTCTTCCGGATCAGCTCCTTCACCTTCACATTGAGCTTCACCCCCTGCTTCTGGGCATACTCGAATATCCTCATGAGCCGTGCAGGATCTTCCGCGATCACCTCCTCGTTGGGGATGATCAGCTCCCCCTTGAGGACGTAGAACCCTTCGCCGATGGGGCGGCGGGTAAAATAGCCGAGGAACTTCATCGGCCCTTCGTCGCGAACCGCACAGCGGGAGATGATGGACGAGGCCAGGTGCTCCACCCTGGTGGCGTGCATGTAGTAATCCCGAAGGAACAGCTCAACAGCCAGGGACTTCCCCTCGTCGTGATAGTCGAAGAAGGAGGCCAGGTTGATCTGGGCCTCGAAGGTGAGCTGATCGTTCTTCCGTCCCGCCTGATAGTGGAGCTCGTTTCTCACCCGCCAGAGGTAGGAGAGCGCCGAATCATAGCTCTGAAGCTCTTCCTCGGAGATGATCCCCTTGACGATCAGCTCGTGGGGTTCCGTGACCTTGTACCTGATCTTGGCCACCCAGAGTGCGGTATGGAGATCCCGCAACCCCCCCTCCCCTTCTTTCAGATTCGGCTCCAGGATATAGATGCTGGAGCCGTACTTCTCCAGCCGTTTTTTCCGCTCCTCCACCTTGTTCTTGATGAAATGCTCGCTCCCCTTGGCGACGATCTGGGTAAAGAGGATCTTTTCGAACTCCCCGAAGAGGAGTCGGCTCCCGATGATCAGCCGGCCGTCCAGGAGGGCGGTCCGGACCGTGGAGTCGGCCTGGGCCATCTCCACGCAGTCGGCCGGGGTCCGGACCGAATATCCCACATCCAGACGCATGTCCCAGAGGAAGTAGAGGACCTTGTTGGCCACATCCTCCACCCGGCGGGGGTCCTTGCCGTTGTGGAGAAACATGAGGTCGATGTCCGAATAGGGATTGAGTTCGCCCCGGCCGTACCCCCCCAGCGCCACCAGGGAGATCTGCTCCCGGTTCTTGGTCCGCCCCGAAGGGCCAAGATCCCGGCAGATGCACCGGAACAGCTTCTTGAGGAGGAGGTCGGTCATGGCGGTGACATTGGCCACCACCCATCCGCCGGTGGCCCCTTCCCGGTGTTTCTGCCGGATCAGCTCCCGATAGTGGGCCAGATAGCGTTTGCTGGCGGAGAGGTAGAGCGACCGCTTCTCCTCGAAGGAGGCTTTCCCCGAATCTCCGGAGTCATAGCTGCTGTCGGGGAAATAACGGTCGATATCGAGTTCAATCATCGGCTGGCTGTTCACAGATCACCCCTCACCCTTCACTCCTCACCCCTCACACTTCACACTTCACACTTCACCCTTCACCATTGCACTTACTTCATTCCCGAGACATAGCTCCGGACACCGTCCAGAATCCCCTCGACGGTCACATCCTGATAGGCGGGGTCATTGAGATTCTTCTCTTCCCGCTCGTTGCTGATGAAGGCCGTCTCCACCAGGATACTCGGCATGGTGGCCCCCACCAGCACATAGAACGGCCCCTGCTTCACCCCGTTGTTCCTGATCGCCGGGTAGCGACTACTGACCCGTTTATGGGTCCCCTTCTGCACCTCATCGGCCAGGTGGGCCGAATCGTTGATCTTGGAGTTGGCCATGAGGTCGAAGAGGACCCCCTGGAGGGTGGTCACCTTCTCCAGGCTCGTGTTGTTTTCCCGGGCAGCCAGCTGCTTGGCCTTGTCGGTCTTGGCCAGGTTGAGGTAATAGGTCTCGATGCCGGTGGTCCGCCTGTTGAGCGCGGCGTTGGCGTGGATGGAGATGAAGAGGTCGGCGTTCACCTTGTTGGCGATGGCGGTCCGCTCTTCCAGGGGGATGAAGATATCGGTGGAGCGGGTCATCACCACATCCATCCCCAGCTCACTCCGGAGTCGTTCGGCCAGCTTGAGCCCCATGGCGAGGACGAGATCCTTCTCCATGCTCTTGCCGGCGCCGATGGCGCCGGGATCCTGGCCCCCATGCCCCGGATCGACCACGATGCGGCGAATCCGTCCCGGTTTGAACTTGGGAGGAGGAGGTGGAGGAGGGAGAACCGGCGCCGAAGCATCCACCGGCGTGACCGGCGCCACCGTCAGGGGGGGAGGGAGCTCCTTCTCCCGGGGGAGGGTCGCGATCACCGGATTCAGCCGGGCAATCTCTACGGGACGCTCCCCCTTGACATCGATGATGATCCTAAACGGATCAAAGAGGGAAAAGACCTTGTACTCTTTTATATTTGCCACATCGAGCACAACGCGCACCACGTCCGGCCGGAACTGCGCCACCCGGGCATTCTTGAGAAATCCTTCCCCCACGGGATCGTCTTTTACCCCCTTGGCGATCCGCGCCCCCCCGATATCCACATAGATGCGCGACGGGGAAGCCGCCTCCGGAGAGGAGCGGATCACGTGACTCTCGAACTGGGCCTCCCGGTCCAGGGAGACGGCGATGCGGATGGAGTCGGGGTTTACCCAGTGTTTCAGATCGGTCACCGTCGCCGCCGGAACCGCCTGCTTCCGCGGGGCCCCACCCGCCGCCTCTGCGCGGGGGAGAACGGCCAGGAGAGAGAGGAGCGCACCGCAGAGCGCCGGCAGCAGCCGGCGCCAACGGAGAAACAAAGAGGCGGCGAAATCCCCCGGAGCGATCCCGGGGTGATGAAGAGTGTGCCTGAACAGTGGCGTCATTGGTTCCTTTGCGTTCTTAGCGTCGAATACTTGTGGCAGTTCCACCGGGAACTCTCCCCGTCACGAAACCGCCATCCGTTTCAGCTGCGCCAGCAGGTTGAGCGCCTCCAGGGGGGTAAGGGTCTCGATGTTCAGCCCCCGGAGCCGGTGGCGGAGTTCATCGTCCGCCGGTGCGAAGAGGGAGAGCTGGGGAGACGGCTTCCTGGGGTTCTTCCGCCCGCTGGCCAGCCGCGGCATCCCCCCCTCCTCGAACTCCCCCTTCTCCAGGTTCCGGAGGATCTCCTTGGCCCGGTCGATGACCTCCTGGGGGAGCCCGGCCAGCCGCGCCACCTGGATGCCGTAGGAGTGGGAGGCGCCGCCGGCGACGATTTTTCTCAGGAAGATGATCTGGTCGTTCCACTCCTTCACCGCCACCGTAAAGTTCTTCACCCGGGGGCGGGTCAGCGCCAGGTCGGTCAGCTCGTGATAGTGGGTGGCGAAGAGGGTTCGGGGGGCGCACGTGGCAGTATCATGGAGATATTCGGCCACGGCCCAGGCGATGGAGACCCCGTCGAAGGTGGAGGTCCCCCGGCCGATCTCGTCCAGAATCACCAGGCTCCTGGGGGTGGCGTTCCGGAGGATATGCGCCGTCTCGGTCATCTCCACCATGAAGGTCGACTGCCCCCGCGACAGGTTGTCCGAGGCCCCCACCCGGGTAAAGATCCGGTCGGCGATACCGATCCGCGCCTCTCCGGCCGGGACGAAGCTTCCGATCTGGGCCATGAGGGTGATGAGGGCCACCTGGCGCATATAGGTAGACTTGCCCGCCATGTTGGGGCCGGTGATGATGAGGAGCTGATTGTCACGGTTGTCCAGCTCTGTGTCGTTGGGGACGAACCGCTCCCCCAGGGTCAGCGACTCGACCACCGGGTGGCGTCCCTCGACGATGCAGAGCCGGTCGGAGTCATCGATCAGGGGACGGCAGTACCCCCGGTCGTGGGCCAGCTCCCCCAGGGAGGTGAGCAGGTCCAGGGTCGCCAGCCGGTCGGCGGTCCGGGCGATCCGCTCCCCCTCCCCTGCCGCCTGCTCCCGGATCTCCTGAAAGAGCCCGTACTCCAACTCGGCAATCCGCTCCTCGGCCCCCAGGACCTTCTCCTCATACTCCTTCAGCTCCGGGGTGATGAACCGCTCCGCATTGGCCAGGGTCTGCCGCCGGAGATAGTCGTCCGGGATCCCGGACAGGTTGCTCTTCGTGACCTCGATGTAGTAGCCGAACACCCGGTTGTAGCGGATTTTCAGGGAGGAGATGCCGGTCCGGCTCCGCTCCTTGGCCTCCAGCCGGGCGATGAATCCCTTCCCTTCCCGGCTGATCTCCCGGAGTTCGTCCAGCTCGGCGTTATACCCGGGGGCGATGATCCCCCCTTCGCGCAGGATAAAGGGGGGATTTTCCACGATCCCCCGGGTAATGAGCCCGGTCAGCTCCTCCAGCGGGTCGGCCTCGTCCCGCAGCCGCCGGAGGAGCGGAGCCTCCACGCCGTTAAGCTGTTCCCGCAGCGCCGGAACCCGGAGGAGCGACTCCTTGAGAGCCGCCAGATCCTTGGCCGAGGCCGAGGCGAGGCTGATCCGGCCGTTGAGCCGCTCCAGGTCGTAGACCCCATCAAGCAGGGCGATGATCCGGCGCCGGAGCTCCCCGTCATTCAAGAGCTCCTCCACGGCGTCCAGCCGCTCGGTGATGGGGGCCACGCTGACCAAGGGGTAACTGATCCACTGCCGGAGCTTGCGCCCCCCCATGGCGGTGACGGTCCGGTCCATGAGCCCCAGGAGCGATCCCTTCCGGCGCCCCTCCCCCAGGGTGGCGATCAGCTCCAGGTTGCGCCGGGTCGCCTCGTCCATGACGAGGAATTCGGCGTTGCTGTAGGGGGTGATCCCGGTGAGATGTCTGACCGTCCCCTTCTGGGTCTCCTGGAGGTAGTGGAGCACGCCGGAGACGGCCATAAGCCCCGCCGGATAGCCGGCGCAGCCGAAGGCCTCGGGGGTGGAGAGCCCGAAGAAGAGGGTCAGCTGTCGGCCGAGATAGTCGTTGTCGTAGACCCAGTCGGCGATATGGGTGAGGATCCTGCTGTCGTCACGCAGGGAGAGCTCCCGCAGCTCCGGCAGGTTGCGCCACTCCTCGGGAACCAGCAGCTCCCGGGGGGCGAGACACTCCACCTCGGCCAGGGCGCTCTCCCGGCCGGCGGTTTCGGTCATTCGGAACTGTCCCGTGGAGATGTCCAGGGAGGCGATCCCCCACCGCTCCCCCACCACGGCCAGGGAGACCAGGTAGTTGTTCTCCTTGGGGGAGAGGTTCTCGCTCTCCGCCACCAGCCCCGGCGTGACGACCTTCACCACCTCCCGCCGGACGATCCCCTTGGCCGCCTTGGGATCCTCCACCTGCTCACAGATGGCCACCTTCTCACCGGCCGCGATGAGCTTGGCCAGATAGGGGGCGCAGGCGTGATAGGGGATGCCGCAGAGGGGGACCTCGTTGCGCGCCGTCAGGGAGATGTCGAGAATCCGGGAGGCCTTCACCGCATCATCCAGGAACATCTCATAGAAGTCGCCGAGACGGAAGAAGAGGATGGCGTCGGGATAGTCGGCCTTGATCTCCAGGTACTGGCGCATCATCGGCGTGAGATTGGGCTGGGGGGGGTGAGCAGATTTCATAGGTGGGCAAACGTAGCAAAATCCGCAGGAGAAGTAAAGGAATCGCTGACTCGTCAACCATTGCCCGGATACGGTTGACGACCAACCTCGCACTGTGATACAAAAGCCGATATCTATCCGCGGAATCAGACGTTCTCAAAACGAGGCCCCCATGTCACCCCTACCCTACGCCGACCGGCTTGACCGACTGAAAGAGCAGGATCTTTACCGGCGCTGCCGCCTGGTGGAGGGGGGGACATCCGGTCGGGTCCGGGTTGACGGCCACGAGGCGCTTCTCCTCTGCTCCAACAACTACCTGGGGCTGGCGGAGCACCCGGCGCTGAAACGGGGGGCGCAGCGGGCGGTGGAGCGGTGGGGCTGCTCCAGCGGGGCGTCCCGGCTGGTGTCGGGGACCATGGAGCTCCACACCATCCTGGAGGAGCGGCTCGCCTCCTTCAAGGGGAGCGAGGCGGCCCTCATCTTCAACTCGGGCTATGCCGCCAACACCGGCATCATTTCGGCGCTGGTGGGACGGGGGGATGTCATCTTCTCCGACCGGCTCAACCACGCCAGCATCGTGGACGGGGCGCTCCTCTCCCGGGCGACCCTGGTCCGCTACCCCCACAACGACCCGGCCGCCCTGCGCCGGTCACTGGAACGCCATCCGGCCAAGGGGCGCCGGCTCATCGTCACCGATGGCGTCTTCAGCATGGACGGCGACCTGGCCCGGCTCACAGAGCTGGTGGCGATCAAACAGGAGTTCGACGCTCTCCTCATGGTGGACGACGCCCACGGCGTCGGGGTCCTGGGGGAGACGGGGCGGGGGAGCGCGGAGCTCTGCGGAGTCACGGCAAAGATCGACATCCAGATGGGAACCCTGGGGAAGGGGCTGGGGAGCTTCGGCGCCTATGCCGCCGCCTCCCGCGAGCTCATCGACTGGCTCGTCAACTCGGCGCGCAGCCTCATCTTCTCCACGTCACTCCCCCCGGCGGTGCTGGCCGCCTCCCTGGCGGCCCTGGAGATCGTGGAGTCGCCCGAAGGGGGAGAGCTCCGTCGCCGTCTGGCGGAGAACAGCCGCTTCTTCCGTGACTCCCTCCGCTCTGCCGGGTTCGACACCCTGGGGAGCGAGAGTCAGATCGTCCCGCTCCTGGTGGGTGACGCCGGTGAGACCATGACCTTTTCCCGGCGCCTGCTGGAGGAGGGGCTCTTTGTCCAGGGGATCCGCCCCCCCACGGTCCCGGTGGGCGCCAGCCGGCTCCGCTGCACCCTTATGGCGACCCATACCCGGGAGGAGCTGGAGCAGGCGGTGGAGAGCATCGTCCGGGTGGGACGAGCCCTGGGGGTGGTGAACCGCCATGTCTGAGCTGGTGACCCGCGACTCCTGCACCCTCTCCTTTGAGGATACCGGCACCGGCCCGGTGCTCCTCTTCATCCACGGCTGGGCCATGTCCGGCCAGGTCTGGCGCTTTCAGCGGGAAGAGCTGGCCGTTGATCACCGGGTCATCACCCTGGACCTTCGGGGACATGGCGGCTCGTCCCTCCCGGCAAAAGGGCCGACCCTGGACGACCTTAGCGCCGACATCGCGACCATTCTGGAGCAGCTGGAGCTGAACCGGGTGACCCTGGTGGCCTGGTCCATGGGGGTTCAGGCCACGCTTGGCGCCTTCCCCGCCATCCGGGAACGGCTCGCCTCCCTGATCCTGGTGGGGGGGACCCCCCGGTTCACCGCCGGTGACGGCTTTCCCCACGCTCTCCCGCCGGAGGAGGTCCGGGGGATGGGGCTGCGCCTCAAGCGGCAGTACGGCCGGACCATGGAGGAGTTTTTTCACGGGATGTTCGCCGCAGGCGAGGTAGATGAGGAGCAGTACCGCCGGATCGTCCGGGAGACCGTCAAGGGGGGGGAACTCCCCGACCCCCGGGTGGCGCTCCGGTCACTGGATGCCTTGGCCACTGCGGATCTGCGCGACACCCTGCCCCTGGTGGATCGGCCGACCCTCCTCATCCACGGCCTGGAGGACCGGATCTGTCTCCCGGAGGCGTCCCGGTTCATGGCGGAGCGGATCGAAGGGGCCCGACTGGCGCTCCTCCCCGGAGTAGGCCACGCCCCGTTCCTCTCCCGTCCGGAGCAGCTCAACGGCCTCATCCGGCAGTTTGCCCTCACCACCCGTCCCCATCCCCGGAGCGCCAGTCACCAGTCACCAGTCACCGCCCCCCCTCACACCCCTCACCCGCCTCCCGGCATCGACCGGAGCCGGGTCCGCAGCTCCTTCGACCAGCACGCCGGCGACTATGAGACGTACGCCTCGGTGCAGCGCCGGGTGGTGGGCCGCCTCCTGACGGCCCTGGAGCGGACAACCACTCCCCCCTCCTCTGTCCTGGACATCGGCTGCGGCACCGGCATGCTCCTGGCGGGCGTGGCGCAGCGCTTCCCCCATGCGACCCTGGCCGGAATCGACCTGGCCCCGGCCATGGTCGAGGCGACCCGGTCGGCCCTGGCGGGACACCCGGGGGTCCGACTCCTGCAGGGGGATGCCGAACGGCTCCCCTTCGGAGACCAGAGCTTCGACCTGGTGATCTCCACCTCCACCTTCCAGTGGCTGGAGAGCCTGGAGAGCGCCTTCTCCGAAGCGTACCGACTCCTCACTCCCGGAGGCGCCTTCCGCTTCGCCTTCTTCGGCAGCCGGACTCTCTTCGAGCTGAAGGAGTCGTACCGGGCGTCTTTAAGCCGGCACGGTCGGGAGGGAGAAGACCGGACTCACCGCTTTCTCCCTCCGTCGGCGGTGACGGAAGCGCTGGAGAAGAGCGGGTTTTCCGGTATCCGGGTCTGGGCCGAGGACGAGGTCGAACTCCACCCCGATGTGCCGACACTGCTCCGCTCCCTGAAGAAGATCGGGGCGGGCAACGCCTCTCCCGGTCAGGGGGGGAGCCTTGCCCAGCGGCGGGTGATGCTGACGATGATGCGGCTCTACGGGGAGCGGTACGGCACAGAGGAGGGGATTCCGGCGACCTACGAAGTGATCTACGGCCGGGCCCGTCGGGGTGACGCATGCGTCGCCCCATTACCATAACCACCGCCACTGACCCTATGACCGGTTGTTCCGATCTGGGGCGACGCATGCGTCGCCCCTACGAATAAATGGTATGTTGGCAAAGATCGAGTCCCTGCGAACCTATCAACGACGCCGACGACTGGGCGACGGAAACCATGGGCAACCCGCGCTACCCCTTGGAACTTTTCCAGAGGGTCATCACGGTGAGTCTTGAGACCATGAAAATCGTCGGGAGTCTGCCGGGATTGGAGTTGTAAGTAGGTCGGGAGAACACCGTAGGGGCACGGCGCGCCGTGCCCTTGATACCCCACCCGTAAGGTTTTATCCAAAAATCAGAGGAATAACCGGTAATCGGCATCAAGAACCTTCGCCAAACGTACCGCCCTATCTTTGCCGATGTTACGCTTGCTGTTCTCCATTTCGGAAATATGCCGCTGCGGAATAGCGGACAACTCGGCAAGTTGTTTCTGGGTCAATCCTTTTGCGGTTCGTGCGGAATTCAGACAGACCGATGCAATAGTGCTGTTAGGGAAATGCCGCATGAATGATTTCCGCCACGGGACAGCCTCACCTTCTGTGCTCGGTTCCACCGTTTCAACAAACTGCGTGATTCGCTCCACATTGGCAGGATGTACCATGAAGTGCAACGGAACCAATCCGGCATCAGCAGGGTGCTTTCTCGTGTGTGCCTGCATACACAACCTCCACTGTTATCTGTCCTTTGTCTTCCGTCCAAACTGCAACATAGGTCGGATTGCCTTTCTTTAAATGGCAGTGATGCCGGTTGCCGTCCAGCTTGGAATGGTTCTGCCAGTTGCCACGTACCGGGCCTAACAATTCAATCTCGAATGCCAGACGATAGAGGACCTTTTATATAAATATCGGCAGGTTGCCTAACTCTTTTTCTACCTTGCGGTGATAGGTAACGATCCATGTCATAGTTGTATATACCTTCCCACGGTATTACGTCAAGCCACATTACTGCCTTGTTCATACGGGCGCCGAGAGGGCATGAGAAGCGGAAGAGGGTCAACGAACCACAAAAGAAACCTCCGCCATCCTTCCGAGTTGAGCAAAGTGAATGAAGGAGGCAAGCATAGGTATCTATGTTTTTTCAGAAATTGATCGGCGCACCGTATCAGCAATATTTCTCATGTACAATCATGTTTTACGATTTGATGACGCTCCACTACAACGGCAGGATCACCCTGACCGGCATTCCGTAGGGGCACGGCGCGCCGTGCCCCTACATCGTCAACGGCAAACCGGCGCTGGATTTTTGTGGTGGAGCGACAGTGCATCAAGATGGTTACTCCCCTTCCACCCGCAGGAGCCGATGTGACGGGGGGACATAGCCGGCCGGCCGGTAGCTCTCGGGGATGGTGGTGCTGTTGCCATCGCGCAACTGGGTGAAGTGGGGGGACATGATCTCCACCCCGGCCTCGTTGAACTTCTCCTGGATGTTCAGATGCAGCTCCGAATAGATCACCTCCATCAGATCAGGCTGATCGCTGTAGGCGTTGAGCTCGTAGGCAACGTTAAAATCGTTGAGGGCCGTCTGAAAGACGAAGGGGGACGGCTCCGGCAGAATCCGCGGCGTGGCCCGGGCCGCGGCGATGAGAAGTTCATGAACCGTGCGCCACGGGACATCATAGCCGATGGTGACGCTCGTATTGAGGATCAGCCCCTCTTCCCGGGCCAGCAGGCTGTAGTTGATGATATGCGTCCCGAGAATCAGGGAGTTGGGAATCGTGATCTTCACGTTTTTGATGGTCTTGATCCGGGTGACCAGGAGGTTCTTCTCCACGACGAAACCTGCCGTATCGGCGATCTTCACCCGGTCGCCCAGGAGGAAGGGGCGCATATAGGTGAGGATGACCCCGGCCACCATGTTGCCGATGGCCGAGGAGGAACCCAGGGAGAAGAGCACCCCGATGAAGAGCGACACCCCCTTGAACGCCGGCGACTCGGAGCCGGGGATATAGGGGAAGGCGACCACGGCGGCGAAGGCGATGATCAGAAACCGGACGATGGTATAGGTCGGCTCGGCCCAGTCCCGGTGAAACCCGGGGAGGTCGATGACCCCCTGTTCCACCTCGCGAAAGAGAAACCGGATGAACTTAAGGATATTGCCGGTGATGAAGACCAGCACCGCGAGAAAGAAGAGCTTGGGGACATAGCCCACCGCGGCGCTGAACATGGAGGAGAGCGGACCGAGCACCAGATCGAGGAGTTGCAAGGCAAAGCCGTGGGTCCAGGGAAAGAAGGTGAGAACCGATTGGAGATAGCCGATGACCAGGAAGCCGATGGCGATCAGTCTCCCCCCCCGGAGCAGGACGCCGAACAGCTTACGGAGATGTTCGGGGCGGACGATGTTGTACGAAAAGAGCCGCACCCCCTGCCCTGCCACCAGCCAGTAATCGGCCAGGGCGGCAAGACGCCGGCAGAGCCTGATAACCCCCCAGATAAGCAGGATGAGGAGCGCGGTGGCGCCAAGGGCA
Organism: uncultured Geobacter sp.; assembly: GCA_903857795.1. Taxonomy (GTDB): domain Bacteria; phylum Desulfobacterota; class Desulfuromonadia; order Geobacterales; family CAIOGM01; genus CAIOGM01. The sequence continues at coordinate 13,563 of CAIOGM010000158.1, forward strand.
TAGAGCCCCCCCTGGAGAAGATGTCGCGGGCTGTAGGCGTCACGGCTCCGGACGATGGCGTTGCGGATGGTGGTCACATAGGTCGCCGCCAGCTCCTGACGTGGTCGCCCGGCGGCGGCGGCGTCCTGGTCGGTGACCGCAACTACGAGGGTGTCATTGGCGATGATGTCCGAGGTGAACTCCCCCTCCAAGGCCGCCAGGGTATCGGGATCGAAGGAAGGGTTCACTGCCAGCCAGTTGATCCGCCGGATGATCATCTCCGCCCGTTTGCCGGGGGGCATGGAAAAGGCCCGCTCCCGCAGGACAAAGAGGGTCTCGCCGTTGAACAGCACCGGTGCTGGCTCGGGTTTTACCTCTTTGGCGGTCGCGGCGGGAGCCGTCGTGGGCGCAGCGGTCACCCCCGGCGTTGAGGCTGCCGGAGAGGAGGCGGGAATCCCCAGCAGGAGCGACACCGCGACCAGCAGGAGAAGAAGGTTTCTGTGTATATTATTCATGACTACACCTCCGAATACCCTTCCAGCGTTCCCCCTCACCTTGCGGGAGGGAGTCAGGGGGTGGGGGAAGCTGCCACAAGCCACAGTGACGGCAACTTAATAAATTTCATGGCAATATCCCCCCCTCCCTAACCCTCCCCCGCCAGGGGAGAGGGGACTTTGGTTGCAGGGTAATCCGCCGCTGGAGCGGCGTTGTTCCTGTTCCCACGCTGGAGCGTGGGAACAATGAGTGCTGGAGCGTGGGAACAATGAGCGCTGGAGCGTGGGAACGATGAGATAGAGAAGTTTTGCCGCCGCATGATACCCGCTCCCGCTCCCCGGCGCAACAGCCTTGACGCCGACGCAGCCTTGACGTACCTGGAAAGCCGCCCCCCCCTCCCTGTATTCTTCCTTCCCCTCCCCTCCGTATTTACTCTTGCTGTAAGCGTATTAAACAACAGTGAAATTAAACAATTAGCCCAAGAAAAGAGTTGTCTTGTCCGTGGCGATATGCAAGTATATGCAACCTTTCATGGACGGCCACCAGTACCCCCCGTCGCACAGAGCTCGTCACTTCCATCATGGTCAGACCACTACACTAGGAGGATGCACCCCATGGCAGCAAAATATGTCTACTTCTTCGGCGACGGCAGGGCAGAGGGCAAGGCGGAGATGAAAAATCTCCTCGGCGGCAAGGGGGCCAACCTGGCGGAGATGACCAGTATCGGCCTCCCGGTGCCGGCCGGCTTCACCCTCACCACCGAGGTCTGCACCGAATATTACAAGAACAACCAACAGTATCCGGCCGGACTCAGGGAAGAGGTCGCCGCCAACCTTAAAGGGGTGGAGGAGCTCATGGGGAAGAGCTTCGGCGACCCTCAGAACCCGCTCCTGGTCTCGGTCCGCTCCGGCGCCCGCGCCTCCATGCCGGGGATGATGGACACCATCCTCAACCTGGGGCTCAACGACACCACGGTCCAGGGGATCATCGCCCAGAGCGGTGACGAGCGGTTCGCCTATGACGCCTACCGCCGCTTCGTCCAGATGTACTCGGACGTGGTCATGGGGATGGACAAGCATGAGCTGGAGCATCTCCTGGAGCGAAAGAAAGACGAGAAAGGGGTCCATCTGGACACCGACCTTACCGCCCGGGATTGGAAGGAGCTGGTGGCCCGGTTCAAGGAGGCGATAAGCGAATCGCTGGGGGTGGCGTTCCCCGAGGATCCCCAGGAGCAGCTCTGGGGGGCCATCGGCGCGGTCTTCGGCTCCTGGATGAACCAGCGGGCCATCACCTACCGGCGACTCAACAACATCCCCGCCGAGTGGGGGACCGCCGTGAACGTCCAGTCCATGGTCTTTGGCAACATGGGGAACGACTGCGCCACCGGCGTCGCCTTTACCCGCGACCCCTCCACCGGTGAAGACTACTTCTACGGCGAGTACCTGGTCAACGCCCAGGGAGAGGACGTGGTGGCCGGCATCCGGACCCCCCAGCCGATCAACAAGGCCAAGCAGAAGCCGGGGGATCTCCCGGCCATGGAGGATGTGCTCCCCGACTGCTACGCTCAGCTGGCGAAGATCCGCACCGTCCTGGAGCAGCACTATCAGGATATGCAGGACATAGAGTTCACCATCGAAAAAGACAAACTCTATATGCTCCAGACGAGAAACGGCAAACGGACCGCCAAGGCGGCCATCAAGATCGCCGTTGACATGGTGAAGGAGGGGCTCATCGATGAGAGAACCGCGGTCCTGCGGGTGGCCCCCTCCCAGCTGGACCAGATCCTCCACCCCTCCCTGGATCCCAACGCCGTGAAGAAAGTCATCGCCAAGGGGCTCCCCGCCTCACCCGGCGCGGCCAGCGGCGAGGTGGTCTTCACCGCCGACGAGGCGGAAGAGGCCGCCGGCAGGGGGCACAAGGTGATCCTGGTCCGGGTGGAGACCAGCCCCGAGGATATCCACGGGATGCACGCGGCCCAGGGGATTCTCACCGCCCGGGGGGGGATGACCTCCCATGCCGCCGTGGTGGCCCGGGGAATGGGGAAATGCTGTGTGGCCGGCTGCGGCGACATTCAGGTGGAGTACAAGAGCCAGCAGTTCACCGCCAGAAACGGCGTGGTGGTGAAGCGAGGCGACATCATCACCCTGGACGGCTCCAGCGGCGAGGTGATGTTGGGACAGGTCCCCACGGTCTCCGCCCAACTCACCGGGGACTTCGCGACCCTGATGACCTACGTGGACAAGTTCCGGCGGCTCAAGGTCCGGACCAACGCCGACACCCCCCACGACGCCAAGGTGGCCCGGGAGTTCGGGGCCGAAGGGATCGGCCTCTGCCGCACCGAGCATATGTTCTTCGAGGCGGACCGGATTGCGGCGGTGCGGGAGATGATCCTCTCCGAGGATCTTGAGGGGCGGCAGAAAGCGCTGGCCAAGATTCTCCCCATGCAGAAGGGGGACTTTCTGGGGCTCTTCCGGGAGATGAAAGGGCTCCCGGTCACCATCCGCCTCCTGGATCCGCCGCTGCACGAGTTCCTCCCCCAGGAGCAGAAGGATATCGACGCCCTGGCCGAGACCATGAAGGTCTCCGAGCGGCAGATCCGGCAGAAGATCGACTTCCTCCACGAATTCAACCCCATGCTGGGGCACCGGGGCTGTCGGCTGGGGATCACCTTCCCGGAGATCTACGACATGCAGGTCCAGGCGATCATGGAGGCGGCCTGCGAGCTGGTGAAGGACGAGGGGTACAGCATGGTCCCCGAGATCATGATCCCCCTGGTGGCCACGGTGAAGGAGCTGGCGCTCTTAAAGGCCAACGCCGTGAGGGTCTGCGATGAGGTGATCGCCCGCTACGGCGTGACGGTGGAGTATCTCATCGGCACCATGATCGAACTTCCCCGGGCGGCCCTCACCGCCGACGCCATCGCCGAGGAGGCGGAGTTCTTCTCCTTTGGCACCAACGACCTGACTCAGACCACCTTCGGCCTCTCCCGGGACGACGCCGGCAAGTTCCTCCCCTTCTACGTGGACAACGGGATTCTCCCCGAAGACCCCTTCGTCACCATCGACAAGAACGGCGTCGGCCTCCTGGTGAAACTGGGATGCGAGAAGGGGCGCGCCACCCGGCCCAACATAAAGCTGGGGATCTGCGGCGAGCATGGGGGTGATCCGGCCTCGGTGATCTTCTGCCACCAGGTAGGGCTCGACTACGTCTCCTGCTCCCCCTTCCGGGTCCCCATCGCCCGGTTGGCGGCGGCCCATGCGGCGCTGCAAGGGTAACGTAAGCCGGCAACTGTCAGTCGTTGAGACGTAAAGAAGCGCTCCGAGGATCAACCTCTCGGAGCGCTTCTTATGTTCGGCACAAAACTCCCCCCCCTCCTTGGCCAAGGAGGGGGTCGGGGGGTGGTTCGACGGAGGGACAAATCATCCGTAGGATCTGCAGCGGCAAGGCAACTGCAACTCCGCCGGGAATCGCCGGTTCCGCTTCGCTTGAACCGGCCTACGACTACGACTCGCGCTTACTTGGTTGCAACCCAGGCGCCGAGATCCGTGGGGAGCGACGGATCCAGATAATTTCCTACGAGATCGCCGTTGGAATCTCTGACCCCTGTATAGGTCTCATTGTATGGTCCCTTCTCATCAACTCCGGAAACCTGGAACGTTACGCCGGTGCCGGTGACAACGAGATTCGAATAAACTTCGGGCAGTTGAGTGATGATTCCAGTGGCGCTTTTCCGTGCGGTAGTCCCTACGATTTTTATCGTCGGCGGCGTAGCATTATCGATTACCGCGATGGTCGTGTAGGTGTACGTGGCGTCGATCGACACAAACGTATACGTCGCTGCCAGTGGGATTGCCGGATACGCACTCCAGACTCCTAAATCGACTGTCGGTTTTGACGGATCAACATACGTTCCGGCCATGCTGCCATAGACATCCTTGAGGCCGGAGTAGGTCTCGTTGTATGCCCCGGTTTCATCTGACCCGGTAACCTTGAACGTCACCACATTTCCGACAACCGTCAGGTTGGAGAAAACTTCTACAAGCTGGGAGATAGTTCCATCGGCATTCTTTTTCCGCTGAGTCGTCCCGGAAATCTGGATCGGCGTTGCAGATGCGCTGTTGATGATCGCCGTTGAGGTGTAGGTGTATACGGCGTCCTTGGACACGAGCGTATACGTCCCGGCCAGCGGGGTTGAAAGTACGGCATTCCAGGCGCCCACATCTCCGCCGGGAACGGAGGGATCGACATAGGTTCCGATCAGATTACCGTTGGCGTTTCTGATGCCGCTGTAGGTTTCATTGTACGAACCTTTTTCATCGGTTCCGGCAACCTTGAAGGTCACACCGGCATTCGTAATGACAAGAGCCGAGAAAACTTCGGGCAGCAGTTTCACCTCGCCGGTGGCCTTATTCTTTCGTACCGTTTGTCCGTTAAGCTTGATGGCCGGTGGCGAAGCAGTATCAATGACCGCTAACGAGGTATAGGTGTAGGTGGCGTCCGTTGACACGAACGTATACGAGCCCGAATACGGACTGGCAGTCGACGAACTGCTTGAACCACAGCCGGTCATACCGAACGTCATTACCGCAAGAACACAACTCATCAGATAAAACATTCTTCTACTCATATTTTCCCCTTACAGTGAATGGCTCCGAGAAGAATCACATCAAGACGGAGCCGTTGCCTTGATGCTGTTTCGACGTTTATTGCCGCTTTCGTAACCCCTCCTGTCCTCCCCCCTTCGACTGCACTCAGGGCAGGCTTAACCTAAGGGGAGGGACATACTAAGAAAATATGGCGGAGAATCGTCCCCCTCTTGAGACAAGAGGACCCACAGGGCCTGAAGGGGACAGGGGGAGTCACGAAAACGGTGATGCGATTGGCCTGAGTAGTTTTCAACTACGGATGCTCATGATTTTGAAGAGAAGCACACCCCAGACTACGGCGATGGTCAGCGCCACAAAACTAAGTAGATCGAGGGTCATTTAGTATCCTACTGCGCGGCGAAGGGTGAGTTTCCCCCATCCCAAAGCTGAAGGAGAGGAGTGGGTTATAAGGAAAAAAAAGGATGACATCGAAATGGAGTTGAGGAGGGGTTACTCAACGATCATGCCCAAAGAGCAGTAAAGCAAAAGCGTGGCCTCGTCGGGAAGGGTCCGAACGATCTCCCTGCTGACAAATAGCCGTGCAATTTCATGAGGGTATGACGGCGTGATTCCCCGATGGAGTTATTCGGATATTTTTCCCTGTGGGGACAGGGGACCGGCGAACAGGGCAATTGTGACGCAATTCATCGGAATGTGACGAAATGTGACGGTTTTTAATGGGTAAAAACTCCAGATAATCGGTGTTTTGACGTATACGGCTACGCCATATGGAGGGGTGATCTCGTGAAAAAAACCTTACCTGCACCGGCAAGGCAGTTGCAACTCCGCCGGGAATCGCCGGTTCCGCTTCGCTTGAACCGGCCTACGACTTCCCCCGCCTCCCGTGACGATTCCCTTGACACGATTAGGTGAATCGAAGTAGCGTACCAAACTGTAATCCAAAACAGAGAGAAGTGCCTGCCGCCCCCCCGTTGGAGGGAGAACGAATGAAAACCGCGCCACCGCGAAAACTGATCACCTTTGACTGGGCCATGAAACGGCTCCTAAGGAGCAAGGCCAACTTCGAGATCCTGGAAGGATTCCTGAGTGAACTGCTAAGTGAAGAGATCGTTATCCTGGAAATACTGGAAAGCGAAAGCAACCAGGAGAGTGTGACCGACAAGTACAACCGGGTCGACCTCAAGGTCAAAAACAGCGCCGGCGAGATAATCATCATCGAAGTCCAGTACGAACGGGAATATGACTACCTGCAACGCATGCTGTACGGTACCTCCCGCGCCATAACGGAACATCAACGGGAAGGAGAGCCGTACTCCCGCCTGGTAAAAGTCATCTCCGTCAACATCCTCTTTTTTGATCTGGGACACGGCAGTGATTACATCTATCGCGGCGCCACCAGTTTTACCGGTATCCACGACAACGACCGCCTGCAACTCAGCAGCAGGCAGCAGAAACTGTACGGCAAAGAGCAGATCCACCACCTGTTCCCGGAATACTACCTGATCAGAATCAACAACTTCAACGACATCGCCGCAACCCCCCTTGACGAATGGATCTACTTTCTAAAGAACGAAGAGATCAAGGATGAATTCAAGGCGAAGGGATTACAGAAGGCGAAAAAAGCTCTTTCTTTATTGAGTCTTACGGAAAAAGAGCGCTTGGCATATGCCCGCTATCAGGATGACCTGAGTTATCAAGCTAGCTTGATCGAATCTAACTATGGACTCGGTCGTTTGGAAGGAAAGGAAGAAGGATTGAAAGAAGGGAAAGAAGAAGGCGAGAAGCTCAAAGCGCTCGATATTGCGACAAGGCTGAAGCTTAAGGGCGTATTGCTTGAAGATATAGTAGATATTACCGGTTTAACTAAGGTGGAGATCGAGAAAGGATAAGCCCGTCTCAGTTTTTTTCATGGTTCCCACGCTCCAGCGTGGTAACTGGTGCAACGCCGCTCCAGCGGCGGATTACTCGGCCACCGGATTCATCCCGTTGTCACTGTCTGACGCTGGAGCGTCACCGGCTGCGTTCCCACGCTGGAGCGTGGGAACGATGGGACACAGCCCCCCTCAAAACGAAAGAGCTCCGAGGTTTTGCAACCTCGGAGCTCTTTGTTCATCATACGTCAGACGCCCTATCCTTTTCGCCGCCGGAGCAGCGCCAGGCCGCCTGCACCCAGGGAGAGCAGGAGCCAGGTAGATGGTTCGGGGACGGGGACAAAGGAGGTGAGGGTCATGTCATCGCCAAAGGATTGGATCGTGAACGGGTTGCCGCCGGTGGGGGCGTTACTGGTCAGCGGAGAAAAGAGCTGGAAATCACCCACATAGGACGCAGAGGGATTGGAATCAGCAATTATGTACTCGGGGCCGACGCTCCCCCACGTCCAGGTTTGGCCGACGGGGCCGATATTCTCCAGAGTCTGGCCGATGAGCTGCTGATTCAAATTCAGCCCGAGACGGGTGGTGTCGAAGAGCACACCGTCGAAGTCGCTAAGATGAAAGGTTCCGTTGCCGAGGGTGGCGCCGCGCACGGTAACGGAGAGCGCCGTGACGAGCCCGGGGATGTTCGTTCCATAAGGGGCGTCACCGGTTGTGTAGACATAGCCGTCGCTGGTGTCGAAGACGTTGCGTCCCGGATTGGTCAGCAGGGACATCTCGAAGTCGATGATTCCCATGGCAGTGGCGCCGTTGCCGGCAAAGGTAAAGGTGAAGGACTTGACGCTGGCGGCCGCCGGAGCGGCGGCGAACAGGAGCGCCATGAGCCCGGCGAGAAAGATGCGTTTCATTGGTTCCTCCGTGCTGTGTGGTGAATAAATTCCTCCCTCTTCAAGGGGGAGGTCAGGAGGGGGATGGGTGACTCATTGGTCCGGAACCCACCCTCCTCCCTGTGTGATCTGCATCGATGCGACCCGCGCAAGGGAGACGCATGCGTCGCCTCCGAAATAAATTCCTCCCCCTTCAAGGGGGAGGTCAGGAGGGGGATGGGTGATTCATTGGTGCGGAACCCACACTCCTCCCTGTGTGATCTGCATCGATGCGATCCGCACGTGGGCGACGCATGCGTCGCCCCTACGAAATGCCGCATGTTATTGACCGACGCCGGTCAGGCTGGTGGAGCCGGTGGAGGCGCCGTTGTTGGTGCTGTAACCGATGGTGACGTTGAATTTGATCGTCTTCTGCTTGGCCGCGCTGCAGGTGCTGACGTCGACGGTGACATTCCCCGTAGCCGTGTTACCGGTAGCGATGTCACCCAGGTTGAGGGGGAAGCCGGTGGTGACCACCGGCTTGCAGGTCCCGCTGGAGGAGACCGTCAACCCGGTAATCTGCACCGCGGCGGCGGAAGATCCGGCGCTGGGGGTGAGGATGATCGGCCAGATCCGGGAATCGCCAACGACGCCGCTCTTGACGCCGATGGCGGCGCTGAGGGTGGTCATCAGCGGTTTCATGGTAGCGGTGACGGTGACCGGACCGTTCATGGTGACATAGGTGGCGCTGCTGGAGGCATTGACTGCCGGTCCGCTCCAGGTGGAGAAGCCATAGCCGATCCCTGCCGTGGCTATGATGCCGGGGGTCGCTCCGGCGGCATACCAGCCGTTGGTGGCGGGGATGACCGTACCGCTCCCCACCGGTGAAACCGCCGTGGTCAGCTGGTACTCGGTGGTGAAGGTGGCCGTATAGGTGGCGCTCCCCGAGTTCGGGGCGGTGATGGTGTGGCTGATCCCCTTGGCGTCGGACCAGGCTGAGAAGAGGTAGCGAGTTCCTACGGTCCCCTGGGGGGAGGTAGTGGCGATGGTGTGACTGCTCCCGGGAGTCGCCGTGAAGGTGAACGGAGCAACTTGTGCGGCCCCGCCGTCGACGGTGACGGTGAGTCCGGCCGGGACGGTCCGGATGGTGACGCTCACCTTGTTGACCGCCAGGATGGCGAAGTTGCCGGCCGAGGCGCTGGTGAGAGAGTTGTAGTTGATGCTGTCGGTGGGGACAAAATTCGCCGTGACGGCATAGGTTCCCACGGCGCTCTGGGTCGCTGCGCCGCCGGTGAGGATGCCGCTGACGCTGCCGGCTACGGAGCCGGTGACGGTGGCGGAGTGGCCGAGAGCGTCAAAGCTGACCGGTGAGTTGGTGACCGCCAGGGTCGGTGTCGCCTTGGCTATGGTGAAGCTGCCGGCGGAAGCATTGGTGAGCGGGCCGTAGTTGGTGCTGTCGGCCGGGATAAAGCTTGCCGTCACCGTATAGCTGCCGGCGTTGATCGGCTGTGTTGACGAACCGTTATAGGTGACAGCGCTGACGGAACCGGAGACGTTACCGGATACGGTGGCACTCTTGGCGGTGCCGGTATAGGTGAGAGGAGAGTTGGTCACCGCCAGGGTCGGTATGGCCCGGGCAATGGTGAAGTTCCCGGCTGAGGCGCCGGTGAGGTTGTTGTAGCTGCTGTTGGTGGGGGCGAAGTCCGCCGTGACGGTGTACGTTCCGGCGGTTAACGGTACGGTGGAGATCCCGTTGTACTTGATGTTGGAGACCACCCCGACTACCGAACCGGTGATGGTGGCTCCATGGGAGGCGCCGTCATAGCTCTGCTGTGTGGCGGTTATGGACAGGGTCGGCGTCACCTTGGTGATGACGAATTCCCCGCTGTTGGACCACTGGTAGTTGGTGCTGTTGACCGTGGCCGTCACCGTGTAGCTCCCCGCGTTGGTCTGCGGTGCATTGGTCCAGTCGATGGTAAGGCCGACGGGGCTTGTGACTGCCGTGGGGGTCAGGGCGCCGCCGCTGTAGCTCTGGGTCAGGTTACTCAGGGTAACCGTGGCGGATGCCTTAGCGATGGTGAAGGCCGTGGCGTCAGAGGAGGCTGCGGCGTAGTTGGTGTCGGCCGCAACCGTTGCGGTGACGCTGTAGGTTCCCCCCCACGTCGGCTTGGTCGTGCTTGCTGAGTAGGTCGTCGTGCCGGTCCCCTGATAGCTGAAGGTCAAGGCGCCGGGGGAGTTCCCCTTGGTGGTTTCCGTTGCGCCTGGCCCCTGGGCAGAACCGCTGTAGGTATACGTCCCCGCTGTCACCGTCACAACAGGAGTCACCTTGTCGATGGTAAAGGCCGTGGCGCTGGAAGAAGCTGAATCATTGTTGGTATCAGCCGCGACCGTTGCGGTGACGCTGTAGGTTCCCGCCGATGTGGGTTTGGTTGCGCCGGCAGGATAGCCGGTGCCGGAATAGCTGTAGGTCAAGGCACCGGTGGAGTTTCCCTTGGTTGCCGTGTCAGGCCCCTGGGGCGATCCGCTGTAGGTGAATGTGGTGGAACCGGTCACCGTCACGGTGGGGGTGATCTTGCTGAGGACGAAGTTCCCGGCCGCAAGAGTGGTCGCGGCGTTGTAGTTCGTGCTGGCGGCGCAATCGGCAAGTACCGCGTACGTTCCGGCGTTGGTCTGAGTCGCGCTGCCGCCGGTGGTGATGTTGCCGGAGACGCCGCCACCCAGACAGGTGACCGTCGCGGACTGGGCCGAGCCGGTGTAGTTCTGCGGGCTGTTCCCCACCGTTGCGGTAGGGGTGATCTTGCTGAGGACGAAGTTCCCAGCCGCAAGAGTGGTCCCGGCATTGTAGTTCGTGCTGGCGGCGCAATCCGCCGTTACCGCATAGCTGCCGGCGTTGGTCTGAGTCGCGCTGCCGCCGGTGCTGATGTTGCTGACGATGCCGCTCCCCAGACAGGTGACCGTCGCGGACTGGGCCGAGCCGGAGTAGTTCTGTGGGCTGTTAGCCACCGAGGCCGTCGGGGTGATCTTGTTGATCACAAAGTTTCCGGCGGCAAGTCCGGTCCCGACGTTGTAATTGAGAGTCGCCGGGCAGGTGGCCGTCACTGCGGTGCTACCGGCGTTGGTCTGTGTCGCCGGAGTAATGGTGGTGGCAGTGCCGCCGCCGGAGCAGGAAACCGTTACGCTCTTGGCGGTGCCGTCATAGGAGAACGGACCGCTGGTCACGGTGGCGGTCTGGGTAGCCGGGGCAATGATCACATCCTGCGTCTGAGAAGCCGCCTTGTAGTTGGTGGTGGCGGCGCCGTCGGCCTGAACGACGCAGGTGCCGGCGCCGGTGGAGCTGAAGGTGCCGCCGGTGCCGAAGGTACAGGGGCCGCTCACCTTGCTGTAGGTCAGGGTGGTGCTGTCGCTGTTGGTGGTCGTGGCATGTATGGTGAAGTCCCCCCCCAGATACGTGGGGGTCGGCACCGTGTCAAAGGTTATCACCGCCGGCGACTTGCCGGCGTTTACCACCTGGGAGAGGGCCGTGGTAACCGATGCTTTATAACTGTCGGCGCCGATGTACACCTCATAACCGTAGTAATTGGCTGTAATGCTGTGAGTTCCGGCGACGAGAGCATTGGTGCTGGTGGCGGCGACGCCGGAGGCAAGGGTAGTGTCGACCCCAAGTTGGGTCGCGCCTTCCCAGAACTTGACCGTGCCGGGGGCGATGGCGGATGCTACCGTGGCGGTAAAGGTGACCGAATCGCCCGCGTTGGAGGGGTTAAGGCTGGAGGTCAGCGTGGTGGTGGTGCTGTTGATCAGCCTCTGTATGAAAATAGAACCGTAGGCATACGCCAGATAGGGGGTCCCATCCATGGCAAAAGCCAGAGTGCCGCTGCCAGTGACAGCGGTGGTGGAGAACCCGACGTTCCCCACGGTTTCCCATGTTGAGGTTACGGTATTGAACTTACTGACTGTCGCTTTTGGGCTTTGAGTCGCCACATAGAGCGTCCCGTCAGGGGCAAAGGCCAGGGAGGTGGCCGTCGTAGCAACGGTGGAGGCGGCGCCCCCCACTTTAACCCAGGCCGTCCCGTCAAATTTCATCACGGTCGCCATGCCGGGGGGGGTCGTGCTGGTGTCCGCATACGCCACGTAAGGCGTCCCATCCGAGGCAATGGCCAGGGATGAACGAAGGGTAGTGGAAGAGGTGGCTGAAGGGGAAAAGTCGGGGAGCCCCACATTGACCCACGCCGTCCCATCAAACTTCATCACGGTCAGCTTGTTATTTCCTGAAGGAGAGTTGTCAGTGTATGCCACATAGGGGGTCCCATTCGGGGCAAAGACCAGGGACAGGTCCATAACCGAACCGGGGGAGAAGTTGGCGCTCCCCACCAGACTCCACCCAGTGGGGACGGCCACGGTACTCCCGGTGAACTTCATCACGGTCACATTGCCGGAGAGGGAGAGGTCCCGAAACACCACGTAGGGGGCGCCGTCCGGAGCGATAGCCAGAACGATCTGATTGATAAGGTCGGGGGAGAAGCCGGCGGTCCCCACCGGACTCCACCCAGTGGGGACGGCCACGGTAATCCCGGTGAAGTTCATCACGGTCGCCATGCCACCGGCGTTGACGTCCCGATACGCCACGTAGGGGGTGCCATCCGGGGCAAAGGCCAGCGAAGGGTACCCGGCACCAGCGGCGGAGAATCCGCCGCTCCCCACGTTTTCCCATGCGGGTGTGGTCAGCGCCCTGTTGTACCTTTTCACGTTCGCCTTACCAGTGGTGACGACTTGATACGCTACATAGGGGGTTCCGTCCGGGGCAAAGGCCAGGGAGGAGGGAGAGGTATTGAGGGCAAGGAAGCCCAAGCTGGAGCCCACGTAATTCCAGGCCGGCGTGGCGGGGGCCTTGGGGGTGGTAGTGGTAAAATTGGCCGTGCCCGTGGATACCCCGACAGTGTTGGCGAAGCAGACGGTATAGGCGCTGTTTTGGGTCAGGTAGTGCTGCGTGTAGAGCCCCGCCACCGCTGCGGTGAGCGGCAGAGAGCCGTGGTAGGCGGCAGTGACCGACCCGGCGGTCTGACCGAGTTTGACCTGAGCCGCGCTGCCGCAGGCCACCCCGCTCCCCTTTTGCAGGGTGAAATAGCCGGTCCCCGTGGTGCTGGAGGTCAGGTTGAGGGTGACCTGGTTGGCCCCCAGGTTGGTCATGGTGGGGGTGGGGAGTGACGCCGCCGCCATCACACTTCCCGCCCAGGTCACCATAGTCAGCGCCAGCATGGCCGCCACCCCGGCGAAACGTCGATACAACTTCTCTCTGTTCATTCATTCTCCTTTTGTGTGGTGGTGCTGTTGGGGCGTATGGCATACGCCCCTGTCCAAATTCAACGATATCGCCATTCATCCGGGCGAACGCCGTTCGCCCCCGCCATAGCCTATGCAATACCGTGTCACCACCGGATCGGGTTGCGGCGCGTTGGGGCTGGTCTGCAGCAGCGGAAAGGGGAGAGGAGAGAAGGTAATGAGCCGGAATAATGAAGTATTATCCGATTCGAGGCGCCGCGGGGAGAGAGACGCGCCATTAGTGCATGATAGTATTATAAAAACTTGGCCTATTAAATGGCCTCAATTGTGACGAAATTCATCGAAATGTGACGAATTGTGACGGTTGAAGAAGGGGGAAAACAACGGATAATCGGTGCTTTGACGGCGCAGGTACGCCGGATGACTGCCCTTCCCTTCGACATCGCTCAGGGACAAGATGTCGGCGACTCGTTAGATTGTGGAATGAAACACGACTGTTTTTTGTAGGCCGGATCAAGCGCAGCGGATCCGGCGGGTTGACTGCAACTCTGCCAAGAATCGCCGGTTCCGCTTCGCTTGAACCGGCCTACAACTTCGACATCGCTCAGGGAACGGATGTCGGCGGGTTGGTTGCATTGCCGCCAAGGAAATAGATACATAGTATGTCCAATAATTATGGACATACTATGCGCTTATGTGTTATTTGGTCACTGCCACACAGGAGGTGGTGATCATGACCAACGCCTTGTTGCTCAAGAGCATGCCCTATGAGGAGCTTGACTACCAGACTCTGCAGGATGCAGTTTCCGGATATGCCAGTCCGCGCATGAAGATCTCCGGCATGCTGGCAAAGGGTGATATCATCCGGGTTAAGAAGGGACTCTATATCCTCGGCGAGTCGTTGCGCCGGCGACCTTACTGTCGGGAACTGCTCGCTAATCTCATCTACGGTCCGTCCTATATCTCACTGGAATATGCATTGCAGTATCACGGAGTGACACCGGAACGGGTTGAGACGGTGACCTCCGTAACCTGCGGTCGCTCACGCTCCTTTGATTCGCCGGTTGGTTCATTTTCCTACCGGGCGATTCCCCTGGAAGCATATCGTACCGGCATGGACCGGGTTGAACTGGTGGATGGTCGTGCTTTTCTTATTGCCATTCCCGAGAAGGCTCTGGCCGATCGGATCGTTGCCGAACGGGGCGCTGGTATCTCCACTCAGAAGGAATTGCATGAGTACCTACTGGAGTCTCTTCGTGTCGATCCAGATGTTCTTCGAGGGTTCAACACGGTCCGTCTCAGGGAGATTGCCGGTCACTACCGGTCCCGTAGGGTAGAGTTGCTGGCCGATCTGCTCAACAGGCTGAGTAAAAATAGTAAAGGAGTTTATCATGCATGAGGCTATCACCCGCATGCTTGCGAAATATGCCCCAAAGAGTGTTGATGATTCGGTTGCGGCACTGCGGGAGATCATTCAGGAGGTGGCGCTGCTGGGACTTTGGCGTGCCAAGTTTTTCGAGCACGCTGCTTTTTACGGCGGGACTGCCCTCCGTATCCTCTATGGACTCGACCGGTTCTCCGAAGATCTGGATTTTTCTCTCCTGGTGCCAAATCCGACCTTCAATTTGGCACAGTACAGGTCTTCACTTGAGAAAGAGTTGCTGGCCTTCGGTTTTAACGTCCGGGTGGAGATGGTGGACAAGACCGTGGAATCAGCGGTGCAGTCTGCCTTTCTCAAGGCAAATACGCGTAAAGAACTCTTGGTCATCGAGACCGGCGAAGAACTGGCGGGACAGGTTTGCGCCGGACTACTGTTGAAGGTAAAAATCGAGGTGGACACTGATCCGCCCCCTGGATTCACTACTCTGACCCGCTATCTGCTGCAACCGATACCATTTGCCGTGCGGAGCTATTCACTTCCCGACCTCTTTGCCGGAAAGATGCATGCACTCCTCTTCCGAAAGTGGAAAAACCGTGTTAAGGGGCGCGACTGGTACGATTTTGTCTGGTATGCCGCTAATCATCCAGATCTGAACCTTATCCATCTTGAACAGAGAATGAGGCAGACCGGCCATTGGGGCGGAGAACCATCTCTTTCACCAGAAGCCTTTTCCAATCTATTGTTGGATGCCATACACCTGCTGGACGTGAACCAGGCGCGTAAAGATGTGGCCCCGTTTGTCAAGGATCAGGGGATACTGGAGCTCTGGTCAGAGGAATTCTTCAGCGATGTGGCAAGTCATGTGCGGGTATTATGAGTCAACTGTACCGGAGGGGAGGAGGGAACGACCCTTCAACGCCGCTCAGGGACCGGATGTCGGCAACTCGTTAGATTGTGGAATGAAACACGACTGTTTTTTGCAGGCCGGATCAAGCGCAGCGGATCCGGCGGGTTGACTGCAACTCTGCGTCCGGGTCGAGACCGGTGCCGCCCCTGAGGATCAAGCGCAGCGGATCCGGCGGGTTGACTGCAACTCTGCCAAGAATCGCCGGTTCCG
>CAIOGM010000159.1 GCA_903857795.1 uncultured Geobacter sp.
CCCGAGCGGTGGTCAGGTAAGTGCCGAAACTGGAAACGACCAACGGTGGTCTGCTTGAATCCGCAAAAATCGACTCAGAACGGTATGGCAATTCAAAACAAGGCTGCATAGGAAATGCGACAACTTTCTTGACAACGACCGAGGGCGCGGCAAGCGCCATTGCAAATCAGGGCGCGGCAAGCGGCGCCCCTACGATTTTGTTCTTCATGCCGGGGTGTTGTTGTGCTCATCTTTGGACCATTGTTGCGGGTTCAAATGGATATATTCACGGAAACCGTGGAGCTCGCCTTCGTTGCGTACTATGCGTTCGTAATAGTTGCGTTGCCATAACGGTTGCCCCTGTCGGTGTAACAGGCGGTTGATTTCAATTGCGGTTATGGATTTGAATGCCCGCATGATTGCCCCCAATGTGGGGTGATCGGTAGGGGCGCCGCTTGCTGCGCCCGCTTTTTTTGTGCCCGATTCATCCCGCAAACAGGGTGCGGCAAGATCGGGGCGCGTCAAGCAGGGCGCAGCAAGCGGCGCCCCTACGAGGAAAACAATGAAATGTATGTGATTCGGCATGACCACAAAGGCATCCAAATTCATGCCTGAAAATCGTTCAGGCAGTGACAGCCACACCGATTCCACTATCCGGCCAGTGTTGTTCATCACCATGTATTCTTCGACAATCGTCCCTAATAGACACTCCTTTCCTTGTGTGCAGATGGTCACGAAATACGCCCCGGCAGTGGTGTAATCGTAATCCTCCAGACGAATGGAGTGGCGATGGTGTATGTCGGGGTTGAAGGTCATGGTGGTTCCCCGTAGGGGCGCCGCTTGCTGCGCCCGTTTTTTCGCAACCCGTTTTTCCCGTCATCGGGGCGCGGCAAGCGCCATTGCAAATCAGGGCGCTGCAAGCGCCATTGCAAATCAGGGCGCGGCAAGCGCCGTTGCAAATCGAGGCGCTGCAAGCGGCGTTGCAAATCAGGGCGCGGCAAGCGCCGTTGCAAATCGAGGCGCGGCAAGCGCCATTGCAAATCAGGGCGCGGCAAGCGGCGCCCCTACGATTTTGTTCCCCGCACCAGCAGCACCGTCTCCTCTCCGCAGGCACCTTCGATCCGCTGGCAGTTGATGTCGGCAAACCCGGTACTCGCGAGCCATCCCGTCAACTCCTCCTCGTCGAACCCGAGCCACTGGTCCGCCAGCCGTTCCCGCACCCATTCCCGCTCGTGGCGGGCCAGATCGGCCAGGAGCAACAGCCCGCCGGGAACCAGCACCCGCTTAATCTCCGCCAGCACCGCTGGCGGATCAGGGGCATGATGGAGCACCATGTTGAGCACGGCACAGTCGGCGGAGCGATCGGGGAGCGGCAGGTGGGTCATCTCCCCCAGACGAAGATCTATCCCCTCCAAGCCGGAGAGCGTCAGCCGCCGGCGCGCCTCCTCCAGCATGGCCGGTGAGTGATCTACACCGACCACCGAGGCGGAGCGGGCAGCCAGATCAGGCAGGAGGCCGCCGGCGCCGAAGCCGATCTCCACCAGCCTCTTCCCCAGCGGCACCGCCGCAAGAAGTCGCTCCCGGTACTCTGTTACCGGCAGGAGGGTCCGGGCCAGGTCGTCCCACTGCCGGGCGTGCCGGTCAAAGAACTCCTGGCTGCGCCGCCGTCGTTCCTCCAGCAGCTCCGCCACGACGGTCAGGTCGTGCTCCCGCTGGGGCAGCTCCGTGAGTCGCTGTTCCAGGAGAGGACGGATCTCCGCGAAGAAGGGAGAGTCCCCACCGGCCCGGTAATAACTCCAACTCCCCTGGCGCTTCACCGCCAGGATCCCGGCATCGGTCAGCACCTTGAGATGATGGGAGACCCGGGATTGACCCGTCTCCATGATCCGGGTCAGCTCCTGCACCGTGAATTCGCCGCGCAGGAGGATCGCCGTCAGCCGGAGGCGGGAGGGGTCGGCCAGTGATTTCAGGGTCTGCAGCATGGATCACGTTTGCCTGTTATTGAAATCAACATTCGTTGATATAGCATGGCCCGCCAGGGCAGGCAAGAAAAAACGCCCGCCGGGAAGCCGGTCGGGCGCGAGAGGGTGCCGGGCCAGTCGCTGATCAGACAAAATCATCCAGCATGATCATGTTGCCCAGTTGCCTCGTTTTCCGGCACAATGAGCGGGGTTGTCATGCTATCCCCTGTCGCGGTCATGCCTGACCGCCTCAACGATTTCATCGGTCGTCAATCTTGGCGTTTTATCCCGCAATGCCATCAATTTCTCCGTCTGAGCGGTTACGACATCCTCTTCACCGAACAGTTCGTCGAAGATCTCCTGCACCGTGGTGATCCGGTCGGCTTTCCAGGCGTTGGTGCCGCAGAAGACGAGGCCGGTCTCCACGTCCCCCCTCTGGGCCCGGTCCAGGGAGAAGACGATGCAGAATCGCTCGCCGTTCTCCTTGTAGCTGCACTTCTTGAGGCAGCCGGTCTTGCACTTGGAGTTCTGCTCCCGGTCATAGTTGACGATGTTCTCCTGGTTCTTGAGGATGGCCCGTCCGGGGAGGCCGGCCGGGCTCATGATGAGACCGATATCCTCCTTGCGGCAATCCAGGTACATCTGCTTGAAGCTGTCGGCGGCGTCGCACTCCACCGTGGGGACGAAGCGGCTGGCCATCTGCACGGCGTCGGCCCCCTGCGCCAGGGCGTTTTCCAGATCGGCCCGATCCCAGACGCCGCCGGCGGCGATGACCGGCATCTCCACCTGGTATTCGGTGCGGAAGAACTCCTTGATACCCCGGATCGTCCCGTAATGATCATAGTCACCGTTTCCGATGTTCTCCATCTTCTCCCCCAGATGACCGCCGGCGGTGTCCGGGTCTTCCACCAGCACTGCGTCGGGAAGGCGATGGAATCCCTTGTCCCACTTCTTGGCGATGAGTTGGGCCGCCCGCAGGGAGGAGACGATGGGGATAAGCGCCACGTCCGGGGCATGGGCCGTCAGTTCCGGGAGGGAGAGGGGGAGGCCGGCGCCGCAGATGATGACCTTTGCCCCCCCTTCGATGGATGCCTTCACCAGATTTTCAAAATCCGAGAGCGCCACCATGACGTTGACGCCGATGATTCCGTCCGGGGCTATCTCATAAGCCTTGCGCAGCTCGCTCTTCATTGCTTCCTGTTCGGCCTGCAGGTAGTTCTTGCCGTTATAATGTTCGCTGTTGAGGGCGATCCCGGCTGCGGCGACGATGCCGATCCCGCCGCACTTGGCCACATGACCGGCCAGGGAGCCGGCCGAAACCCGCACCCCCATTCCTCCCTGAATCAGCGGATAGGGAACTTCGTATTTGCCAAGCTTGAATGGTTTCATCTCTGCCTCGATTTCTTTCCCATGAGTAGCAACGATCGCAACTCTACCAGAATATGGGGAGGGGGAATGTAATAGAACTGTAAAACCATTCCCCTTGCAAAAGCGCTACCCCGGTGATACACAGGGGGCATGAAGTGGCTCAGAAGACTCTTTACCCCCATCTCCGCGCTCATCGGCATCCAGCTCGTCTGGGTTCTCGTGGTCGTCTTCTGGATCTACTGGTTCGTCGGCCGCCACCAGGAGCTCCGTCGGCTGACCCAGCAGTACAAGCCCGACCTGCTGGCAGGGTATCAGTTCGACTGGCTGGTCCTGGCGGAAGGGCTGGCGCTCCTGGTGGCCATCCTCATCGGGGTCTACGTCATCTTCCTCTACTGGCAACGGCAGTCCACCCTCAATCGCCGGCAGCGGGAGTTCATCTCCCAGGTAACCCACGAACTGAAATCGCCCCTGGCCTCCATCCGGCTGCACCTGGAGACCATCAGCCTCCGCAAGCCGTCACCGGAGCGGCTGGAGCGGTTCCTGGACACCATGCTGGATGACACCTCCCGCCTGGAAAACCATATCAACAACCTCCTCATGGCGGCCCGGCTGGAACACGGCTTCGGTTCCGGGGAGCGGCAGAGCATCGATTTCTCCGAGTTCATGGTCAAATTCCTCCAGCGCAAGCTCCTGAAGCTCCCCGAGGGGGGGAGTCTCACCTGGACGGTGGAACCGGGGATCCGGGTGGAGCTGGACCCGGACGGGATGGGGATGGCCCTGCGCAACCTCTTCGAAAACGCCATCCTCTACAGCCTCGCCTCGCCGGAGATCGAGGTGACCCTCCGTCGGGAGGGGAAACTCTGTCTCCTGACCTTCAGCGACCAGGGGCGGGGGATGGCTCCGGGGGATCTGAAAAGGGTCTTCCGGATGTTCTACCGGGTCAGGAGCACCGGTGAGAATATCAGGGGGACCGGCCTCGGTCTCTATATCGTGCAGTCCATAGTCGAGCGGCATGGCGGACGGATCAGGGTGACGAGCCCCGGTGCGGGGGGGGGATCCACCTTTCACCTGACCCTGCCGTTGGCCCGGGAGAAGGGGGGAGAGCATGTCTGAGGAGCGGCCGCATATCCTGCTGGTGGAGGACGAACTGCATCTGGCCCGGGGGATGACCTTCAACCTGGAGGAGGAGGGGTTCCGGGTGAGTCATGCCGAGACCGGTGAGGCGGCCCTGGAGCTCCTGGCCTTCAACCGTTTTTCCCTCATCATCCTGGATGTGATGCTGCCGGGGAAGGATGGTTTCACCGTCTGCCGCGAGATCCGGACGGTGGAGCCGCGGGTCCCCATCCTGATCCTCTCCGCCCGTTCCGAAGAGGGGGACCGGGTCGCCGGTCTGGACAGCGGCGCCGACGACTACCTGACCAAGCCGTTCAACTTGAGCGAATTTCTCCTCCGGGTCAAGGGGATGCTCCGGCGGTCGTCCTGGTACCGGCCGGAGCCGGTGGAGGAGGGGTACCGGTTCGGCGACAACGAGGTCTTTCTCCTCTCCTACCACGCCCGCACCGCCCAGGGGGAGATCGATCTCACCGAGCTGGAGATCCGGATGCTGGCGCTCTTCTTTCGCAACGAAGGGAAGACGGTCACCCGCGCCAACCTGCTGGAGACGGTCTGGGGGTACTCCTCCGAGACCGAGACCCGGACCCTGGACAACTTCATCGTCCGGCTCCGGAAATATTTCGAGCCCGATCCCTCTCATCCGGTCTATATCCAGACCGTACGGGGGGTGGGATACCGATTTGCCAGGCACGGGGCGCCGGGCGCGGGGCGCGTGGGGAAAGCCGGTTAAAACCGGGCACGAGGCGTGAGGGATAACCTGGCTAAACCGGACTCGGGGCACGAGGCGCCGGTGGACGAAATGAGGCCGGCATAAAAAACAGAAGGCCGGATGGAATCCCATCCGGCCTTCTGCCCTTCACTACCTCTATTCATTGTCTATAAATCTTTACCTCAACCTCAACCTCAACCTGTCTTTCTTCTCCTACATCCCCGCCTTCTCCCGGATGATGCCGACCTTATCGGTCCGCTCCCAGGTGAACTCGGGGAGCTCCCGGCCGAAGTGGCCGTAGGCCGCGGTCAGCTTGTAGATGGGGCGGAGCAGGTCCAGCTCTTCGATGATGGCCCGGGGGCGCATGTCGAAGACCTCCCGGACGATCTCGGCGATGCGGGCCGACGGGATCTTGCCGGTGCCGGCGGTGTCCACCAGGATCGAGACCGGCTGGGCTACGCCGATGGCGTAGGCAACCTGAATCTCGCACTTTTCACAGAGGCCGGCAGCCACCAGGTTCTTGGCCACGTAGCGCCCCATGTAGGCGGCGGAGCGGTCGACCTTGGAGGGATCCTTGCCGGAGAAGGCGCCGCCGCCGTGGGCGCCATGCCCGCCGTAGCTGTCCACGATGATCTTGCGGCCGGTGAGGCCGCAGTCTCCCATGGGGCCTCCCACCACGAAGCGGCCGGTGGGGTTGATCAGATAGCGGGTCTTGTCGGTGATCATCCCTGCGGGGATGATCTTCTTGACCACCTCTTCGATGATCCCCTCCTCGATCTGCTTGTGGGTGACGTCGGGGGTGTGCTGGGATGAGATGACCACGGTATCCACATAGGCGGGCTTACCGTCGATGTACTGGATGGAGACCTGGGACTTGGAGTCGGGGCGGAGGAAGTTGAGCAGGCCGCTCTTGCGGACATCGGCCAGTCTCTTGACCAGCTGGTGGGAAAAGAGGATCGTCATCGGCATCAGTTCCGCCGTCTCGTTGCAGGCGTAGCCGAACATGAGCCCCTGGTCGCCGGCCCCCTGCTCCTTGTACATCCCCTCTCCCTCGGTGACCCCCTGGGAGATGTCCGGGGACTGCTTGTCGATGGAGACCAGTACCGCGCAGGTCTCGCCATCGAAACCCATCTGGGAGTCGTTATAGCCGATCTCCAGAATGGTCTCGCGGACGACCTTCGGGTAGTCGATGATGGCGTTGGTGGTGATCTCCCCGGCGATGACGGCCATGCCGGTGGTGACGAGGGTCTCGCAGGCGACCCGAGATTTCGGATCCTGGGTCAGGATGGCGTCAAGGATCGAATCGGAGATCTGGTCGGCGACCTTGTCGGGGTGCCCCTCGGAAACCGATTCAGAGGTGAATATGTAGTTATCCATTTCGAGTGCGCTCACAGTGGTTGTAGCCTCCTTGGAGTGGGTAGCGTCGAGTTGCTTAAAAAAGACTGCATAATCTATCCGTTCAGCCGAGGCTCTGTCAAGGGAAAAGCTGCCGTGACCCCGCCGGAGAGCCAGTGAGGGGGGATCTCTTCCCGCCGGATCCGGTGGCGGACAAACTCCGGACTGCTCCGGCATACTGCTTGACATTCCACGTGATATGCCCTATTATTCGGTCCTTTACTGTACTGGTTATCCGTCGTCGGGGTCGAGCCGCAGTTGACCGTTTTGCCCCGTGACTTTTTTTCATAGAACGTCGCTTGTGTCGGGCGGTTACGACCGCGAGAGGTGGAGGATGAACGACGCCACCCGGGTTTCCTGCTGGTTCAGCAGATAGGTATATATCCTTATTTACCAGGGGTTTCGAGTCTTATTCGCATAGCTGTCAACGGATATACGACTCTTTCATATCAATCTGACCGTCCCTAGAACCATCCTCGCGTTTCCCGCCTGAAACAGCCGCGGGCCGATACCGGCCTGTCATTTCATGTTTTTCCTTTTATGTCCAAGGCAGGTTCCTCATGCCCAAGAAGAGTCTCCGCCGTACCCTGCGTGAGCGGCGCTCCGCGCTCTCCACCGAAGAGTGGCGTTCGCTGAGCGGCTCCGTTCAGCAGCGCTTTCTCCGGTCAGGGCTCTTTGCCACTGCCGCGGTCATCGCCCTCTACGCCCCGGTGAACCGTGAGGTCGATACCTCCATGGTCATGACCGAGGCCCTCTCTGCGGGGAAGACACTCCTCTTCCCCGTGGTGAGCGGGGGGGGGCTGCTGTTCCGGGAGATCAGAGGGGAATCCGACCTGGTGACCGGGGCGTTCGGCATCGCCGAACCGGGGAGCGGCTGCCCGGTTCGGTTGCCCGGTGAGGCCGACTGCATCGTCGTGCCGGGGGTCGCCTTCGACCTGAGCGGGAGACGGATCGGCTATGGCAAGGGGTATTACGACCGGACCCTGCATGCTCTGGAAGGGTCCGGGCGGCTGGTCGGTTTCGGGTTTGATTTTCAACTGGTCGAAGAGATAGCGGGTGAGCCCCACGACGTGGCTCTCGATCTGATCATAACCGAGCGGCGGTTCCTGCCGGTTCGGTCACCATACAAAAGGGGGTAGGTACAGTGAAGCTTGACATCATGGTTGTCGTGTTCCTCATCGCGTTTGCCGGCGGAATCGGCTATTTCATCGGGAACCTGTTGAGAAAAAAGTATTCGGATTCACTCACGGCGCGAGCCGAGGAGCTTGCCGAGAAGATCGTTGAGGACGCCAAGCGCCAGGCGGAGACCGTCGCCAAAGAGGCGACCCTGCTGGCCAAGGATGTGGTCTATCAGGCCAAGGCCGATTTCGAGCGGGAAAGCAAGGAGCTGCGGGCCGACCTGCAGGTCCTGGAGAAGCGGCTCCAGCAGAAGGACGAGCACCTGGAAAACAAGATGAACCTCTTCGATCAGCGGGATGCAGAGCTGGTGAAGAAGGAGCAGTCGCTCATCGCCCGGGAACAGGGGGTGGTGACCAAGGAGCAGAGGGCTGAGGAGCTGGTGGAGCAGGCGCGACTGAAGCTGGAGGAGGTCTCCGGGCTGACCGCTCACGAGGCCAAACAGATCCTCATGGACAATATGCTGAACGAGGCCAAGTTCGATGCCGCCAAGCGGATCCGGGTCATAGAAGAGGAGGCACGGGAGACGGCGGACAAGAAATCCAAGGAGATCATGGCCCTGGCGATTCAGCGGTATGCCGGCGAGTATGTGGCGGAACGGACCGTCTCCGTGGTGGCGCTCCCCTCCGATGAGATGAAGGGGCGGATCATCGGCCGGGAAGGGCGCAACATCCGGGCGCTGGAGGCAGCCACCGGGATCGACCTCATCATCGACGATACCCCCGAAGCGGTGATCCTCTCGGGCTTCAACCCGGTGCGGCGCGAGGTGGCGAAACTCTCCCTGGAGAAGCTCATCGCCGACGGCCGGATTCACCCGGGGAGGATCGAGGAGGTGGTGGCCAAGGCCACCGAAGAGGTGGAGCAGGCGATCAAGGAGGCGGGCGAGCAGGCCGCCTTCGATCTGGGGGTTCACGGCATCCATCCGGAGATTCTCAAGCTCATCGGCCGGCTCCGCTACCGGACCTCCTACAGCCAGAACGTCTACCAGCACTCCCTGGAGGTGGCCTTCATCTGCGGGATCATGGCCGCCGAGCTGGGGATCAACGTCAAGCAGGCCAAGCGGGCCGGCCTGCTCCACGACCTGGGGAAGGCGGTGGACCACGAGGTGGAGGGGTCACACGCGGTCATCGGCGCGGACATCGCCCGCAAGTACGGCGAATCGCCCAAGATCATCCACGCCATCATGGCTCACCACGAGGACGAGAAGCCGGCCACCGTGCTGGCGGTGTTGGTCCAGGCCGCTGACGCCCTCTCCGGCGCCCGCCCCGGCGCCCGGCGCGAGATGATGGAGACCTATGTCAAGCGGTTGGAAGATCTGGAGCGGATCGCCACTTCCTTCGGCGGCGTCACCAACTCCTTCGCCATCCAGGCGGGCCGGGAGATTCGGGTCATGGTCTCCAGCGAAGATGTGAGCGATGAGCGGACCCTGATTCTTGCCAAGGATATCGCCAAGAAGATCGAGGCGGAGATGACCTACCCGGGCCAGATCAAGGTCCATGTCATCAGGGAGACCAGGGCAGTGGATTATGCCCGTTAGACTCCTCTTTGTCGGGGATCTGGTGGGGAAGCCGGGGCGCCAGGCGCTCTCCCGGGAGCTGCACCGCCTGGTGGACCGCTATGCCGCGGATCTGGTCATCGCCAACGGCGAGAACATGGCCGGCGGGTTCGGCATCACCGAGGAGACCGCCCGGGAGCTGTTCGAGATGGGGGTCCATGTGATCACCAGCGGCAACCACATCTGGGACAAGCGGGAGTCGTACCCCTACCTCAACCGGGAGGCGCGGATCATCCGTCCGGCCAACTACCCGGAGGGGGCGCCGGCCCGGGGGAGCATCGTGGTCAAGAGCCCCGGAGGGGTGAAGGTGGGGGTGCTCAACCTGGAGGGGCGGGTCTTCATGAACAACCTGGAGTGCCCCTTCCTGACCGCGGACCGGGAGATCGCCCGCCTCAGGGAGGAGACCCCCCTCATCTTCGTGGACTTCCATGCGGAGGCCACCTCGGAAAAGGCGTCGCTGGGGTGGTACCTGGATGGCCGGGTGAGCGCGGTGATCGGCACCCATACCCATGTCCAGACCGCGGACGAACGGATTCTCACCAACGGCACCGCCTTCATGACTGATGCGGGGATGACCGGCAGCTTCGACTCGGTGATCGGGGTGAGGAAAGAAGAGCCGATCCAGAAGTTTCTGACCCAGCTCCCGGCCAAGTTCGAGGTGGCCAAGAAGGATCTCCGGCTCAACGGGGTGGTGGTCACCCTGGAGGAGGGCACGGGGCGGGCGCTGGGGATCGAGCGGATAAATGTGCCTTGCGGGTGAATTAGCTTGATCGGTCGGATCAGTCGGATCGGTCTGATTTGACTTTTAGGAGAAGTGCAATGACTGTCGCCGAGCAGATGGAGATCATCAAACGGGGGAGTGTGGAGATCCTGGTGGAGAAGGAGCTCCTGGAGAAGCTGGAGAAATCCGCCGCCAACGGGGTTCCCCTGGTCATCAAGGCCGGGTTCGATCCCACGGCGCCGGATCTGCACCTGGGGCATACGGTGCTGATCCAGAAGCTGCGGCAGTTCCAGCAGCTGGGGCACCAGGTCAATTTCCTCATCGGTGATTTCACCGGGATGATCGGCGACCCCACCGGCAAGTCCGAGACCCGCAAGGCATTGACCCGTGAGGATGTCTTGAGGAACGCCGAGACCTACAAGGAGCAGGTCTTCAAGATCCTCGACCCGGAGAAGACCAAGGTGGTCTTCAACTCCCAGTGGCTCCTCCCCCTCACCGCCTCGGAGCTGATCGGGCTTGCCTCCAAGTACACCGTGGCCCGGATGTTGGAGCGGGAGGATTTCAGCAACCGCTTCGCCAACCAGCTTCCCATCAGTATCCACGAATTTCTCTATCCGCTCATCCAGGGGTACGACTCGGTGGCCCTGAAGGCCGACGTGGAGTTGGGGGGGACCGACCAGAAGTTCAACCTCCTGGTAGGGCGGGAGCTCCAGCGGGAGTGGGGGCAGCCCCCCCAGTCGGTCATCACCATGCCGCTTCTGGAGGGGCTCGACGGCGTCAACAAGATGTCCAAGTCCCTGGGGAACTATATCGGCATCAACGAGCCGGCAGAGCAGATCTTCGGCAAGATCATGTCCATCTCCGATGACCTGATGCTCCGTTACTACGAACTCCTGAGCGACCTCTCCCTGGAGCGGTTCGCCGCGCTGAAGAGCGACCTCAAGGAGCGGCGGCTCCACCCCATGGAGGCCAAGAAACAGCTGGGACGGGAGATGGTGACCCGGTTCCACGGTACTGCCGCGGCCGAGGGGGCGCAAGAGGCGTTTGTCCGGCGATTTCGGGACAATCAGGCCCCCGACGAGATGCCGGAAGTGGCGGTGACCATGGAGGGGGAGAAGATCCTCCTCAGCCGGCTCCTGGCCCAGGCCGGGCTCGTCTCCTCCAACGGTGAAGGGCGCCGCTCCATCCAGGGGAACGGGGTGAAGATCGACGGGGAAAAGGTCTCCGACGAGAGCCTCGAACTCGCCGCCGGCGCCTACGTGATCCAGGTGGGGAAGCGGCGTTTCGCCCGGATCACTGTTTCCTGAGGAAACGATCACGAGTTACGAATTACGAATTACGATCCCCCGGTCCCTGCTTTACCGAAGATCGTTGTCATCCAGGGCCCCACCGCCACCGGCAAAAGCGAGCTGGCGGTGCGACTCGCCGAGGAGTTCAACGGCGAGATCGTCGGCGCCGATTCGCTGCAGCTCTACCAGGGGCTGGTCATCGGCTCGGCCGCTCCGGGAGCGGAACTCCTGGGGCGGGTTCCTCACCACCTCATCGGGATCGTGCCGCCGGACGCAACCTTCACGGCGGCCGACTATGCGCGAGAGGCAGGGGAAGCCATCGGCGGGATCCTGGCGCGGGGGAGGACCCCCTTCGTCGTCGGCGGGAGCGGCCTCTATATCCGGGCGCTGCTGGGGGGACTCATCGCGGCGCCGGCCGGGGATCAGCTGCTCCGTCAGGAGCTTAATCTCCGGGCCGAGGGGGAGGGGAGCACGCTGCTCCTGGAAGAGCTGGCGCGACTCGACCCCGAGAGCGCGGCACGGCTCCACCCCAACGACCGGTTCCGGATCGTCCGGGCCCTGGAGGTCTGCCTGACCACCGGCGCCCCGTTTTCCCGGCTGGCCGGCGAGCACGGATTCCGGGACGCCCGCTATGATCTGCTCAAGATCGGGCTGACCCGGGAGCGGGCCGAACTCTACCGGCGGGTGGAGGAGCGGGTGGAGCGGATGCTTGCCGAAGGGCTCGTGGATGAGGTCCGGGGGCTCCTGGCCCGGGGGTTCTCGCCGGAGCTCAAGAGCTTGCGCGCCATCGGCTACAAGGAGATCTGCCGCTATCTGGCGGGTGAGATTGCGCTGGATGAGGCAAAGCGTTTGATCAAGCGTGATACCCGTCACTACCTCAAACGCCAGCTGACCTGGTTTTTTCGGGACTCTGCAACGAAATGGTTTGAATATCCTGAAAATTTTGCTAGTATCGTTCAGTCACTCCAGGGGTTCATCACCCTGCCGCCGTAGGCGGGGAGGTTCGACCGCTACCGCATTCTATTCGGACCATTCTTTTATTCAAGGAGAGGGCAATGGCGAAAGCACCGTTCAACATCCAGGACCAGTTTCTCAATCAGTCCCGTAAAGAGCATATACGAGTCACCATGAAGTTGATGTCCGGAGAGAAACTTGAGGGGTTCATCAAGTCCTTCGACAACTTCTCGGTGCTGATGGAGGTCAGCGGCGACATCCTGATCTACAAACACGCCATCGCCTCCCTCACCTCAGTGGACGGCGCCTTCCGTCTTCATCCGTAACCGGATCAACCGCCGACGGCAGGGCGCCGCTCTCTTCCCGCGCGCCCTGTCGTCGTTTTGTCTCATCCGCTGCTCCCTCCTGCCCCGTTACCGCCCAGGCGGCATACTTCAACTCCCCTTTGGTATTTCATGACCCTCTCCCCTAGCTGCCGGCCCGAGCCCCGCGTCCCGTTCACCCTTTTGTCCACGGTGCTGCCGTGAAGGGGGGGCTGCTCATCGTCGAGCTCCATCCCGACAGCCTGGCCCAGGAGCTGGAACTGGAGCCGGGGGACCGGCTCATGGCCATCAACGGCGCGCCGCTCCGGGACCTGATCGACTACGAGTTCCATCTGGCCGACGATCCCCTCCTCCTGGAGCTCCTGCGGCGCTCCGGTGAGATCTGGGAGATCGAGGTGGAGCGGGACGAAGGGGAGCCGCTGGGGATCGTCCTGGCTCCGCCCAAGCCCAAGCGGTGCGGCAACAACTGCATCTTCTGCTTCGTTCACCAGCTCCCCAAAGGGCTGCGCCGGCCGCTCTACGTCAAGGACGAGGATTACCGGCTCTCGTTTCTCTACGGCACCTACATCACCCTCACTAATTTGACCAAGAGGGAGCTGGCGCGGATTATTGAGCAGCGGCTCTCCCCCCTCTATATCTCGGTCCACGCCACCGATCAGCTGGTGCGGGAACGGCTCCTGGGGAGGGAGGGGATTCCTCCGCTCCTGGAGCTGCTGCGGCAGTTGACCGGGGCGGGGATCGTTCTCCACACCCAGGTGGTGCTCTGTCCCGGCATCAACGATGGTGAGCTCTTCAGCCGGACGGTGGCCGACCTGGCCGGACTCTACCCCGGGGTGGCCTCCCTGGCGGTGGTGCCGTTGGGACTGACCAGCCACCGTGAGCGGCTCCCCGAGCTGCAGCCGGTGACTCCCCACTATGCCGGCGCCTTTGTCGAGGAGTGGCAGCCCCGGGCCGAGAGTCTGGCCCTGTCTCTGGGAGAGCCGTTCCTCTTTCTGGCTGACGAGCTCTTCATCAGGGGGGAGCTCCCCTTTCCTCCGGTGGAGAGCTACGGCGATTTCCCGCAGCTGGAGAACGGGGTGGGGATGGTCCCGCTCTTCCTGGAGGAGGCGCTGGAGGTTCTCGCCGAGGCGCTCCCGCTCCCCCCGTTGCGGGTGACGGTGGTTACTGGTCTCTCCGCCTATCCCTATCTCCTTGATTTTTCATCAAAGCTGGCGGCGCTCACCGGGGTGGAGATCCGGGTCGCTCCGGTCCCCAACCGGCTCTTCGGTCCACCGGTCACCGTCACCGGACTCGTCGGGGGGAAGGATATCATCGCCCTGCTTGGGGGTGAGGCGCCGGTAGGGTGTCTGGTGATCCCCGACGTGATGCTCAAGGAGGGGGAGTGGTTCATCGACGATGTGACGGTGGCGGAGCTGGCCGCGGCCCTGGGGTGCGAACCGCTGGTGGTCCCGGCGACGCCGTGGGGGCTCTACGAAGCGCTCAAGGCGCGCGCCGCGGAGATAAGGCCGATATGAAGAAGGTGAGGCGTCTTCCCGCCGAATGGGAAGAGCAGGATGGGGTGCTGCTGGCGTGGCCCCACGCCCATAGCGACTGGGCTCCCTGGCTGGAGCTGGTGGAGCCGCTCTTTTGTGAACTGGTCCGGGAGATCAGCCGGGAGGGGGTGGCGCTGGTGATCGGTCCCGATCCGGAGCGGATCCGGCGGGAGCTGGGAGGCGCCGGCATCGACCCGAGCCGGCTCCGGATTCAGGAGCTGCCGACCAATGACAGCTGGTCCCGGGATTTCGGCCCGATCACCGTGGAGGAGGGGGGCAAGCCGCTCCTCCTGGATTTCGGCTTCAACGGCTGGGGGCTCAAGTTCAAGGCCGACCATGACAACCGGATCAACCGCCGGCTCTGGACGTCCGGCGTCTTCGGTTCCGTCCGGATGGAGACCAGAGGGCTCATCCTGGAAGGGGGGAGCATCGAGAGCGACGGCCGGGGGACCATCCTGACCACCAGCGACTGCCTCCTCAACGCCAACCGGAACCCGCACCTCACGAAGAGAGAGCTGGAGCTGCTGCTGGGGGAAGAGTTTGGGGCCGACCGGTTCCTCTGGCTGGAGCACGGCGCACTTGCCGGTGACGACACCGACTCCCATGTGGATACCCTGGCCCGCCTCTGCCCTGATGACACCATCATCCATGTGGGGTGTGACGACCCGAAAGACGAGCATTTTGCGGAGCTGGGGCTCATGGCCCGGGAGCTGGAGCGGTTTCGCACCCGGGAGGGGAGGCCGTACCGGCTCCTGGCGCTCCCCTGGCCCGGCGCCCGGTACGACGACCAGGGGGAGCGGCTCCCGGCCACCTACGCCAACTTCCTGGTGATCAACAATGCCGTGCTGGTCCCCACCTACCGGGACCGAAATGACGGAGCGGCCCTGGAGCTGATCTCTTGCGCCTTCCCCGGCCGGCGGATCGTGGGGATCGACTCTCTGCCGCTCATCCTGCAGCACGGGTCACTCCACTGTGTCACCATGCAGCTCCTGAAAGGAGTCCTCTTCCCATGAACAGCCTGACGGTCGCCCTGGTCCAGCACCCCTGCGATGGCAGCCGGGAGAAAAATATTGCCGCCTCCCTGGCGGGAATCCGTAAGGGAGCGGCCCTGGGGGCGAAGCTGGTGGTGCTCCCGGAGCTCCACACCGGCCACTACTTCCCCCAGAACGAGGAGACCGCCCATTTCGACCTGGCCGAGCCGATCCCCGGTCCCTCCACCGAACTTTTCTCCGCGGTGGCCAGGGAGTGCGGGGTGGTGCTGGTCACCTCGCTCTTCGAGCGGCGGGCTGCGGGGCTCTATCACAACAGCTCGGTGGTCTTCGAGAAGGACGGCGGCGTGGCCGGCGTCTACCGGAAGATGCACATCCCCGATGATCCCGCATTTTACGAGAAGTTCTACTTCACCCCCGGCGACCTGGGGTTTAACCCGATCCAGACCTCCGTGGGGCGGCTGGGGGTTCTCGTCTGCTGGGACCAGTGGTTTCCCGAGGCGGCCCGGCTCATGGCCCTGGCCGGGGCGGAGCTGCTCATCTACCCCACGGCCATCGGCTGGGATCCCCGGGATGACGTCGACGAACAGGAGCGGCAGCTGGACGCCTGGGTGACGGTGCAGCGGGGGCACGCCGTGGCCAACGCGCTTCCGGTCATCGCCGTCAACCGGGTTGGTCTCGAGGCTGATCCGGCGGAGATCGGGCCGGGAATCCGGTTCTGGGGGAACAGCTTCGTGGCGGGGTGTCAGGGGGAGTTTCTCGCCCAGGCGGGGCGAGAGCGGGAGGAGCTGCTGCTGGTGGAGCTGGACCTCCGTCGGGGGGAGGCGGTCCGGCGGGTCTGGCCGTTCCTGCGCGACCGCCGGATCGACGCCTACGGCGATCTCCTCAGGAGGTACCGGGAGTGACGGTGATTCCCGGGCGAGACGCTCATCAAATGACCTCATCATCGACCAGAAGAACTTTGGTGATTACTGCGGAGTCGTCCACGGCTCCTCCTTAGCGCCCGCCACGCCACTCCAGGTGGTTCGGCTTCAGGGCTGCCTCCAGCTCGCCGGCCACGTCCAGGCCGGGGAGTTCCTCGGGAAACGATTCCTCCTGAAGCCCCGGATAACCTGTCGGTAACTCCCACGGAGGTGGGGCCAGCTCCCTACTCCAGGTAGGTTACGCGGTGCGCCACACCTGCCAGCACCGGGGCCAACCGCAGCTCCAGCTCCGCCAAGCAGCTACGGGCTTGCCCTGGTTCCTCCCGGATGAGCGCCGTTTCCAGGGCCGTCGCCGTGGCGGCGACCTCCGAAATCCCCAGATTACCCGCCACCCCCCGGACGGTGTGCGCCATCCGGCGAGCGCCGGCCAGGTCGCCGTCAACCATCAGGGTATCGAGCTGCTGCGCAACCTGGCGGTTCTCATGGGCAAATTGGCGCAGCAGGAACCAATAGAGCGTCCTGTTTCCTCCCAGGCGCGCCAGCCCCTCGTCGGTGCGAATCCCGGGAAGAGCCTGAAAATCGGCCACAGGCACGGCAGCTCCGCTCTTCACCTCGTCCACTCGTGGCCTTGGCTTGATCCAGCGACAGAGCTTGGCGTGAAGCTCCGCCGTCTCAATGGGCTTGGCCAGATGGTCGTTCATCCCCGCCTCCAGACACTTTTGCCGCTCCTCGGCCAAAGCGTAGGCGGTCATGGCGAGGATCGGCAACTCTTCGGGAGAGTACTTCCGCCGGATGCGACGGGTTGCTTCGTAGCCGTCCATCACCGGCATCTGGATATCCATCAACACCAGGTCGAAGGGGGGGACGCTCGACATCGTCAGCTCCACCGCCTCCCGGCCGTTGCCCGCCACCGTGACCTGCAGTCCGGCATGGGTCAGCTGCACCTGAGCGATCTGCTGGTTGATGGGGTGGTCCTCCACCAGCAGGACCCGCGCCCCCATGATGACATTCAAATCGTTTTTTTTCGGCGCCGGCGCCCGCTCCTCTCCGGCCGCAGCCGGCTGAAAACCGACGGTAAAACTGAAGACACTCCCCCTTTCCGGTTCGCTCTCCACCGTAATCACTCCCCCCATGAGTGTCACCAGCCGCCGGCAGATACTGAGCCCCAGTCCGGTCCCGCCGTACTGGCGGGTAGTGGAGGTTTCCCCCTGGGTGAAGGGCTCAAAGATCGTCTCGCACTGTTTCGGTGACAGACCGATGCCGGTGTCGCTGACCCGGAACTCCAGCATGAGCCGTTCCGCCGTGCTCTCGACCAGGGTGATGGCCAAGCCGATCCTCCCCTCATGGGTAAACTTGACGGCGTTGCCCAGCAGGTTGAGCAGCACCTGTTTCAACCGGAGCGGATCACCATGAAGAGAGAGGGGGAGATCCGGCGCCATGGTGACCTGGTACGCCACCCCCTTGGCCCGGAGCTGGCCGGAGATGATGTCGGCCACCTTTGCCAGAGTTACCGGGAGCGAAAAATCCACCGGTTCCAGGTTCAGCTTCCCGGCTTCAACCTTGGAAAGGTCGAGGATGTCGTTGATGATGTCCAGCAGAGAGTGTGCGGAGCTGGTTATTTTCTCCAGATAATCCCGCTGCACCGGCGCCAGCTCCAGCTCCAGAGTCAGGTCGCTCAGGCCGATAATGGCGGCCATGGGGGTCCGGATCTCGTGGCTCATGTTGGCCAGAAACTCACTCTTGGCCCGGTTGGCGCTGTCCGCCTCTTCCTTGGCCAGCCGGAGCTCTTCTTCGGTCCGACACCGTTCCGCAATATTCCAGAGCCCGTCGATAAAGAGCCGGAGCTGCACGATGTCGTCTTCGGTGTAGGGGAGTTCCCTGTTCGCCACCGCCACCACCGCCACGATCCGCTCGTGCTTGATCACCGGAATGCCCAGGAACCGGGTCAACGGGATATGCCCTTCCGGACACCCCTTGATGGAGCTGTCGGGGAGAGTGAAATCATTGACCATGACGGGTGAGCGCCGGCGCACCACCTCGCCCCAGAGACCGGCCTGCTCCAGCCGGTAGGTCGAATGCTTATCCGTGACGGCGCAGGCCGGCAGCACCTCCTGCGACCAGGAGTAGAGGGTGAAGATGCGGTCATCCTCGTCATAGAGGAAGATGAAGCCGATGGCGCTCTCGGTCAGGTTGAGGAGCTCCTCCAGGCCGAAATCCAAAACTGCCGTATAGGTGACCTCTCCCATGGCGTGCAACCGGATCTGCGCCTGCAGGCGACGCTGATTGACCTCTTCCCGTGCCTCCACCGCTTTCCGGGCGGAGATATCCCGTATCATCCAGATGGTCCCCTCGGCCGGATCACCCGGCCTGATGGCCCGCCCAACCAGATCGGCCCAAAACTGCCCGCCGTTTTTTCGCACCAACCGGTATTCGGTACGAACCTGAACGCCGTTTCGGATCTGGGGATAAAACTCTGCGCCGAATTCCCGGAAGGTAGCGTCGGAGACAGAGAAGATCCGGCTGCTCTTTCCGGCCAACTCCTGGGACGTAAAGCCCAACAGTTCGCAAAAGGCCGGGTTCGTATCCAGGATGACCCGGTTCCGGTCAGTCACGCAGATCCCCACCGGGCTGCGCTCCTTGAGCGCAGCCAGCCAGGCGGCGTTGGTCCGGAGCTTTTCTTCCATCAGTTTGCGCGGGGTGATCTCCTGAATCAGCGCCATCTTTGATACGGTGCCATCGGCATTGTGTATAGGAGAATTTATCACGGAATACCAACGGTTATCTTTGGGGCTCAGAACCTCCCATAGGACGGTTTCTCCTTTGAGCACCCGGTCGTTGACACACCAGGGACAGACCGTATCCAGGTCATGCAAGGCCTTATGGCAACATTCGCCCGTGGCATTACGGCCGGTACGTTCGATCATCTTCTGATTCATGAAGGAAATACGGAAATCCTGGGTGCAGATATACAGCTCCCCGCCAACCGCCTTGACTATGGAATGATAACACTCTTCGCTATTCTGCAGCACCTGCTCCAACTGCTTTCGTTCGGTGATGTCTTCCATGGCCAGGAGGATGATATGGGAGCCGATATTTTCCCGAAAAATCTGCCGTGCATTGAGCAGAATAATCTTGCGGCCGATACCGGGAAAATCATGCTCTACTTCATAGTCATTAAACGAGCTGCTCTGGGGGAGGATCTCCTCAATGAGCACCCGAAGTCGGGGGATATCCCATTGCCCGTCGCCCAGGTCATAGATGAAATTCCCGATGGTTTCCTCGGGCATTACCTTGAAGGTATCGTAGAAACTGAAATTGGCGGTGAGAATTTTCAAGTCGGAACTCAGCACCAGCAATGGCTCACGCACGGTTTCCACGATGTTCTCGGCGTATTCCCGCGCATGCTGAATTTCCGACACCGACCGCTCCAGCTCCTCATTTTGCCGGCTGAGCCGGCGTTGCAGGGAACGGAGCTTCAGATGAGTCTCCATGCGAGCATAAAGCTCTTCCCACTGAAAAGGTTTTGTCACATAGTCCACTCCCCCCACACGGAACGCTTGCAACTTGTCGATGGTTTCACTCAGCACACTGATGAAAATGACTGGAATCTCTTTCAGCTCCGCGTCGGCCTTGAGTTGTTCGCAGAGTTCATAGCCGTTCATTTCCGGCATATTGATGTCCAGCAAAATCAGGTCGGGGGGGGCCGTGCGGGCAGCCTGCAGCGCCAGTTTACCGCTGGGAACCGGTCGAGCGTGATAACCTCGCAGTGTGAGCATTCTGGTCAAGAGCAGGAGATTGGCCGGCGTGTCGTCCACGATCAGGATATTCTGGTGGGTCTCTTCAACTGTTTCCGTCATGGTCTGCTCCTCTACCTTCTTTCAGTCCTTTCAATTCCCCCACCCTCGTTTATCAGGCGTTCCACTCCATGGACGACCCCGGCCTTGGCCTGACCCAGCGGCAGAGTTTTGCGTGAAGCTGCGCAACATCGATGGGCTTGGCCAGATGATCGTTCATCCCCACCTCCAGACACTTCTGCCGCTCCTCGGCCAGGGCGTAGGCGGTCATGGCGAGGATCGGCAACTCTTCGGGAGAGTACTGCTGCCGAATGCGACGGGTCGCTTCGTAGCCGTCCATCACCGGCATCTGGATATCCATCAACACCAGGTCGAAGGGGGGGACGCTCGACATCGTCAGCTCCACCGCCTCCAGGCCGTCGGCCGCCACCGTGACCTGCAGTCCGGCATGGGTCAGCTGCAGTTGGGCGATCTGCTGGTTGATGGGATGGTCCTCCACCAGCAGGACCCGTGCTCCCTTGATGGCGTTCAAATCGTTTTTTTCCGGCGCCGGCGTTTGCTCCTCTCCGGCCGAAGCCGGCTGAAAACCGACGGTAAAACAGAAGACACTCCCCTCCCCCGGTTTACTCTCCACCTTGAGCTCTCCCCCCATGAGTGTCACCAGCCGTTGGCAGATACTGAGCCCCAGTCCGGTCCCGCCGTAATGGCGGGTAGTGGAGGTTTCTCCCTGGGTGAAGGGGGCGAAGATCGTTTCACACTGTTTCGGTGACAGACCGATGCCGGTGTCGCTGACCCGGAACTCCAGCATGAGCCGTTCTGACGTGGTTTCGACCAGGTTGATGACCAGCCCGATCCTCCCCTCATGGGTAAACTTGACGGCGTTGGCCAGCAGGTTGAGCAGCACCTGTGCCAACCGGAGCGGATCACCATGGAGATAGGGGGGGAGATCCGGCGCCATGGTGACCTGATACGCCAACCCCTTGGCCCGGAGCTGACCGGAGATGATGTCGGCCACCTTTGCCAAACTGAGCGCAAGGGAAAAATCCACCGGTTCCAGGCTCAGCTTCCCGGCCTCGACCTTGGAAAGGTCGAGGATATCGTTGATGATGCCCAGCAGAGAGTGCGCGGAGGTGGCTATCTTCTCCAGGTAATCCCGCTGCACCGGCGCCAGCTCCGTCTCCAGCGTCAGGTCGCTCAGGCCGATGATGGCCGCCATGGGGGTCCGGATCTCGTGGCTCATGTTGGCCAGAAACTCACTCTTGGCCCGGCTGGCGTTGTCCGCGGCCTCCTTGGCCAGCCGGAGCTCTTCTTCGGTCCGACACCGCTGCGCTATATTCCAGAGTCCGTCGATAAAGAGCCGGAGCTGCACGATGTCGTCATCGGTGTAGGGGAGCTCCCTGTTCCCCACTCCCACCACCCCCACGATCCGCTCGTGCCTGGTAACCGGGATGCTCAGGAACCTGGTCAACGGCACATGTCCCTCCGGATACCCCTTGCAGGAGCTGTCGGGGAGAGTGAAATCATTGACCATGACGGGTGAGCGCCGACGCACCACCTCGCCCCAGAGACCGGTCTGCTCCAGCCGGCAGGTCATCTGCCTGTCCATGACGGCACAGGCCGGCAGCACCTGCTCCGACCAGGAGTGGAGGGTGAAGATGCGGTCATCCTCGTCATAGAGGTAGATGTAGCCGATGAGGCTCTCGGTCAGCTTAAGTATCTCCTCCAGGCCGAAATCCATAATCTCCTGATAGGCGACCTCTCCCATGGCGTGCAGCCGGATCTGCGCCTGCTGGCGACGCTGGTTGACCTCTCCCCGCAGCTCCTCCCTTTTCCGGGCGGAGATGTCCCTGACCATCCAGATTATCCCTTCGGCCAGATCCCCCGGCATGATGGCCTGACCGGCCAGATCCGCCCAAAACTGGTCGCCGTTTTTCCTCGCTAACCGGTATTCGGTGCGAACCTGACTGCCGTTTTGGATCTGGGGATAAAACTCCGCGCCGAATGTCCGGAAGGTAGCGTCGGAGACGGAGAAGATCCGGCTGCTCTTTCCGACCAACTCCTGGGACGTAAAGCCCACCAGCTCACATAAGGCCGGGTTCGTATCCCGGATGACCCGGTTCCGGTCAGTCACGCAGATCCCCACCGGGCTGCGCTCCTTGAGCGCCGTCAGCCAGGCGGCGTTGGTTCGGAGCTTTTCTTCCATGAGTTTGCGCTCGGTAATGTCAGTATGGATGACGACGGCCCCCTTCCGGGAACCGAATAAGCGCAATACCTGCATGGAAAACCATCTCAATCTGTCCGGAGAGTGGCAGGGGTATTCCATGGAGAACCGCTCCTCTTCCGCCCGCAAGACCGCACGGATGCCGTGCATTGCGGCCGCGCCCCCTCCATCGTCTTCGCTGTCACTATCATGCGACTCCAGGTACTGCTCGCCGATATGGCGGGTGATGTCGCCGGTGTCACCGTTCTCAACCGCAAAATTGTGCCAGGACTCATTTACCGTGACGATGACCCCCCGAGCGTCAAGCACCGCAATGTTCGAGGAGAGCGAATTCATCACATTGGTGATGAACTGTTCTCTCTCCTTGAGCTCGAGAGTCAGCTTTTCCGCAATCCGCTCCGCCCGGATGCGGGTGTTCAGCAGGGAACGGGTCAGGGCGAACAGCAGGATGGTGAGAGACGCGCCGCCGACCATGGTGAGCCACCCGCTCGGGTAAGCGGCGGAGAAGAAGTCGCCGCCGGTGGGGGTAAAGGAGAGGGTCCAGAGTCGGCCATTGCCGGATTTCATGTAGAGGGTCGCCATTGCGGTAAGCAGCAGGCCGGTCACCAGGACCATCCAGGGGAGCCGATTCCGCAGTGCGGCCAACCTGGCGGGTAACGCCGTGTGCGGAGTGCTCTCCATGCCGGTATCGTCGGCGGTTGGTACGGTCATCATGGTTCCTCTTGAAAAGTTACCACCGTGGCGGGGGGAAACCCCTTATATTTCATTAGATTTGGGGTCTGCTTCCAGTTGACGTTGCAGCGCAACTAGTGTGCCAGAGAAGAGTTGCGGCAATAGAAGTGTTAACAGTCCGATTGTACAGGTTACGTTGAAAGAATAGCGTGCGGGGCAAAGGGAAAACCGCCAACAATAGCTGCCATATTTGAAATAACTGCTGAATATGACGGGCTGATTTTGCAGCCATCACGGCCGGTTTACTCAATGCGTCAACTCTGACATGGTTGCCGCCCGGAGTCGCAGATGGGTATTCACCCGAGCGTTCAGTTCAAGAGCGCGGAAGGGCTTGGTGACGTAATCCACCGCCCCCACATTGAACCCTTTGTCGATGCCTTCGGTCTCGGCCAGAGAGGTCAGGAAGATCACCGGGATGGACGCCGTAGCCGGATTCTCTTTACAGGCGAGACAGACCTCGTAGCCGTCCATGTCCGGCATCCCGACATCGAGGAGGATCAGGTCCGGCAGGTGTTTCCGGGCCAGTTCGAGAGCGGTCTGACCGTTGGTGGCGCCCAGGTACTGGTACTGCTTCGGCAGCATCCCTTTCAGCAGGGCAATGCCGGACGGCTCATCGTCTACGATGAGGATCTTCCGGGCGCAAGGACCATCGTTACGAAGCTTGGGGGTGAACATCGGGGTGGCGAGATCGGGCGCCTCCGGACGGCATCCGCCGGGAGACGGGAGCGGCTGCCGCAGGAGCGGCCGAACCCACTGCATGAGGCAGGCATAGAGTCGGTCCGGGTTCACCGGTTTGATCAGGTGGTCGTTCATCCCGACCTTCAGGCACCGTTCCCGCTCTTCCCGCCGGGCATGAGCCGTCAGGGCGATGATGGGGAGCCGCTCGGCCGGCCACGCTCTTCTCAGCAGCAGGGTTGCTTCGTAGCCGTCCATCTCCGGCATCTGCAGGTCCATGAGGACGGCGTCGTACCGTCCCTCCGCCCTGGTCACGGCCTCCACCGCTTCCCTGCCGTCAGTGGCGATGGTGACGTTCGCCCCCACCTGCTCCAGGAGTTCCTGCAGCACCTGCCGGTTAATGGCGTGATCATCCACCACCAGAACCCGGTGTCCGGTCAGAGTGGCCGTCATGGTCGCCCGATCGAGCAGCGGTTCCGGTTCGACGGTCGGCGCCGTCCCCCTGCGGAAGCAGGCGGTGACGGTGAAGGTGCTCCCCCGACCCGGCTCGCTTTCCGCATACAGCTCTCCCCCCATGAGCGCCACCAGTTGACGGCAGATACTGAGCCCCAGGCCGGTGCCGCCGTAGTGGCGGGTGGTGGAGCTGTCTGCTTGGGTGAACGCCTCGAAGACGTCGCGGAGCTGCTCCGGGGTCAGGCCGATGCCGGTGTCCCGCACGGTGAATTCGAGCGTTACCTGGTCCCCCTCTTCCTGCAGGGGCCGCACGCTGAGTTC
This sequence comes from uncultured Geobacter sp., assembly GCA_903857795.1. Taxonomy (GTDB): domain Bacteria; phylum Desulfobacterota; class Desulfuromonadia; order Geobacterales; family CAIOGM01; genus CAIOGM01. The sequence continues at coordinate 24,184 of CAIOGM010000159.1, forward strand.
TATTTCCCCCGCCGGGGTAAACTTGACGGCGTTACCCAGCAGATTGAGGAGGACCTGCTCCAGCCGAAGAGGATCGCCCACCAGGTACTCCGGTGTCAGTGGATCGTTCGTGAGCATGAGGCGCACCCCCTTGGCGGCAGCCCCGCTATCGACCAGGCCCAGGAGATGTTCCAGGAGGGGCTGGAGTGTGAAAGAACTCTCGGCCAGCGCCATCATTCCGGCCTCGATCTTGGCGAAGTCAAGGAGGTCGTTGAGCAGCAGCATCAGGCCGTCAGCCGCGGTGGTCATCTTGAGCAGGTAATCGTGCTGCCGGGCGGTCAGGTTGGTCCGGAGCGCCAGATACCCCAGACCAATGATGGCGTTCATCGGGGTCCGGAGCTCGTGGCTGATGTTGGCCAGGAACTGGCTCTTGGCCCGATTGGCGGCCTCGGCCGCCCTGGTAGTCAGAGCCAGTTTCTCCTCTGCCTGTCTGCGTTCGGTCAAATCGACGCCAAACGACCAGGTCTTGCCGCCGATTATCTCAAACCCCCAACTGATCTGTTTTTGCGAACCGTCCTTGCAGGTGACCACGGACTCCATCGGCTCCATTTCCGAGCCGGTTTCGAGGGCGACGGCGATCCGCCGTTGCCACTCGGTCATGATGTGCAGACGGTAGGTTGCGTCAGGATAAGCCAATGGATACCAATGCTCCGCAGTCGGAACTTCTTCAATCGCATAGCCGAACAAGCGGGTAAACATCGGGTTGATATATTCAGCTCTCCGCCCGATACCCACCGAAAGGAAGATGGCAAGCGGGGAGGTATCCGCCAGAGACTTGAATGTCGCCTCGCTCCGCAGCAGCGCCTCTTCACTCCGCTTGTGTTCGGTGATGTCGTGAGCCACGTGAACACTGCCAATGAGCCGACCCTCTGCGTCGGTGAGTGGAGTCGCGGACATCTGGAACCAACGGCCGAGCCGCTCTTCGAACTGTTCGGCGCTGTGCCCCATACCATCGGCCAGCAGTTGGCGGTGTGGGCAGCTGTCCGGCGGGGTGTCGGTAGCATGAAGGTGTCGGTAGCAGGTCAGCCCCAGGGCTTCCAGTGGCGACACTTTCAGGGCGTCCGTCATGGCCCGGTTCGCCCGGATAATCCGGTAATCGGTATCGAGAATGGCGATCAAGTCCGGGATGGTGTCAAAGGTGCTGCGCCACTCCTTGCTGGCCTGGGCAATTTTTTCTTCAGCGACAATCCGCGCCGTGATGTCCCGGCAGAACGCCAGTATCTCACCGGTTACGGGAATAAAGCTGACGCTGACCTCCACATCGATCAGCTGCCCGTCCTTGCGGCAGTGCCGGGTCACGAACCGGTCGTAGCTGCTCTCTCTGATCAGTTCGTCATGGTTCAGGATCTCATCGTCGCTCTCCAACGCCTCCAGATCCCTGATCCCAAGTTTCAGCCACTCCTCTTGGTCGTAGCCGTACATATGACAGGCGGCGCTGTTGGCAAAGATGATCCGCCTCTCCGGAGTCATCACCATGAAGGCTTCCAGTGAGGTATTCGCCAGGAGTTCATACTGACGGGCCGCCTGCCGCAGCCGGTCGTCGATGCGCTTCTTCTCGGCAATGTCCCAGGCCAGATCGGCAAGGAGTGAGACGGTATCGCAATCGGTGTCGGTATACTCCTGCAGCTTGTTTCCGACCCCCAGGATGGCGACGACCCGCCCCCCTCGCATCACCGGAACCACCAGTTCCCGGAGCACCAGGGCATGGCCGTCCGGCAGCCCCTTGCGGTGAGGGAGTACGGCATAGTCGTTGTGGATGACTGCGTGCCCTTCGTAAACGCAATCGGCCCAGATCCCGGCCTGAGCGATGGGGTAGTGGGTTCCCTTCCCTTCGGCCCGGCAGAAGTCGCGGGCGGTCCGGGTGGACCACGCCTGAAGGTGGAGATTCTGCAGTTCGGTGTCGTAGAAATGATAGAAACCGACGAGGCTGCCGGTAAGCCGTTCCAGCTCATCCAGCGTCGCCACGAGAATCTCTTCCAGGGTGTGGGTCTCGGCAAATCGGAGCAGGTGGAGGCGGGTGAGGTGGATGTCGTTCAGCCGCTTTTGCTCGGTGATATCGTGGAGAGTGACGAGCGCCAGATACGGCCGCTCTTCCGCCTCGTGAAACAGGGGGATGGCGTTGACGTTCATCCAGACGAAGCCCTGGCGCCGGGGATTATACACTCCCATCACATAATCCTTGACCGGTTCGCCCGTCAGCAGGGCCACCATCGAAGGGAGTTGGTCGGGAGTGAGGTCGCTCCCGTCCTGATTGATGGTTCGCCATTCGGGATGATACGCTGTCCGTCCCAGGAACTGGTCGCGGTCCAGCCCGAACAGCTCCAGGGCTGCGGGATTCACCCCCACCAACGAGCCATCCGCCATCTGGTAGAATGCTCCCTGGGCCATGGTGTCGAACAGGATCTGGTACTGTCGCCGCGCGTCAACCATAGGTGCTCCTATCCTATTGAATTTTGCCTTTAAGGTGATTTATCTTATAATCAATAACACGTCTGAATATTTTCAGTGATTTAAATTTACCATTTCAATTAATACCTTCAGCCAGATAACTGAAAACGAAAAGAGCCCCGGGACCGCTGCGGCCCCGGGGCTCTTACACATTGAACTATGAACTCACGCTACTTGGCTTTTCTGACGTTGGCGGCCTGGAGTCCCTTGGGGCCGTTGACCACGTCGAAGATCACCGCTTCACCTTCGGCCAGTGACTTGAAGCCGTCTCCCTGGATGGCTGAGAAGTGGCAGAAGACATCTTCGCCGTTCTCCTGCTCGATGAAGCCGAACCCCTTTGCATCGTTGAACCATTTTACTTTTCCCTGTGCCATGTCCTCTCTCCTTTGTCTCTCCGGCTGCTCCGGAACTGTGGTTACTATCCCCCGTCTTTCCGGAGTCCATGAGGGAGAAAATGCCAAAACAGAGCTTGCTTCCATTTCGCCTTCTCGACTGCCTTGAAACTTCCGGATACGCAGCTGCGTACATTAGCCATGAGTAATAAGGTTGTCAAGAATTTTTTTACTCCCCGGGCATTATCGATCAGGGGTGGAAGGAGTTGATCCGCCAGATGCAGGCGATGAGCAGGCCATAGTGATGATGATCGAAGGAGATGAGAAGTCGCGGGAGCTGGAGCAGGTCGGGTTCGTCCTCCTCTCCCGGCAGGGGGCGGGTGGTGGTGATCCGACTCCCCGGTTCGCGGATCTCGGGGAACTCACTCTCGATGATCCCGATCTCTTCGGGGGAGAGTTCCCGGTTGAGGCGGATGACCAGCTTTCCCTGGACGAAGCGCAGCGAATGGTAGTTCCGGTAAAAATTCTCGATCACCGCCACCGCCTCGTCCACATCGCTGGTGAGGGTGAAGAGGGAGAAGTCCTCTCCGGAGATGAGGCTTAACGCCAGGAGCCGGTTCTTGATGAAGGTCAGCCAGTGATCCCAGAAGCCGCTGCCGTCATCGATGAGGACCAGCGGCTTGGGCGAGGTCTTGCCGGTCTGGATGAGGGTGAAGACCTCCATCGCCTCGTCCAGGGTGCCGAAGCCGCCGGGGAAGACGGCGATGGCCTGGGCCTCTCTCACGAAGGCGACCTTCCGGTTGAAGAAGTATTTGTAGGTGATCAGCCGGGTGGTGGCGGACATGATCGGGTTGGGGGCCTGCTCGAAGGGGAGCCTGATGTTGACGGCAAAGGAGTTCTCGCTCCCGGCCCCCTCGTTGCCGGCCTGCATGATGCCGGGGCCGCCGCCGGTGATGATCATGTACCCCCGCCTGGCCAGCTCCCGGCTGAAGCGGACACACGCCTGGTAGGCCGGCTCCTCGGGGGGAATCCGGGCCGAACCGAAGATGGTCACCTTGCGCCGCTCCCGGTAGGGGGAGAAGACCTTGTTGGTGTAGCGCATCTCCTTCATGGTGGAGAGGAGCAGCTTGAGGTCGGCGGGATAGTCGCTCTCCTGGCCGGATTTGAGGGCGGTGAGGATCATCTCGCGCACCAGGAGCGGATTCGACACCCCCCCGGCGGCGTCCATGAGGCTGTCGATGAGGCTGTCTACCGCCCCGTTTTTATGGGAAAAATGGAGCTCCATCGGTGGTTGTCCTCTTCCTGCTTACATCACTTCATCTTCCCGTAGAGCGCGTCGGCGTCGCCGGCGTCGATCCTGATCCCCTCACGCCGGAGGAGCTCTCCGGTGGCTTTCCAGTACTGGGTCAGGGCGTTGTCATACCCTGTCTTGGCCTGGATCTCCGCCCCCTTGGCGGTCACCAGGTTGGTCTGCACATCGAAGACATCCTTGGTGGTGGCGAGCCCCACCGCCGCCTTCTTGATGTAGGCGTTCAATACCTCTTCGGCATAGGCGCTCCCCCGTTTGGTCACGTCCAGCTGTTTGTACCCCGACTGAACCCCCCGGATGGCGCTTCGGACCTCGTTGTCGATGCTCTCCTCCTGACTCCGGATCTGGGTACGGAGCTGCTCGGACTTGAGCCGGTTCCGGATGTAGTCGTTTTTCGCGGCGTTGTTTCCCAGGGGATAGGCAAAGTTGAAGCCGATCTGCCAGTTGGGGTAATCGACCCGGCTCAGAGTCTCCCACTGCCTGCCATAGCTGCCATCGATCCCCTGGAGGCCGCCGGTGGCGATTACCGAGAGGTCCGGCAACAGCTTGTTGCGGGAGACCCGCTCCTGCAGTTCGGAGCTCTTGAGGCTTTCGCCCAGCTGCTTCAACTCCGGCCGGTGGTCACGGGCCTCTTTCAGGGCGCTCTCTTGCGCAATGGGGTACGGGTCGGTGAACGGGGGATCCACGGGATCGATCTCCCCGGCCTCGCCTCCCTGGATGAGGGTCCGGAGCAGCTCCCGCTCGTCCTGGAGGCTGCGTTCGGCGGAGATGACCGCGCTTTCCCGGGTGGAGACGTTGAATTCGGCGTTGAGGATCTCCATGGCCGGGAGGACGCCGGCCTTGACCCGGGCCGTGGTCTCGTCCAGGACCTTTCTCGCCAGGGCAAGAGATGTTTTCTTGACCTCAAGATCTTCCCGGAGGGAGTAGAGCTTGAAGTATTCGGTCCGGACCTGGGTGATGATGGCGGTCAGCTTGGTCTCGAACTGGTCACGGGAGGCCTCCTTGCCGAACCGCGCCAGGGAGATGTTGAGCTCCGTCGTCTCCTGCCCGAAGTTCTTCAGCAGGGGCTGACTGACGGTGACGGCGATGCCGTTTTGAAAATATTCGTTGTTATTTATGGTTGATTCGGTCCTCGTCCAGTTGTTGGTGAACGCAAGCGCAACCGTCCCGCCGTAGGGGAGGAGCCGGTTGACGCCGGCGTTGAGATTGAAGCTCTTCAGGGTGCTGATGATGGCCGAACCGACACTCTGGCTGGAAGAGCTGTTTTCCCCATAATTGGTCAAAGCGGTGACGTTCGGATCGTAGATGGCCCTGTTTTTCTGAATATCCGCTTCGGCCACCGCCGGGTTGTAGAGCTCGGCCTTGACATCCAGGTTTTTCTCGGCGGCCGACCTGATCGCCTCCTTGAGGGTGAGAGCGGTTCTCCCCTCCTGGGCCGCGGCCAGGCCGCTCAGGGTGAGGGTCAGCAGCAGGGCGATGGCGCCGGATGTCGTCGGTGATCTTTTCATGAAATCATATCCGTTCATAGTTCGTGGCACCTTGGTATCCGTTATCGGGTTTCAGCCGGAGAGGCCGTTGAAAATGAGAAAGACGCTCTCCCCGGTTGAGGAGAGGGGGCGTTTTTGCGCATGTCGGCGGCGCGCTACGAGGCGGGCTCTCCCGTGCAGGGGAGCCTGACCGTGAAGGTGGTCCCGGTACCCGGTACGCTCTCCACCAGGAGCTCTCCCCCATGTTTCTTGATGATCTCGTAGGAGATGCTCAAGCCCAGGCCGGTCCCTTTACCCACATCCTTGGTGGTGAAGAAGGGGTCGAAGATCCTCGCCCGGATCTCCTCGGGGATCCCCTGGCCGCTGTCGCTCACCGAGGCGCAGACGAACCCCTCCTCCTGCCAGCAGCTGAGGACGATCTCTCCCGGCGGGGTGATGGCCTGGCCGGCGTTGACCAGCAGGTTGAGGAAGACCTGGTTCAGCTGCCCCGGGTGGCAGAGGATCTCCGGCAGCGGTGCGTACTCCTTCCGGATAGTCGCCACATACTTCAGTTCGTTCTGGACGATGGTCAGGGCGCTCTCCAGGCAGGCGCTGAGCGCCATCGGTTCGACCTCGGGGGCGTCCACCCGGGAAAAACTCTTCAGGTCCTTGACGATCCTGGTGACCCGCACCGCACCGTCCAGGGTCTCGGTGATCAGATCGGCGCCGTCTCCCAGGATCTGCTCGATCTCCAGCTCCTCCCTGCTTCGCGCCACCGCCTCACGGGTTGTCACCGACAGCTCCTCTTGGCCGCTCTCCTGGCGAACGTGGTCGAACCGGAGTAACTGGTCGAAGTACTCGGCCAGGGTTCTCAGGTTACTGGAGATGTACCCCATGGGGTTGTTGATCTCATGGGCCACCCCGGCCGCCAGCTGGCCGATGGAGGCCATCTTCTCACTCTGGAGGAGCGCCTTGTCCTTCTGGAGAAGCTCCGCCCGGCTCTTCTTCTCCTGGGTGACATCCTGAATCACCTCCAGGCAGGCCTCCTGGTCGCCAAACCGGGCCGCCGAAGAGCGGACCAGAACATCCATGACCGAGCCGTCCCGGCCGATGTGCCGACATTCGGCGCTCCCTGCCGGGGAGGGGGGGGAGCTCTCGTCCGGCAGGAGCTCCTCCCGCGTCATCTCCAGGAACCTCTCCCGGGGCCATCCGTAGTGGGTCACGGCGCGATCATTCACCATGAGGAAGCGCCGGCTCCCGGTTTCAAAGAGCCACATGGGGAGCGGACTGTCGTTGAACAGCTGCAGGTAGCGCTCCTCGCTGGTTTTCAACGCATCGTTTTGCCGCTGAATCACCGCGGTGCGACCGGTGATGCCGAGCATCAGGGTCTGCAGCAGTGTGGCCAGGAGGAGCCCTACTCCCCCCACCGCCGAGGCCAGCCAGGGGCGGTGCTGCTGCAGGTAGCTCTCGGTGGTGGAGACCTTCAGCTCCCAGTCACGGTCACCCATCCGGAGCCCTGTTTTCCAGGTGAGCGCCCGGGACGAGGGGGAATTGGGGGAGGGGGAGCGGTAGAGGAGCCCTTGATCCTTGGGGGAATGACGGTCGTTAAGTTGAAAGATGAGCCCCGCCGGGGTCCGGTCCCGGGTGGCGATGTGGATCAGTTCGTCTACCTTCACCACGGCCACGGCAAAGCCGAGCAGGCGGGGTCGTGCCGTATCCCCCTCTTCCCGGCTGTTCTCCACCGGCATGAGCTCCAGGACGCCGATCCGCTGTTTCTGCTCCTGGATCAGCTTGATGGGGGAGGTGACGGCCATGTCTTTGGAGCTCCGGGCCCGCAGGATGGCGTCACGGCGGACCGGTTCCGAGCTGATGTCGAATCCCACCGCCTTCTGGTTGTCGGCCAGGGGGACGATGTAGCGGACCGTCACGTACTCCGGACGTTCCGTGGCGGGGACCAGCTGCTTCCGGCTGTCGTGCTGGGTGATCCTGAACGGGCCCAGGGGGGAGAGTCCGCTCATCTTACGTTCGAATACCGACCGTTGGCTCAAGTGGACCAGATCGTTGAAGCTCAAGGCGAAGATGTCGCTGTTGTCATGCAGGGTGATCCTGGTGAACTGCTGGAACTGTTTGAAGGTGAATTCCGGCGTGGCCTCGATGAAGTGATGCAGGGAGGCCAGCACCTCCCGGTGGATGATGAGACGGTCGGCGATCCGCTTGGCGATGGCTTCGCCGTCACTCTGGAGCCGGTTCTGCTGCTCGCCCCTCTCCCAGCGGGCCGAGCCGTAGAAGGCCAGCAGCGCCACCCCCAGGGTCATCAGCATGGGGAGGACGATGCGGCGGCGCCGTTCCCGCCAGAGTTGATCTTTGCTGTTGAGAAGGCAGAGGGTAAGGGGGGCAAACACCAGGACCCCCAGGGTATCCCCCACATACCAGTTCCACCAGGTATAGAGGAGCTCCGGGCGCTCGATGACGCCGGCCAGATGGAGCCCGGTCACGCTGATGGTGGCCGACAAGAGGCATGCCAGGACCCCCCCCAGGAGCAGGAAGCGGATGGCCTCCTGCTCACTCTCCAGCTCGCGCCAGGCGGCGCCCTGCCAGCGGTTCACCAGCTTTGAGCCGGCCCAAGCCTGCAGGGTTGAGGCGGAGCCGATCACCAGGGCCACCACTACCGCCGCCGGAGTCAACCCCCCCACGAGCCAGCTGTGCGACAGGTTCAACAGGACCGAGCCGAGCCAGATGCCGGGTAACGCCCGGGCCCCGAACCAGAGCAGGGTCGCCAGCGCCAGGCCGGCGGCCGGAAAGAGCGGACTGGCGTACCCCGGCGGAATGGCCAGGGTGAGCCCAAACGCACCCAGCAGGAGGTAGGCGAGGGCCAGGAGCGGCAGCAGTAGCAACTGCGGCATGGATTCGGACTTCGTGATCATATCTCCTCGCCGTTGCGGGGGAGCGCCACCGTGAAAGTTGTCCCCATGCCGACCGTGCTCTCGACCTGGATCCTGCCGTTATGTTTCTTGATGATCTCGTAGGAGATGCTCAAGCCCAGGCCGGTCCCTTTACCCACATCCTTGGTGGTGAAGAAGGGGTCGAAGATCCGCTCCCTGATCTCCACGGGGATCCCCTCTCCGCTGTCGCCCACCGAGGCGTAGACGAAGTCGTCATCATGCCAGCTCCTGAGCACGATTTCCCCCGGAGGGGTGATGGCCTGGCCGGCGTTGATCAGCAGGTTGAGAAAGACCTGGTTCAACTGGCCGGGGTGGCAGAGGAGCGCCGGCACCGGCTCAAGCTCCTTCCTGATAGTCGCCACGTACTTCAATTCATTCTGCACGATGGTGAGGGCGCTCTCCACGCAGGAGTTCAGCTCCACCAATGTGTGGTCCGGCGTATCCACCCGGGAGAAGCTCTTCAAATCTTGGACGATCTTGCTGACCTTCTTCGCTCCCTCCAGGGAGTCGGTGATCAGCTCCACGCCGTCGCTGAGAATATCGTCGATATCCAGGCTCTTCCTGCTGGTTGCGATACTCTCCAATGTCCCACGAGAGAACTCTCGCTCCCCCTTCTCCCGGAGGAGCAGGTCGAACTGGACGATCTGGTCGAAATATTCCGCCAGGGCGCGCAGGTTGCAGGAGATGTACCCCATGGGGTTGTTGATCTCATGGGCCACCCCGGCGGCCAGCTGTCCCAGGGAGGCCATCTTCTCACTCTGCATGATGGTCTGCTCCTTATCCCGGTTTTTCTTGACCTCGTCGGCCACCCGCTCTTCAAGCTCCCTGTTGAGCGTCTCCAGCTGCTCCTGCTGGACGAGGAGCAGCTCCTGGGCGTTGCGGCGCCGGGCGACCTCCTCTTTCAGCAGCCCTGCCTGCTCATTCAGATCCCGGACCCGATCGCTGATTACCCGGGACATGGTGTTGAAGGCGGCCCCCAGCCGGCCCACGTCGTCACCCCCTTCGGGGACGGGGTTCGGGGGGAACGTCCCCGAAGCGACCTGAATGCTCGCCGCGGTCAGGGTGGTAAGGTGCCGGGTGATCCAATGCCCCAGGGAGAAGAGGATGATGGTGGAGAGGACCAGCTCGATGGCCGCGATGGAGGCGCCCTGGATGAGGAGCGTCCGCCTCGCTACCAGGATCTGTGTCAGGTTGAGACCGAAGTGAAGCGTCCCCAGGGGTTGCTTGAAATAGACGATGGGCGCCACCACGTCATACCGGGCCGTGCTCCCCCGTTCCAGGAGGGGAAAGCCGACACTCCGTGGCGGGAGTGGCCGTCCGTCCGGCCAACCGTTGGACGCGACGCGGGTGCCGGAGGCGTCGACCACGGTGATGTAATCCACCCCCCCGGCGCTCCGGCTTTCGTCGATGACCGCCTGCACCGTGGCGTAATCCCGTTGCGCCATGGGCGCCGTGAGGGCGGCCTGCAGCACCGGGTGCATCTGCTCCGCCTGCAGCCGCGCCTGGGTGGACATGGCGCCGTGCAGCAGTCGCTGACTGTTGGCCACCAGGATGGTGAGCATCAGCAGTTCGATCACCACCGCCAGGAGGAGCAGTCGACCGCGGACGGTCTGCCTGAGGGCGCTCAGGTTCATTTGTCCCCTCTGGTCAGGAGAGCCTTCCTCGTCTCCGCGGCATAGCGGTCCATGGCCTTCAGCTCCTGGGGTTTCAGCTTCCTGTATCCCCCCAGCTTGTTGCTCTCGAAATAATGTTTCGCCTCAGGGGTCTCGGCAAAGGCCCAGAGTGCGGCGTCGATCTCCTTCTCCCGCGGGGCGCGGCGGCTGTTCAGCATGTAGACCCGGCCGGCCATGGCCGGACTCTCGGCGAGAATCCTCAGCTGGCTCTGCAGCTCCGGTGTCAGCTTCTGAAAATTAGCCAGGGAGGTGAAGCCGACGGCGGCGTCACCTGCCGCCACCAGTTGGGCCACGCTGTCCGAAGCGCTCACATAGCGGACGGGAAGGGCGCCGAGGCCGTTGTCGCCGAGCCAGTGAAGACCCCAGAGGGTCACCAGGGAGGAGGGGCTCAATCCCAGGGCGCTCTTGCCGCTCAAATCCTTGGGGCCGTGGATCTTCCCCTTCCTGGCGACGATGGCCACCGACTTGAACTCAGCCTTGTAGGTCAGGAGCGGCAGGTACCCCGCATCGCTCTGCAGGAGTCGCGCCTGATGTCCGGTGGTGACCGCCAGGTCATACTCGCCGGCCAGCGCCCGCCGGGCGAAGTTGTTGAAGTCCGGTGCGGTCACGACCTCCACCGGCATGTTCAGACTCTTCTCCAGGAAGAGACGCAGCGGCTGGTACATCTCCAGGATGACCCGGGCGCTGGTGTGCGGCGCAATCCCCAGGATGAAGGGGTCACGGCTGAAGCCGCGGGAGGGGACGAGGAGCAGTGTTGCAACAAGCAGGATCCCGATGATCGTCTTCATGTAACACCTCCAGTCTTAGGCTGCCGCGGACTAATGCTGGAGCAGCTCCCGCACGGCCTGGAGCAGCTCCTGGTCGTTCCATGGTTTGGCGATAATCCGGTAGGCGCCCCCCTGCTTGATGGCGTCTGCGGCGGACTGAACGTCGGCGTAGCCGGTGAGGATCATCCGGGGGACTCCGGGGGCCAGGGCCTTGGCCTCCTCAAGGAAGACGGAGCCGCTCATCTCCGGCATCCGCTGGTCGCTGAGGATCAGGCCGATATTGCCGGCGTTCCGCAGGACCTCCAGCCCCTCCCTTCCTGAGGTGGCCGTGAGTACCTGAAACGGTTCCCGCCGGAAGAGGCGTTTCAGTGACTTGAGGATGTTCTCCTCGTCATCGACGCAGAGGACCTTGAGCGATTCGCCCCCCTCCCCCTCCTGCCGGTTCATTTTCGACTCAACTCCGCTCATACTTCCTCCCCGTTCGTGCGGTGAAACTTCCGTGCGAAGGGAGGCGTTACCGTCTCCGCCTTCTCATGGGTAGTTAGCACTTTTTTCCATATTTGTACAGCCTGTCGATGCCAGCAGTGCGGTGCAATTGACCGTGCCGGTGTCGCCACGCGGCTTAAACGGAGGTATCCCTCCTGCGAACCAATGCGTTCAATTGCGATCCGACCCCTTCGCGGGAAGGATGAATTGTGGAGAAAAGACAGCATATTGTTTCATAAACGGCATACTGTTTATTTGGGCTCGGCACGAACCGCGAATTTCTTGTGCGAGGTGTAAAAATTCAACAATAACATATAGTTGATGTAATAATTAGTTTTGGTTTACCTGGCAATTATTGGTATGGATCGTGATATGTCGTTGGTACTACACATGCCTGGCGGAGGGCGCCTGCGGAGAGCGCTGCAGAGTCCCCCGCGGAACTCCAAGGAGAGCAGATGAATTATTGTTTCACGAGACCGGTCGACGCGGTGGAAGAGCCGTTTCATATCCTCTGTGTCGATGATGAGGAGAACATTCTCAAGTCGCTGAGGCGGCTCTTTCGGCGGGAGTCGTTCCGGGTGCTGACCGCCACCTCGGGTCGGGAGGGGTTGGAGATCTTGCAAAAGACCAGTGGTATCGCCCTGATTCTCAGTGACCAGAGGATGCCGGAGATGAGCGGTTCCGCTTTTCTCGAGGCGGCCAAGGCCTTTGCCCCCGGCATCCCCAAGATGATCCTCACCGGCTACGCCGACGTTCAGTCCGCCGCAGACGCCATCGAGCAGGGGGGCGCCTACCGGATTATCGCCAAGCCGTGGGACGATAAGGAGCTGCTCCAGGCCGTGCGGGAGCTGACCCGTCAGTAACCGCCGGTTCATCAGAGGGCGCTCCTCTTGTTGGCGTCAGCTCTCCCGCGTCTGCTGGCGTTGTTCGCTGAGCAGGGGGATCCCCAGTTTTTTCATCCGGAAGAAGAGGGTGTTGGGGTTGAGTCCGAGGATGCGGGCGGCCCCTTTTTCGCCGTGTACCCGCCAGTTGGTTCCCCCCAGTACGGCGGTGATATGCTGCTGTTCCACCTCCTGCAGCGACAGGGTCAACGGATCCTGACGGCGCTGCGGCCCCTCTGGCAGGATGACCTGGAGGGTGTCGCCGCTGCTGAAAATCAGGGAGTGTTCGATGCAGTTGCGGAGTTCCCGGATGTTGCCGGGCCACGGGTAGCGTTGCAGCGCCTCCATGTCGCGGGGATTGATCTTGCAGACGGTGCGCCCCATCTTTTCTCCCACGGTTCTGACGAAGAAGCACACCAGTAGGGGGATGTCTTCACTCCGTTCCCGCAGCAGGGGGAGTTTGATGGGAAAGACGTTGAGCCGATAGAAGAGATCCTCGCGGAACCGCCCCTGACGGACCTCCTGGGCCAGGTCACGATTGGTGGCGGCGATGACCCGAACATCGGTTTGGTGGGTCTTCGGGCTGCCGAGCCGCTCGAACTGCCCCTCCTGCAGGACGCGCAGCAGCTTTGCCTGGGCGATGAGGGGGAGCTCCCCCACTTCGTCGAGAAAGAGGGTGGAGCCATCGGCCAGTTCAAAATGACCGATCTGCTGGGCGACCGCACCGGTAAAGGCCCCCTTCTCCCGACCGAACAGCTCGCTCTCCAGCAGGTTTTCCGGAATGGCCGCACAGTTTATCTTGTGCATCACCCGCTCGCTTCGCCTGCTGTTCCGGTGGATGCAGTTGGCTATCAACTCCTTGCCGGTGCCGGTCTCCCCCTGGATGAGCACCGTGCTGTCGGTGGGGGCTACCCGCTCGGCCAGCATGAGCACCCTGTTGAGCGCCTCGCTGGCGCCGATGATCATCCCCGGGTCCATGTGGGTCAGGACTTCGGCGCGGAGATGGATGTTTTCCGTTTCAAGATTCTGTTTGAGCCGGGTGATCTCGTCCAGTTGCCGCTGTAGCTGCTCCGTCTGGAGCTGGACCTGTAGCGTAAGGCGGCTGTTCCAGTGGGCCAGCTCATCGTTCTGCTCTTTGATGGTGGCGGCGAGTCGCCGGTTCTCCCGTGTGAGGCTGTAGCTCTGCAGGGTGTCGCGGACGATGAGGAGGATGTCGTGGTCTTCCCACGGCTTGCAGATGATCCTGCTCACCCCTCCCTGATTGACGGCGCCCATGGTGCTCTGGAGGTCGGCATAACCGGTCAGGAGGATCCGGGGGGTCTGGGGGGTGATGGCCGCCGCCGCTGACAGAAATGCCGTGCCGGTCATTTCCGGCATCCGCTGGTCGCTGAGAATCAGACCGAAGTTCCCCCCGGCCTGGAGGATGGCCAGCCCCTCCGTACCCGAGGTGGTCGTCACTACCCGGAACGACTCCTTCCTGAAGAGGCGCTTCAACGCCTTGAGAATGTCTTCCTCGTCATCCACGCAGAGGACGGTGAGCGGTTCGTCCATGGGGGAATTCTCCGGCTGGCAGGTGGGGTAGGGTAACATGAGAGATTGGGTACGGGTATTTCACGGATGTATGCAGTACCCGGAGACGTACTGTAGCACATAGGGGCGAATTTTGGTTCGCCCGATTTGTATTCCTGCCCGGTGGAACGGTTTTTAATGTCAGTCAGTCGCTCCAGAGGATGGTCTGGGAGGTTACGTCGAGTTGGTGCCTGAACCGTCCGAGGAAGTTCATGCCGAGCCATCCATCGAAGGGGAGTGGCGGTCCGGTCACCGGGAGGATGCCGACGTCGATGTCGTGGAGGGTCTTCGGGCCGACGGTGAGGGTCTCCAGGGTCGTCTGTCGGGACGGAACGTTCCTCCCGTCGGCCACTTGGGTCAATCCCCGGGTGATCTCCTCCGCCGGTATGCCGAGCCTCTCCGCAAGGCTCTCGGAGATGATCGTGATCGAGGCGCCCGTGTCCAGGAGGAAGCGGCAGTTCACGGTTCTGCCGCGATGGCTGGCGGTCACCGCCAGGTAGACCCTGTTGTCGGATACCGTTACGCTGCTGCTCGTGGCTCTCGGCTCACGACCTTCGGCAGTCGTCCGCACTCGTGTCCGGCTACGGTAGCGGTCGGGAATCTTCCCCGCTTCATCCACGAAGACCAGCGTGCCGTCACTGTCGGTATAGTGAAAACAGTCGGCGACAGCCGACCCGCCATGGGACAGGTTCGGCAGCGAAAGCATGCTAACCAGCTGTATGGCTGCGGCGTACTGCAGTACCGGTATCATGCTCATCTCTCCTGGACGTGGACGATCTTTTTTACCGGACGGTTACCGCTGCGGGTGATGAGAAGCGGCGAGTCGCCCGGCGGTTTACCCTGCAGGGCCGTACCGATCCGCCGCTCTTCCTTGTCGGTGAATATGGAGACGTTCTGGCCGGGACTCCCCGAACTGAGATTGATCTGTTCGAACGCTCCGGTGGACATCTGTATCAGGGCTTTCCCCTGAAGTGACCCGGGGGGGATCTGGTATCCGGTGTTGTAGGCCACTCCCCAGAGATAGGATGTCCCCCCGAAGCCGCAGATGTCGGCGGTGGGTTTGAACGAGGTAAAAAATACCTGACCATTGGTCAACGCTACCGTGTTGGTGACGATCCGTTCCGCGCCGGTGGTGGATGCCGCCGGATCAAGATTGATATACCACCCTTTATCGGTCCCCACCGTCAATGCACTGGTCGCGCCGGTTGACTGATTGGTCAGGTTACTGAACGTAAGGGGGGTATCCTCGCAGGTATCACTGCTGTTTTTAAGATCATTGGCCGCTGAATAACAGGGTTCCTTGATGCCGAAGATGCCCCTCTGGCCGCTGCTATCATCCACCCCGGTGGCGCCGGAACGGTAGAAATAACGTCCGGTCCCGAAATAGAGCCAGAGATTTTCATTGTCCTTATTCCGGTTCTGAAGTCGCGCCATGGCCGTGGTCACCGGCCCGATACCGCTGATAACCTTGCTGAGCTTCCAGGTGGTTGGATCGATATTTTCATAGGTCATCAGCCGCAGCACCCCGCCGTCGGTCCAACTGTAGGACCCCGAGGAACCGGCTCTCGCCACGTAACCAAAATAGAGGGCGTCATCCTGGTAATTACCGGGCGAGGAGGAATTCCAGCGGTCCGAGTCGATGGGGCCGCCACTCAACGAACCCCCGAAACCGTTGGCAATGGTTGAATTGTCTTTCAGAGTGCTGATGGTGGTCACCAGGGTTCCGCTCTCCGCGTCAAGAACAAAAACCTTCAGCGGTTTGTCTGATTTTCCCATGAACTGGTGATTGGTGGTGTCGATAGGGCCGGTGGGGCCTGAGACGAAGACGGCAAACCACCTGCCGTTCTTGGTTTTGTCGCCGACTCTGAGGATCGCCGGACCGTTCATGCTGTAGCCGAGATCAGGGTCGGAGAATTCCCACTTCAACTTAGGGGCTGTCGGATCGGTAACGTCCAGGGCGAAGTAGGTGGAGTAGCCCAGCCCTTTGGTCCCATCGGCGGGGTCGGTCCGGGGGGTCTTGACGCAATCGGTACAACTGTCACCGGTGATTCGTGTCGCCCCGCCGAGTCCCATGCCGCCGATGAGGATGCTCTTCCAACTGGCGGCGGTTCTGGTGCAATCCCAGTAGTCGGTGCTCGTGCAGGCGGTAGCCTTGGCGCTGCTGATGTCGGCGATGACCGGGGTGGCGTCCACGTAATACAGGTGGTTGTACGCCGGGTCGGCGAGGTACTTGAGATAGGGGAGGGCCTGTTTCGGGATGAACGCCCACTGCTCCGTCCCCAGGTTGGCGCCACTCAGGGTCGCCTTCACGGCGCCGTGCTGGGTGACATCCATTGTCCCGAGTTTGAAGGCATGGAGCATACCGTCATTGGCGCCGGCGAACACCATCCCGCGATTCTTGTAGCTGCTGGTCGAGAAGAACGAGGTATAGGTTGAATCGTTATATCCTGCCGGTTTGAGCAGATGGTAATTGTTGACCGGCAAACCCGATTCAATTTTGGGCGTCGAGGAGACAATATCTCCCAGTTTCCAGACGTTGGCCTGAGTGCCGATGTAGGCGTTGCGGCTCCGGTAGCCGGTTTTATCCGTCCCCAGGAGATAATTGATGATGTCCGAGGCCTCGGCGCCGCTGGCGGCCTGCAGATATGACTGGATTTTGGTGTTATTGGCGGCGGTGAACCCCATGAAGCCGTTGGTGCAGGTCGCGGTGGGGAGACAACTGGTGTACACGGTGCGGTCTGCCGGGGCGGTGGACCAGAGGAGCGCTCCTGCCCGCCAGAGGGCCTGAACATCCTCAGGGTAGGCGAAACCGTCGGAACTGTCACCGACACCGTCACCGTTGGTGTCCTTGATAAATTCAACCTTGGTCTGATTCACACTGGGATTACTGTCAAAAAAGAAGCGGACGATCCGGTCCGTGGCCAGATTCAAGAGATGGCTTCCCGAAGTATATCCCGTGTCTTCCCGGATGGTGCTGTTGCCGATGAACGGATCGATATAGTACCAGAGGTTCAGCAACTCTCCGCTCCAGGTCACCGTGGAGGTGGTACTGCTGCCGAAGATCTTGGAGGGGTAAAAGATTGCCTGGATAAGGTTGGCGCCGGTCCCTTCGCTGTTGCTGAGAATCGAGGCGGCAGTACCCGAGGCGACCCTCTTGAGAATGTCGGTTAACGCCTTGTTCAGCTGCTGTTCCATCTGCAAGGGGTTGGAGATCAGATAATAGGTATCCGGGTCACCGCTGTTTTGGGAATCCCATTCATGGCACCCGCTTGCCGGAGTCGCGGTTCCGCAACTGCTGTCGGTATAAGGAACTCCGTCGCCGTTGATATCGTTGAATGCCCCATACTTGGCGGCGAACCAGAGGGGATTCTTGGGGAGTGTCCCTCCTGTGCCGTCGGGAGTGAAGATCATGGCGCGGGTTTCAGGGAGTTGCCTGATGGTCGCACTCTGGGAGCAGTAGCCGTGTTCGGTATAGTGTAAGGGGGTGCAATCAGTCGGATTGTTCCATTTTCTGACAGGGAGATACAGCCCATCGGTTGTCGTCCCCGCCACCACGAAGCCGATGGCCGCATCATTGCCGGCGGAAGAGTATTTGGACTCCACTGTTACCCTGACCCTGCCGTTGGGCACATCCGGACAATGTCCCGCTGAGCATTCCGTTGACGTGCAATAGTTGTAATTGTTGGTTCCACAGCTCTTCCGGGGACAACTTGCCCCCTCACAGACCTCATATTCCGCCAGGGTATCCATGTCGTAGTCCCCCCCGCCGATGTCGTCGGAACTGATCCTGAACCGGACATATTTCATCAATCCCGTCGCGGTATCGTACAGCGGATCGCCGAGGATATAGTAACTCACCATCTGTAAGCGTGGGCAGGCGCCGGTGGACGTCCCGGACGGAGTAAGAACCAGCCCTTTTGAGGGAGTATTGACCGAGGTATCCGGTTGCGTAGTCGGCGAGAGAGACTGGGTGTACTGACCGGAGCAGTTCCAGGTGATGCCGTTTACCGTGCCGTTTGCCATGGATTGTCCGGTGGGAATAATCGTCATCGTGCTGGATCCGGCCTTGATTTTCAGCTCCGGGACGTACGAGGGGAACGGGAGGGAATAGAACGTCACATTGGGCTTGCCGGGAAGTTCCGTCGAGATCTTGGTATGGCCGTAAAAGGCCATGGCTGCCGGCGAAAAACTCCCCTGCTCGTCCGGTTCGGCAGGGCATAAGCCCCGGCTGCTCCCCAGCTTGCCGGTACTGCTGAAGGTTTTTTTCGTGCAGAAGGTGTCGGAATTGACCCCCTTGACCTCTCCGATCATGGCGGTTGTCAACGCTTCATTGGTTCCGATGGTGTTGGTGAGGGCCTTGACATTGAGGTGTGGCAGGTCGTTGGTCGTAGTGGCGGCGATTGTGCCGAAATCCGAGCCGGGAATCTGGTCGGAGTCGTAACTGTTGTAAATGTCACTGAAGAGGAGCACGAACGGCTTTGAACATGAAGGGAAATTTGTCAGAGGAGTATCCCAGGAGGGAGCGGGCAGATTGAGGTCGTTATCGTTGCCCAGCGTGCTGCTTCCGGTCGACCCATTGGTGATTCCTGTTGAGAAGGCCGTGGTGGCGCTCCCTAACCCGACAATGTAGCGCAGCGACTCGTAGATGATTTCACCCATGGGGTTCCCCCAGTGAGTCGGCAGGGGGTAGCTCAAGGGGCAGCGGAAGTTTTCCAGAGTTCCGATGATATTCCCCTTGGCATTGAGGGTGTTGTCGAAGAGTCCGGTGGAGTTGTTGATCTCATCGAGCACGCTGCTGATCTGTTTCCGCAGGACACCGCCTGCCTGCGGGTTTTTGTACGAGCCGGTGAGCAGGCCAAAGTACATGCTGGAACGGTCAAGACAGACGCCAATCGCCGTGCCGCCGTTGTTGGCGGCGTTACAGTCGGTATCGGAAGTGCAGCTTTTATTCAACGTCTTTGAACAGACTTTTGTCCCGTCGGATGTGCCGAATTTTTGCAGGATCCCCACTGGTTTGTAGTTTGCCCCGTACTGTTGGCATTTACCCGGCACCGGCTCAAGGTAGCTGCTATCGCATACCTTGACACTGACCTCATAGTCAACGCTGGAAAAAGTTACCGATTCGGCCACCCCGTCGTTGTTATTGTCGATCTTGTTGGTGGCGCAGATGGTGTCGGCGCCGTCCACTGATGCCCAGTGCCAGGGGCGCAAGGGGAATATCGCGTTACCGTTTGAGACATCGGCAGTGGTTATCGTGCCGGGATCGGCGACGACTCTGATCAAGCTCCTGGGGGAAGAGCTGCTGTCGTTGGTGGTCACGCAAAACAGGCTTCGTTTCCCGGAAACGGCACTGGGGAACAGCTTGCGCTGGTCCGCCGGCGCCGGAGTTTTTGCCATATCCTCATACCGGGGATACTCCTTCCCCCAGCTGTGACCGTCGCGAGGGATCTGTTCCCCGCTGAGGATGGTGCTGGTAGCCGTATCGGTTGTCCTGCTGCCACCATAGAGAACCCGCCGGACAACGTCCATCCGGGTCATGGAGAGCCAGTTGAGAAAATTGCCGGCCCACTCGCTGCTGGTGCCGGAACAGTATTTGTCGGTGGTGAGGCTGGTCGGAGAAAACAGTTTGTTGGAACTGCTGTAGGTGTAACATTTGTACGGGTCGAAATAGCCGTAGTAATCGATGCCGTGCTTGTACCCTACGTCCAGTTGCCCGTCATCGTTCAGATCAGAGGCGTCATTGTATGCGGCATAGTACATTTTATGGTCCTTGCTCATGCTCAGGAGGACCAGCGGCGGGATTGTCTGGGTAATGAACGGCGGTTGTATGCAGTAGTCGTTCATCACCGCCGCCCATGCCGGTGTGCAATGCACGGCAGCCAACACCACGGTCAGTCCGCACACTATTCTGAAGATCGTCTGCACTCTCTTGTTCATGGGATACCTCTTGGATGATGATTGTCTTCATGGTGGCCGATTTTTCACTATGCGTGGATCTGTGTAATATTTGAATAATTAAAAATTATTCAAATATTATGCCAAATGTAATTTTGCTATGAAAATAACCACCAAAATTCTGGTAATTCTGGAGAAAATGTATAAAAATCAGCCTGTCAGATCGTGTCACCCCCCCCCGGCCAAAATGAGTCGGTCTCGAGCAGTCCTGGGACGCTCCGGGGTAAACCGGTCATTTCTTGCAGGGTGACACCGCTCTCTGACTCCATGGCTCAACATTCCTGGCAGGGGAGGCCGGGTGATGGTCAGGGCGCCGGGAGTTGTTGCAGGGGGAAGGGCGGGGGTCGAAGGGAGAAAAGCAACGGCGCGCTCCCGAAAAGGGGAGCGCGCCGTTGTTGTGGGCGGTAGAGGGAGGGAGGCGGAGTCACCGCTCCTGGATATGCAGGACTTTTTTTACCTTAGCGCCGTCATTAGTTTGCAGGATGGTTTTTCGTCACTCGCTCCAGAGGATGGTCTGGGTGTTTACGTCGAGCTGGTGCCTGAACTGTCCGAGAAAGTTCATGCCGAGCCACCCCTCGAAGGGGAGTGGCGGGCCGGTCACCCGGAGGATGCCGACGTCGATGTCGTGGAGTGTCTTCGGGCCGACCGTGAGCGTATCCAGAGTTGTGCGTCGTGATTGAATATTTCTTCCATCGGCTACCCGGGTCAACCCCTGCGTGGTCTCCTCTGTTGGTATCCCGAGTTTCTCCGCGAGGCTCTCCGAGATGATCGTGACCGAGGCGCCCGTGTCCAGAAGGAACCGGCAGTTCACGGTTTTGCCGCGATGTCTGACGGTTACCGTCAGATAGACCTTGTTGTCGGACACTATTACTCCGCTGCGCGTGGCTCTTGACTCCGGAGCTTTGTCGGCCGGTCTCACTGTTGTCCGGCTACGGTAGTGGACGGGAACCTTGCCGGCTTCATCAACGAAGACCAGCGTGCCGTTACTGTCCGTATATTGAAACACTTCGGCAAAAGCCGACCCGCTAATCAACAGGTTCAGCAGAGAAAGCATGATAACCAACTGCACCGACCTGGTGTACTGGGGAACCGGTATCATTCTCATCTTTCCTGGATATGAAGGACCTTCTTCACCGGTTGATTCTGGCTTCGATTAATGATGGTCGGCGGGTCGGCGGGTGGTTTCCCTTGCATCGCGGTCCCTGTCCGACGGCTTTCTCTCGCAGAGAATGGAGTGCTTGACGGGTTGCTCGGATCATTAAACTGAGTTGACTCGAAACTTCCTGTTGACATTTGAATGATGGCCTTGCCGTACATCGACGCGCTTGATGGCACAAATCCTGTATCGTATTTCAACGCCCACAGGTAGGAATTACCTCCATACGCGCAGATATCCGATGACGGAAGAAAGGTGGTGAAAAATACCGCTCCTGTGGATAGCGCAACCGGATTGGTGATTACCCTCTCGGCACAGGAACTGCCAGCGGCCGCATCCAAGGTAATGAACCAGCCTTTATCCTTGAGGGTGTCCAAGCTGTTTGTGGAGGCAGTTGTATAGCCTACTCCTGATTGGTTGGTTAGTTTTGTGGAGTCAACCGTGGTGGTGCAGGTAGTGTCTATAGCATTGGCAGAAGTATAGCACGGCTCCTTGATTCCAAAAATGTTGCGCTGAGTGGCGCAATCGTCAAGGTCCCCGGCAGCGGTCGTCTTGAAATAATAACGACCGGTCCCGAAATAGAGCCAAAAGTGCTTATTTTTACGGTCTTGCAACCGTGCAATGGATGAGGTTACCGGCCCGATACCATCTATAACAATACTTGTCACAAAATCGTTCGAGCTTACATTAAATGTCCCTGTCTGAATAGTGGAAGGATCAGCGGTGCTTGGCTTTATCATTACGCGGAGCACCCCGCCATCGGTCCAAGTGTCATCCGAAGTATTCTGTTTAACATACCCAATATAGACCACATCGTCCTGGTAGTTTCCGAGTAAGGACAAATTCCACCGGTCGGCATCCAGGGCGCCTCCTTGGAGTGAACCGGCGAATGCATTAGGAATCCCCGTATTGATCGTCTGAACCAGTGAACCATCCTTGAGATCGACGATGAACAGCCGCAGGGGTTGATCCGACTTGGCCAGGAACTGGTGTGTCGTCGTGTCAATGGGGCCTGTGGGACCAGAGGCAAACAAGGCTAACCAGCGGCCGTTCTTATTCCGAGGCCCCACCCTGATGATTGCCGGTCCCGCGGTAGAATACCCTAGCCGGTTATTGGTGAATTCCCAGAGGAGTGCCGGTTGCCCCGGTTTGGTTATGTCTAGCGCAAAATATGAAGAATATCCCATGCTTACTGAATTGTTAGCCGGGTCAACAATTGGAGTTCTGACACAATTTGTGCATCCCGCAGAACTTCTCCTGCTGGCCCCTCCCAAACCCATTCCGCCGATTAAAACGGTCCGCCAGTTGGTTTCGACTGCGAGATCGTTGGGGTTAACGGGATTTACGGCACTGCTGCCTACCACTTGACTGCTGTTTTTGCTGCAGTCCCAGTAATGCGTGCAGGTACCCACGGTACCAATGCTGACATCGGCAATGGTGCTGGTCAGGTCGACGAAATTAAGATGACCATAAGAAGGGTCGGCGAGGTATTTGAGGTACGGAAGGACATTCCGGGGGATATAGGCCCACTGCTCACTTCCCAGATTACTGCCGCTAAGAGTCGCCTTCTGGGCGCCGCTGGCCGTGACATCGAGCAGCCCGAGTTTGAACGCGTGGAGCATGCCGTCATTGGCGCCAACGAACACAGAACCACGGGCCTTGTACTCATTGGAATTGATAAAAGAGTAATACGAGGAGTCATTGTACCCCGACGGAGGCTGCATATGATAGTTGTTCTGAGGTACAGTCGAGAGGACCCGAGGTGTCGATGTCACAATGTCGCCAAGTTTCCAGACACCACTAGTGCTGCCGATGGTGACGGTGCGGTTGCGCAGCGTGGCGTCACCAGGATAATCAATTCCACTGATGTAATTGATCAACTGCTTGGCGCTGGTCACGTCCGACGCCTGAAGATACCGTCGAAGGTCTGTCGCGGTAGCGTCTGAACTGTCAGCAGTGTCGGTTGGACTGAAAAAGGTGCGCAGTGTGCCGGATGTATTCGTGTAAATGGTACGTTTTTGGGTGTTATCGGTCTGATCGCGCTTCCAGAGAAGTGTGCCGGCCTTCCAGAGGCTCTTGACGGTTTCGGGATAATCGGTTCTTATCAGGGTCTCGCCGATGCCGTCTCCGTTGGTGTCCTGGAAGAGTTTTACCCTGGTAGCCTTCATGGAGGTATCAAAGAAGAAGTTTACAATATAGTCATTGGTCAGGTTCAAGTTATGGGTGGCCGCCCCGGTGGCGTCAGAATAATCCGTGTCCTCGCGAATAGAACTGGTGTTAATGTATGGATCGAGGTAGTACCAGAAATTCAGGAGTTCGCCGGTCCAGTTCGCAACCGTATTGTTGGAAAAGACTTTTTTGGGATAGAAGATCGCCTGGAGAATGACGGCTCCGCTTCCCTCGGCGTTACTCAGAATGGAGGCGGCAGTTCCGGATGAAAGCTGGTTGAGGATATTGTTGAAGATATCGATGAGAGAATTGTTGAGCTGTGTCGGGTTGTCCGCATAATAGGCTTGGCCGTTTCTGTCAGTGCCGCCATGGACAGCCATGGCATCCACGTTTGTCTTGTCGGCAGCTACCAGTCCCACACCCAGAATATAGGACGTTACATCGTAGTTTATAGAATTAACCGTTACATTGCAATTTCCAGATCCCCCGTTGGGCGGGCATCGCAGAGCGTCAAGCTTGGTCAGGACCGTAGGCATAAGGTCGGTTGATGCTCCGGTCGCGCCGCTTTCGGTGACACTGGGCGCTCCGTCGGTAACGTAGATAATGAAATTCTTTTGGCAGGAATACTGGATGGGTGAGGCGAGGGGGGTGGTGCTTCCCTGAACCATGGCGCCTTTGAAGTAGTTGAGGGCGCTCTGAAGTGTCCCGGCGGTGGGGGTCAGGCCGGCATTGATGATGTAGCTGCAGGCGTTCGGGTTCGATGTGTTGGTGCATGACATGTACCCGGTTTCATCGTTCTGGAAAGCAACCGGCGTCCGATTCCCCCCCAGGGAGGTCAAGAGTGAAGTCAATTGGGTATTCCCAGGGGAGACGTTATCAGCTATCGGCACATTCAAATATCCGCCACCAGGCGAACTGTTGGTAAAAAAGGTCTGACTGGTATAATACCAACTATTCCTAACCCCAAAATCGTAGAATCCAAGAGCATAGTCATCATCTGTGGGAATAAAGCCCTGCGGACCAGTGCATCCGGCGAATCCGGTGGTCGCGTCGTTTGCGCCGGTCTTGCTGGTACAGGTATAATAAGAGTCGGTTTGAGCTGGATATTCAGTAGAACTGTACCCGCTTGAGTAGGTATAACTTATTCCATGGTTCGAGCTGTCATAGTACGTCCCCGGCATGCCATAGTAGGTCGTAGTTCCGTTGGTATCTGTATTCTTGCGCGTCTTCGGGTAGATAAGCGAGCAGTATGTCTTGCGCTTGGCGCTGTTGACCGCAGTTCCGTTAGACCCTCCCGTACCGCCCGTCGTGGTTATTGCATCCCGGTAATTGACCTGAAATGCCGGATTCCCGGCAGCCACACCCGAAATTCCGTTTTGACATGAATTTCTGCAGGCAATTTCAGCGGCGGAAGGGGAATAGGTTCCGGTCTTTGGATCTTCTTGAACACAGTAGTTGGAGCATGACCCGTCCGATGGGGGAGTCGGGCAGTATGATTTCAGATCGAACGAGTTGAAATACGCGGAATTGTGCAGGAAGTACTTGGATACCGAAGGAAGTTTGTAGCTCATGATGCCGATGCGCATGATGTTGCCGTAGGCGTTCACGATGGACGTGAGGGCCTGCCGGGCGATGATCGACCTGCTGCAGGTATTGAGATCGTTAGGATCGGTGCACTTTGGTGAACCGATGGCGTTGTTTTGGAAATCTTCATCCATGCTGTTGGAATTGTCGAGGATGATGAGCACGTTCGGTTTCACGTTGGTACAGACATAGGGCGGCACCACCGTGTAGGTATTCAGTGACGCTACCTGGGTGGTGAAGCTGAAACTGTATTGTCCAAGGGCGTTTCCTGCCAGATCCGTAACTCCACTGGTCAGGGTGACGGTGTAGGGCATGCTGAAGTCGAGACCGGTAGCCGGAGTAAGCGTTAGTTTTTTTGCCGTTGAATCATAGGAAATGCTTGCAGGTATGTTTTGTGATCCGTCGGATATGTATACCGTGGCGCTATTCATGGACGAGGCGAGCATATTGTTCAGTTCGGTGAAGTTTATAGTGATAGGCGATGTTATCGAGATGTCCGAGGTATTATTTGCAGGCGAGGTGCTTGCCACCACGGGGGCTACAGTGTCCAGAATGAATGACCATGAATGGCTCATATCGAGGGCATTCGGGGTGGGGCTTGCCGCGTCCTTGATGCCGGTGGTCAGGGTGATGTTGTAGGCGCCGTCAGTGAAGGCCGCTGTTGGTGTAAATGACTCGGTATTGGAACCGGCATCGAAGCTGTAGGCGCCTGCTACCGCGGTTGTAACTTTTTTGACCGAAAAGGTGCTGCTGGTTATAGTTGTCGTAGTGATGGTATCGCTGAAGGTGGCCGTTATGGCGTTCGGTATGGTATTTAGATAGGCGGTGTTAGGCGAAAACGACACGAGGGTCACTGGCTGGTTGTCGACATTGAACATCCACGTACAAGAGTAGTTGACGCAATCAAGTGCGTTGCTGCTCGTATCGGTCAGACCGGCCGTGAGGGTCACTCGGTATGTTTTCAGGGATGCGAGGGCTGATGACGGTGTCACGGTTACCGTTTTGTTCGAATTCGACCAGACAGGGGCATTGAGAGGCACCGGGATATTGCCGTCGGTCACATTGATCAGATTAATTGAAGGATTTGAACCTGATACTGTGGCTGAGCTTGTATTCATGGCTTCGAAAAAGGTTGGTGCAATATTAGGTGAGGTGCTCGATGTTGTTGTCACTAGTGGGACATACGATACCATGTACGGTGGCTTATAGTCGCGAATGGTAAAAGTAAACGTTGACGGGCCGGTATAAGTACCTGCGGTAGGTGTTGCTTTATCTTTTATGCTTTTTGCACAGGCCGAGTACTGGGTGCCGGATGACAAGCTCGCGGTTGGTGTGATGGTTATGGTTTTCGCAACGGAATCACAGCCGATACTTACCGACCCGAAGACCGTCCCTCCGCTGCAACTGGAACCGCTGGTTATAAAGATATTGGTTCCGCTCGCACTAGTGCAGTCAAGTGCGGTTGCAGAGGTAAAGCTCACTGTATGTGGACCAAGCTCATTCACTCCAGTGGTTGTATTTGGTGTCCAGACCGGCGAAGATGGCGCCCCTAAAGCTGTACCGGAATGAAAAAAGAACAGACAGCCGACTGCCAGCAGTATTCGTTTCATCGCCCTACCTCCAGCACATCAATCTCGACGACCAAGCCCTTGATGGTTGTTATCCTGACTGGTGTCTTTTCGGGGAGCTTTGAGACATCGATCCTTTTTCCGTTGTACTCCACGGTAACGGCAGATTGAATCCGATAGAATCTGACTCCGCCCTGTTCTGACAACAACAGAACAAATGTGGCTCCATTACGGATTCCTCCAAAAAAACCGTTACTTATTTCCCCCTGGTCTGTATGGCTCAGTGCGCCTGAAGTTGCCGGAGTCATCCCTATGGCAAACATCGGACAGGCTGCCACCAAGCAAGAGGTAATGATTGCGGCTCTAACGAGTTGAGTTATCGAAATAGATGCCATGCCGGATACTCCTTTATTATTGCTTGCAAGTGGACAGCCTATTGATGTTCGCTTACGCTGCGTGCGCCGAGCAGGTTCCCGATTATCTCGGTGAGCTGGCGGAGCCGGATCGGTTTGCTCACAAAAGCGTCGGCGCCGGCCGCCAGGCAACGCTCCCGCTCCTCCGGCGAAGCCTGGGCGGTGAGGGCGATGAGGGGGATTTCCCCGGCAGGGGAGGGGAGCTCCCTGATCCGCCGGATCGCCTCGATGCCGCTCATGCCGGGCATCCGGATATCCATGAGGACCAGCGCCGGCAGCTCACGTTCGGTGAGAGCCACGGCTTCATCTCCAGAACCGGCGCCGATGATCCGGTACCCTTCACCCTGCAGATAGCTCGCCACCATGTCGAAGGCGACCTGGTTGTCTTCGGCCAGGAGGATGAGTCGGGAACGGGAAACGGTGACTGCTGACGCGGGAGCGGCGACCGGTGACTGGTTATTGGTGACTGGGGTGCGGCAGGTGGCGGTAGTTCCCTCCGCCTGCAAGGGGATGGTCACCGTGAAACAGCTCCCCTCGGCGGGCCGGCTCGCCACGGTCACGCTCCCGTGATGCAGGGCGGTCAGTTGCGCCACCAGGGCGAGCCCCAGGCCGGTCCCTTCATGGCGGCGGGAGAGGCTGTCATCCACCTGGGTGAAGGGGTGGAAGAGCTCCTGCTGCTGCGCCTCGCCGATCCCGATGCCGCTGTCTCTGACCGCGAACCGCACCCCGCCTCCGGCAGGGTCACCGGTCACCTCCAGCTGGACACTCCCCCCCCGGGGGGTGAACTTGACGGCATTGTCCAAAAGATTCAGGAGGATCTGTTTCATCCGCCGGCGGTCGGCGCGAAACAGTCGGGGCGCCTCCGTGCTCCCGCTGATGAGGGTGATTCCCTTGGCCGCCGCGGGAGCGGTCATGTAACCGATGCACTCCTCGCAGAGCTCCTGCAGGGAGATCTCTTCGAGGAAGAGCTCCATCTTGTTCGCTTCGATCTTGGAGATATCCAGGATGTCGTTGATGAGGGAGAGGAGATGCTCCCCGCTGCCGTGGATGCTCTGCAGCGCCGCCGACTGCTCATCGGTGAGCGGGCCCCTGAGCCGCGCCAGGAGCGATTCTGACAGGCCGAGGATGGCGTTGAGCGGCGTCCGGAGCTCATGGGTCATGGTGGCGAGAAAGCGGCTCTTGGCACGGGTGGCGCTCTCCGCCTCCTGACGCGCCTGTTTCAGGAAGCCCATGGCGCCGTTGATGCTCCGGGCCAGGTTGTTCAGCTCTGCTCCGTCCGGTTCGGTCAGCAGGGTGTCGGGTTGGGTGAAGTCCAGGCAAGAGACCTTGCCGCTCAGGCTCTTCAGGGGGAGGAGCACGGTCCGGTTGAGCAGGAGCAGCATGGTGGTGATGAGCAGGGCGCCTACGCCGAAAAGGGCCCAGACGAAGTAGCCGGTGACCCGTCGCCCTTCGGCGGTGAAGCTTCTGGCCGCCGTCATCCGGACCGCGAATCTCTCTCCGGTCAGGATATCGGCCGCCAGGGAATACCCTTCGATCTCCTGCTCGCTGCTGAACCGTTCCAGCTGTCTCTTCCCCGGGGGGAGACGCAGCAGCAGTTCCCTGGTGGCGGCCGGGATCCGTCGGTCCGTGAGCGGCATGAGCTGAAACGGCTGGGAGACGGTCTTTCCCAGCTCCTGCAGCTCCGCCTCTTCCAGCTCATTGGCGAACACCAGCATCCCCCGGGACGGACCCTGCGCCTTGGAGGTGAGGACCGGATGGGTCGACGCCACATAGAAGGTCCCCCCCAGCCGGAAGAGTCCCGAGGTCGCCTCAACCGTCCCCTTCCGGCTGCCCAGTGTCGCCAGCTCTTTCAGCTTCTCCAGGAGGAGAGGAGAGAGCCGCCGCCTGCTCTGATCGGAAAAAGTATAGGAGCAGGCGTAGCGAGGCCGTCCGTCGGGGAGCATGAACAGGAGGTGCTCGATGTCATAGACCTTGAAATAGCTGGGGCTCAGATCGATGGTGATGAATTTGGAGGCGCCGGTTTTCATGAAATCGTACGCGTCATCCCAGTCCGCCCAGTCCACGACCCATTTCCCCAGGTCACGCTGTTTCTGCTCCAGGAGATAGGTGACGATCTTGAGCCGGTCGGAGAGTTGCCGGCTCTCCAGGGGGGAGACCTCGGAGATGATGATGCTGCGGGTGATGAGGAAGACCAGCAGGAGCGATCCCGCCAGGATCAGGATGGTGAGAAGCAGGGTCTTCTGTCTGATAGTCATTTTCGAACTCATGAAGGTACATCTCCTTGCTGGGTGGTATTCAATATCCGTGCCGATTCGCAGCCGTTGCGAATTATTTCGAATTTAGTGCTACTCGCCGGTAATTGCAGGTGATAATGACGGACTCGGCGTAGATGAATCTTGGGCAGTTCTTTCTGTTTGTAACATTCTGTCGATTTATCGTATGATATGGTCACTTTTTGCGGGGCGGAAGTTACTCAAGAAACAGGAGGTGATCTCATGACCGGCGTCAGGGTGCTCATCTGCGACGACGAAGAGGAGTCTCTGGCCCTCTTCTCCCGGATGCTCGGTAACGAGGGGATGGCGGTGGAGTGCTTCGCCTCCGGGGAAAAGCTGATACAGCGGCTCAGGGATGGGGGGGATGCTGCGCTTCTTCTGCTGGATGTCCGGATGCCGGAGGTGAGCGGCCTGCAGCTGCTGGAACAGCTCCGGCAGCTGCGACCGGAGCTGCAGATCATCATGATGACGGCGTTCGGCACCATCGATGACGCGGTGAAGGCGATCCGGCTGGGCGCCTATGACTTTATCACCAAGCCGTGCCCGCGGGCCAAGCTCCTGGTGAGCATCAGGCACGCCCTGGAGAACGATTTTCTGAGACGGGAAAACCGGGAACTTCGCAGTCAGCTGAAGAGTCCGGACGCTGCGGGGGCCATCGTCTTCCGGAGTGAGCGGTTTCGCGAGATTCATGACCTGGCCCTCAAGGTTGCCGGCAGCAGCGCCAATATCGTCATCCTGGGTGAGTCGGGGACCGGCAAGGAGCTCATCGCCCGGGTCATCCATCGGCAGAGTCCCCGCAGCAACCGTCCCTTCTTATCCATCAACTGCGCCGCCTTTTCCGAATCGCTCCTGGAGAGCCAGCTCTTCGGCCATCTCCGGGGGGCGTTTACCGGCGCCGTCGCCAGCCACAAGGGGTTTCTGGAGGAGGCCGATGGCGGGACGCTCTTTCTCGACGAGATCGCCGACATGGCCCCGGCGATCCAGGCCAAGGTCCTGAGGGCCATTCAGGAGGGGGAGTTCTTTCCGGTGGGGGCCGGCAACTCCCGGCGGGTGGATGTCCGCTTCGTCGCGGCCACCAACCGGGAGCTGGAGCGGGAGGTCGCCGCCGGGCGGTTCCGTGAAGATCTCTTCTTCCGGCTCAGTGTCATAACTCTGAAGCTCCCCCCCTTGAGGGAACGGCGGGACGACATCGAACCGCTGACCGACTATTACCTTGCCCTGTTCAACAGCCAGATGAAGAAGAGGGTCACTGGAATCTCCACCGAGGCGCGGCGGCTGCTCATCGCCTACTCCTGGCCAGGCAATGTCCGGGAGCTGAGGAATATCATGGAGCGGGCGATCATCCTGGCGGAGGGGTGCGAGATAACGCCGGAGAGCCTGCCCCTCACCCTGAGCGACGGTGTGTCGGGGCCCCGGGCCGTCGTGGGGAGCCTGGAGAGCTCCCTGGAACAGCTGGAGAGGGAGCATATCGCCTGTATCCTGGAGGCCACGGGAGGGCACAAGAGCCGCAGCGCCGCGATCCTCGGCGTCTGCCGCAGAACCCTGGACCGCAAGATGGAAGCGTACGGCCTGGGAGAGCCGGCGCCGCGCGGCCGGCCGCCGAATCAGAAACGGCAGGGGGGTAACCGACATGATCCATGAACTGAATACGCCGCTCTTCATCATCATCGGGAGGGCGGAACTCCTCCAGAACGAG
The DNA here is from genome assembly GCA_903857795.1 of uncultured Geobacter sp. GTDB lineage: Bacteria > Desulfobacterota > Desulfuromonadia > Geobacterales > CAIOGM01 > CAIOGM01. Next base: position 54,910 of record CAIOGM010000159.1, read on the forward strand.
CGTCCGGACGACCCGGTGGTGCAGGAGCACCTGACCATTATCCTGGCGCAGGCGGAGAGGCTGCAGGAGATCATCGAGGGGCTGCGGGATGAGGAGCGGGGGGGTGCAGGGAATTCTTGACAAACCACGGCGATTGTCTCATAAAGGTGCAGTATCGTAGGATTCCGTTCTGAGAGGAGCCGCTCCATATGCGCTGTCGTAGCCATCTCTGTCTGGTGCATGACGTCTCCATCGACGCTGCCCTTCCTGCCCTCGATCCCCTGTTGCGCCCCTCTGATATGTATCTGCTGGTGAGCCCTGATCGTGAACCCCAGGCCCGCTGGCTGGAGTCGATCCTCCGGCCGGAAGGGATCACCGTGCATCTGAAGTTCCTCCGGGACCCCTGGAGCGTCTCCGCGGTCCGGAATCAGGTCTTGAGCATCCTCATGGGGCGTGGCCCCCATGATGTGGCGCTCAATCTCTCCGGGGCCTTCGGTCCGGCGGCCATCGGCGCCTATGAGGCGTTTCGCGGCGCCGAGCGGCCGATCTTCTATGTCCATCCGGAGCGCAACTGCCTGGTCTGGCTTCACCCGGAGGAGGGGCGGCTCTCCCCGCTGACAGGACAGATGAGCCTCACCGACTTTCTCCGGGCCCACGGCGCGGCCATCGGGGAGAACCCGGCCGACACCTCCATGCCGCGGGGGCTGCGCGCCCTGACCCGGGAGCTGATCGGCGGGGTGGAGCGGCTGGCGAAACCGATGGCCAGCCTCAACTGGTTCGCCTACCATGTGGATGGCGACCGCTGCACCCTCCCCCTGGACAGCGGCTATCTGAAATGGGGCGAGCTGCAGAACCTCATCGATCGCTTCGCCGAGTTCAACCTGGTGGAGCGGCAGGGGGACCGGCTTTGTTTCCCCGACGAGGGGGCCCGCCGTTACGTGAATGGCGGCTGGCTGGAGGACCATGTCTCAACCCACCTGGAGCAGCTCCGGACCGAAGACTCCTCCATCCAGGAAGTGGCGCGGGGGCTGGAATATGTCCGGCTGAATGACGCGGCGGCGATCAAAAATGAGCTGGACGTGGCGTTTCTGGCGGGGAACCGGCTTCACATCATCGAATGCAAGACCAAGCGGTTTCAGTGCACCCTCAATCCGGACGCCCCCGGCGCGGACGCTCTCTACAAGCTGGACGGCGTGCGGCAGCAGTTGGGGGGGCGTCAGGCCCGGGTTCTCCTGGTCAGTTACCAGCCGCTCCTCGACTCTCACCGGCAGCGGGCCGCGGACATGGGGATCAGGCTCTGCGTCGGCCGGGAGATTCACTACATCACCGAACTACTCCGGGAGTGGGTTCAGCCTGAGGCGCTGGCCCCGCAGGAGTAATGATCCTAAAAACACAGTTCGAATAACACGGAGCAACGGAGCAACCGAGAAATCAAGACGTTGCACCAAGAGAGGGTTTCTCCAAAAAGGTGAGTCTTTGAAATGATTTTCTCAATGAATTTTGCCCGGATTTCAATCCGTTGCTCAGTCGCTCCGTGTTTCAAATGCTTTTTTCAGGATGATCGGCACTGAGCTGAATTGCCGTTAAACTTCACGTCCATGACACCTCCCTCTTCCCTCTCTACTATCTGATGCTGTGAAAAAAATCGCCTCACGCGGAGACGCTCATCCCTTGTTGTTTGAACCGATATGTACTATGTTACGTACATAACTCGCCGAGGAGACACCAGCTATGAATGCCTTGACCTATACCTTTACGCGACAGCATCTGGCAGATGTCATGCGCTCAGTCAATGAAGATCACGTTCCTGTTGTTGTGACCAGCCAGCGTGGTAAACCGGTTGTCATCCTTTCACTTGACGATTATCACGCATTTGAAGAAACAGCGTACCTGCTCCGGAATCCGGATGGAGCCAGACGATTGCTTGATTCGGTGGAGGAGCTACGCGCAGGAGGCGGACAAGTTCGAGAGTTGTCGGAATGATGAGCAAATTCTCAACCGCTGCGTGGGAGGACTACCTTTACTGGCAGAAGAGCGACAGGGCCATACTCAAACGCATCAATCAACTGATCCGGGAAATTCAGCGCGAACCGTTTACCGGTATCGGTAAGCCCGAACCACTCAAGCATCAGTTAGCCGGTTTCTGGTCTCGCAGAATAGACAGCTGTCACCGCTTAGTGTATGCAGTCGAGGATGGAACACTCCTGATTGCACAGTGTCGTGATCATTATTGAGTCGTTTGTAAGGGAGAGGAGTCTGTCATGAGTATTTCCGATAATCTCTGTCATATCAGGGGCCGGATCACCGCCGCCGCCTTGGCTGCAGGCCGCGATCCGTCTGAAATCCGGCTGGTGGCGGTCTCCAAGACACAGGCAGCCGCAGCGGTGAGCGAGGCTGCCCGGGCCGGCCAGGGGCTCTTCGGGGAGAACTACGTTCAGGAGTTCACCGCCAAGGCGGCGCACGTGACGGAACCGGTGGAGTGGCACTTCATCGGTTCTCTCCAGAGCAACAAGGTCCGGCAGCTGGTCGGTCTGGTCACCCTGATCCACTCGGTGGACCGGCTCTCCCTGGCCCAAGAGATCAGCCGGCAGTGGGGAAAAGCGGGGAAGAGCTGCGATATCCTCCTGGAGGTGAACATCGCCGGGGAGACGTCCAAGGGGGGAACCACCGCGGAGGCTCTCCTCTCCCTGACCCGGGAGGTGGCCACGTTGCCCCATCTGCGGATCAGGGGGCTCATGACCATGCCCCCCTTTTATGATGACCCGGATGCGGCTCGTCCCTATTTCCGCAGGCTCCGGGAGCTGGCCGGGGTCATCGGCACCTCTAAGATCCCCGGCGTCGCCATGACTGAACTTTCCATGGGGATGTCCGGCGATTTTGAGGCGGCCATCGAGGAGGGGGCGACCCTCGTCAGGGTCGGTACGGCGCTCTTTGGCCGGCGGGAGCATCCCCCTATCTCCTGACCATCCATGTGAAGTGCCGCGGATCTCTCATTTCTGGCACGGGAAATGCTGTACAACCTGCTGTTCCCTACACAACGAGGCTCACAAGGAGGGGGTATGAAGACTCTGTATCAGACTCTGCCGACCGCGCTCGCCATTTCCCTGCTCCTGGTTGGTGCGCTGGAAGCCCGCACCGTCTACCTGAAGGACGGCGCTACGCTGAAGGCCGAGGCTGCCTGGCGGGCCAACGGCAAGGTTATCGTGGTGCTGAATCCGGAGTCGGAACTCACGTTCCCGGAGGGGGAGGTCAACTTGCTGCTGTCCTTTCCTCAGCACGCCGTCCAGAAGAAGGGGCCGCCCCGGGAGACAGCGCCCGGTCAGATCCCGGCATCGCAACCGGTCGACTCCGCAAAAAAAGTCAGAGTAGTCCCGGCGACCGCAGCACCCCCTGCCGTGCCGCTCCCTGCGGCGACCCCTCCTCCGGCTGCGGCTCCCCGACCGACACCACCTGCGGCCACATCTTCACCGGCCAAACATCCTCTGCCGCCGAGGGGTGAGACCCCTCATGATTGAGCAGGGGCAGAAACGCCCCTGCGCCGACTGCCGCTGCTGCCAGTGGTGCAGCGATGACCGCTGTCGTCTCTGCCTCGGGAGCGGGGTGAACCGGCAGAAACTCTCCATCCGGCAACAGATCGAGCTGTTCGAGCGGCTCACCGCAGATGAAGAAAAGGGGGCCGACGAGGGAGGGGGGAGAGAGTAAGCGAGCCGCGCCTTGCCGTTATCCACACGGTTGCCCCCGATTACTCCGCGTAACACCCCGCAATAAAACGTCTAATTTGCAGAAACAGGCGGTTATGGTCCCTCCGTCCACAGCTCCTGTTGAAAACTTCTTGATAACTGCTGGAAAAGTTTTTTAAGTTACCGTGAGATGGCGACGGAGAGCGCTTTGCCTAATTAAAAGGCAAGGCGCTCTCCGTGTTTCTGCTGCCCGGTTTCATGACGAGCTGATTTATTGGCTTGACGTCCGCGGTTGGCTAATCTATAGTGAAAATCATTTTCAATAACGGGGGCGGCATGGAGCTGGTCAAGAAAAAGATCTTCGAGAAGTTCATTGCCGAGAAGGGGCTCAAATCTACCCGGCAGAGGGAGATCATCCTGGAGGCGTTTCTCGCCACGGACCGCCATATGAGTATCGAAGAGCTCTACTTGCAGCTCCGGGATGCTCATCCTACCATCGGCTACGCCACGGTCTACCGGACCCTGAAGCTGTTCGCCGAGTCGGGGATTGCCCGGGAGTTCCAGTTCGGAGACGGGCAGACCCGTTACGAGCATGTGACCCAGGGGGAACACCACGACCATCTCGTCTGTGTTGGCTGTGGCGCTATTTCGGAGTTCACCAATGACGCCGTGGAGCGGATGCAGGATGAGATCGCGGCCTCTCACGGCTTCGCCATCCGCTACCACAAGATGGAGCTCTACGGACTCTGCGCGGCCTGTCAGAAATAGTCTTTAAACCGTTTGAAGGGAGTTACATGTCCTGGTTCAATACGCGACGCAGTGGTGAGAAGGGTTTAGAGAAGGGCGTTGTTCACCGAAAAGTGGCGCTGGTGGGAAACCCCAATGTGGGGAAGAGTGTCCTCTTCAATGCCCTCACCGGCGCCTATGTCACCGTCTCCAACTACCCAGGAACCTCCGTGGAGGTCTCCCGGGGGACGGCCCGGCTGGGGGACGAGACCTTCGAGATCTGCGACACTCCGGGAATGTACGCCTTGCTCCCCATCACCGAAGAGGAGCGGGTGGCCCGGGAGATCCTCCTCACCGAGGCGCCGGAGTTGGTGATCCATGTCCTGGACGCCCGGAACCTGGAGCGGATGCTCGCCATGACCCTCCAGCTCATTGAGGCGGAGCTGCCGGTCATCCTGGTGGTTAACATCATGGATGAGGCCGAGCGGATGGGACTCGGTATCGACATCGAACTGCTGGGGGAGAGGTTGGGGATCCCGGTCATCGGCGCCGCCACCGCCCGGAAGCGGGGGGTGCCCGAGATCAGGGAGGCGATCCGGAGCTATGACGGGAGGCGCCACGCTGTCTTCGGCTATGGCCGCCGGATGGAGCAGGACATCGCCTCAGTGGCGGAAAAACTCAAGGGGAGCTACCGCCTCTCTCATAAGGCCTTGGCGCTCCTCCTTCTCCAGCGCGACGAAGAGGTCGCCGCACTGGTGCGGGAGCGCGAAGGGGCGGGGTATCCGGCCATCGAGGCGGTGGTGAAGGAGAAGATCTTCCAGCGGCGGGAGTCGTTTCACCTGGATCTCTCCCTGGAGCGCAAGGCCATCGTCCTGGGACTCCTGGAGGGGGTCATCACCCTTCCCGACAAGCGGAAAGAGACCTTTGGCTCGCGCCTCTCCCGCCTTACCGTGCGCCCCCTCACCGGAGTCCCGATCCTCTTCGTGGTCCTCTACTTCGGTCTCTACCAGTTTGTCGGGATATTCGGCGCAGGAACCCTGGTCGATCTGATTGAGAAAAAGCTCTTCGAGGAGCTGCTCAACCCCTGGATCATCGACCTCTCCCAGCGGGTTATCCCCTGGGAGGTGATCCGGGAGCTCTTCGTGGGCGAGTACGGGATCATCACCCTGGGGTTTCGTTACGCCGTGGGGATCATCCTCCCCATCGTCGCCACCTTCTTCATCTTCTTCTCCCTCCTGGAGGACAGCGGCTACTTCCCCCGCCTGGCTCTCCTGGTGGACCGACTCTTCAAAAAAATCGGTCTCACCGGTCGGGCGGTGATCCCCATCGTCCTCGGTTTCGGCTGCGACACCATGGCCACCATGGTGACCCGGACCCTGGAGACGGTGCGGGAGCGGATCATCGCTACGCTCCTTTTGGCGCTGGCCATCCCCTGCTCGGCCCAGTTGGGGGTGATCCTGGCGCTCCTCTCCAAGACGCCGGGGGCGCTCCTGGTCTGGTCCCTCTGCCTCCTCCTGATCTTCATTCTCATCGGCTTCCTGGCGGCGAAGGTGATTCCCGGTGAGACGCCGCTCTTCTACATGGAACTCCCCCCCATGCGGCTCCCCCAGTTCCGCAATGTCCTGACCAAGACCTATACCAGGATGCAGTGGTACTTCATGGAGATCCTTCCCCTCTTTATCCTGGCGTCGGTGCTCCTCTGGCTGGGAAAGATCACCCACTTCTTCGAGAAGCTCATCTCCTGGATGACCCCGGTCATGGGCTCCATCGGTCTCCCCAAGGAGACGGCGGTGGCCTTCATCTTCGGCTTCTTCCGGCGGGACTATGGCGCCGCCGGGCTCTATGACCTGCAGAGCAAGGGGCTCATGTCCCCCCGCCAGCTCACCGTGGCTGCGGTGACCCTGACCCTCTTCGTGCCGTGTATCGCCCAGTTCCTCATCATGAAGAAGGAGCGGGGGGCCGCGGTGGCCATGGCTATCGGCCTCTTCGTCTCCCTCTTCGCCTATGGTAGCGGCTGGCTCTTGAACGAGTTCCTTCTCGCCACCGGAATCCTGGCATGACCTGCGGCTTCTGCTGCTACACGTTTTCCGAGGATGAGGGGATTCGAGGATGCGCGAATTGTCCGGTATCCTGCGGCAAGAATATGATAAAGTGTCCCCGCTGCAATTACGAGAATCCGCCGGAGCCGGAACTGTTCAAGAAGATCCGGCGAATAGTAACCCGTAAGTTGCCATCATGGTGATTTGTGGCGGATTCCCCCACCCCCTGACCCCCTCCCGCAAGGGGAGGGGGAACGTAAGGGTAGGTTCTTTGCTGGGAATTACCCAAGTGAGTCATGCTGAATAGTTAATGTTTGTAAAGGGTTTCTCAGTGTACTCTGTGTCTCTGTGGTGAAAATGCCGTGTTCAGGTTAAAGGGGTGAAATCATGAAACTCTCGGAAAAGGCGGAAGAGATCCTCGAAGCGCTCTGGATTGCAGTGGAGGAGAAGGGGCGGGGGTATCTGGAGCTTGACCGGGTGGGGGTGGAGCCCGATGATCCGGCCTATGCCGAGCTGGCTGCTCTGGCGTTTATCGAGGTGAAAAACGGCTCGGTCTACTTCCGTCAGGAGGGGAAGGCCGAAGGACGGCAGACCGTCCGTCGCCACCGGCTCGCCGAGCGACTCATGATGGATGTTCTCAACATCAGGGGAGAAGACGGCGACCGGAAGGCGTGCCAGTTCGAGCACCTGCTCAATGAAGGGGTCGACACCAAGATCTGCACCATGCTGAACCATCCGTCTACCTGTCCCCACGGCAAGCAGATCCCCCGGGGAGAGTGCTGCATCGAGGCGGAGCGGCAGGGGGATATCGGGGTGGTCCCGCTCACGGAGCTAAAGAGCAACCAGGAGGGGGAGATCGCCTACATCCAGACCGGGGACAGCAAGAAGATGCAGAAGCTGATGGCTATGGGGGTGTTACCGGGGAACCGGATTCTCCTCATGCAGAGTTTCCCGACGTATATCTTCAGGGTCGGTTTTTCCGAATTCGCCATCGACACCCAGATGGCGCGGGAGATCTTCGTGCGGCGGTAACTACTCAGCACCATCCATCCATGGCAAGCTATAAAAATAAAGCCCTGAGTCGTTACCCTCGCTCTTAGGGGGTGGGAATCGCCGGATCGAGCGCGATTATTGGGCACGAGACGCCGAAGCTGCCTTTTTTTTGTGCGGTAGGTCCGGCCGATTCTCCCCCCACTCGCGGCGCTCCGTGCTAACCTCCTGTTTTTTAAGCGGCAAATTAACCGTATGGTTTGGCAATGAAATTGCTTATCGGTATGGTAACCGTGGCCGAGAGTAACCCAGTTTAAACCTTGCAATTTCTCCGACATATATCTATACTCCAACGGTTTTTTCGAGAATTTACGAGGAGGTAACGAGCCTTGAAAAAAGTAGACGCCATCATCAAGCCGTTCAAGCTGGACGAGGTCAAGGAAGCACTCAACGAGATCGGTATCCAGGGGATAACCGTCAGTGAAGTCAAGGGGTTCGGACGCCAGAAAGGGCATACCGAGCTGTACCGCGGCGCCGAGTACGTGGTCGACTTCATCCCCAAAATCAAGCTGGAAATCATTGTCCGGGACGATATTGTCGCCAAGGTCGTGGAGACCATCGAGCAGTCGGCCAAGACCGGCCGGATCGGCGACGGTAAGATATTCGTGTCACCGGTGGACGAGGTAGTGAGGATCAGGACCGGCGAACGGGGCGATGACGCCCTGTAGTCCCCTATTTAACCGGCAGCAACTATAAACCACAAAGGAGAGATTTTGATGACACCGAAACAAGTAGTCGAATATGCCAAAGAAAACGGCGCCCTGATGGTTGATTTCAAGTTCATGGATTTCGTGGGGATCTGGCAGCACTTTTCCGTGCCCATGAGCGAGTTTGCCGAAGACACCTTCGAGGAAGGGCAGGGGTTTGACGGTTCCTCCATCCGCGGTTGGCAGCCGATCCATGCGTCCGACATGATCATCCTTCCGGACCCGACTACCGCCAAGATGGATCCGTTCACCGCCATCCCGACGCTTTCACTCATCTGCAACATCTTCGATCCGATCACCAAGGAAGATTACAGCCGCGACCCGCGCAACATCGCCCGGAAGGCCGAGGCATACCTCAAATCCACCGGTATCGGCGACACCGCCTATTTCGGACCTGAGGCCGAATTCTTCATCTTCGACGAAGTCCGCTATGACTCCACCAGCAACCAGTCTTTCTACATGGTCGATTCCAGTGAAGGGACCTGGAACACCGGTCGTGAAGAGTTCCCCAACCTGGGGTACAAGCCGCGCCACAAGGAAGGGTACTTCCCGGTCTCTCCCACCGATTCCCAGAACGATCTCCGGAACGAGATGGTGATGGAACTGCAGAAGGTCGGGATCCGGGTGGAGTGTCAGCATCACGAAGTCGCCACCGGCGGTCAGGCCGAGATCGACATGCGGTTCAACTCCCTGGTGGCTATGGCCGATGACCTGCAGTGGTTCAAGTACATCATCAAGAACGTGGCCAACCGGAACGGCAAGACTGCGACCTTCATGCCCAAGCCGCTCTACGGCGACAACGGCTCCGGGATGCACTGCCACATGTCCATCTGGCGTGACGGGACAAACCTCTTCGCCGGCGACGGCTACGGCGGGCTCTCCAAGATGGCCCTCTGGTACATCGGCGGGATCATCAAGCACGCCAAGGCTCTCTGCGCCTTCACCAACCCCACCACCAACTCTTACAAGCGTCTGGTGCCGGGTTATGAAGCGCCGGTGAACATGGCCTACTCCAGCCGGAACCGCTCGGCGGCACTGCGGATCCCCATGTTCTCCTCCAACCCCAAGGCCAAGCGGATCGAATACCGTACGCCCGACCCTTCCGCCAACGGCTACCTGGCCTTTGCCGCCCTGCTGATGGCCGGCCTCGACGGCATCGAGAACAAGATCGATCCGGGCCAACCGCTGGACAAGGATATCTACGGTCTCTCTCCTGAAGAGCTCAAGGACATCCCGTCGGCGCCAGGGAGCCTGGAAGAGGCGCTCAAGTGTCTGCAAGAAGACCATGAGTTCCTTCTCAAGGGGGATGTCTTCACCCCCGACGTCATCGAGAAATGGGTCGAGTACAAGACCGAGGCCGAAGTCAATCCGGTCCGGATGCGTCCGGTCCCCATGGAATTCGCACTCTACTTCGACATCTAAGCCGCAGAGACATATTGGTAACACGAAGAGCGACGGGTCAATCCCGTCGCTCTTTAGGGGAGAAGGTGAGTGGTTAGGGAGTATTTTCCTCCGTTACCTGAGATATTTTTACAAACGCCTAAAATCACTTGACACAGACGGAAGGCTTTGGTATAAACACTCGCCATTGGGGTGTAGCCAAGCGGTAAGGCAACGGACTCTGACTCCGTCATCCCTAGGTTCAAATCCTAGCACCCCAGCCAAATGTTTCATACGGCGCTCATACTGAGCGTCAGCACGTATAACTTGTACGGTCCCATCGTCTAGCGGTTAGGACACTGGCCTTTCACGTCGGTAACAGGGGTTCAAATCCCCTTGGGATCACCATCTAAGAGACAGTAATCGATTCCTGGTTACTGTCTTTTTTCGTTTTTGCTGCGGGGTGAGGTGATGTCCCTAGTCTGGAAATGTGCGTTCTTCGGCTGGCTTGCCACCATCACGGTGCTCTCGCTGATTCCTCATCCCCCGGTGCCCCACCAGGGGTTCCTGGGGTGGGACAAATTCCAGCACGCCGCCGCCTACGGGACTCTGACGTTTCTCGGGGCCATGGCGTTCCCGAGGCCCCGTTGGTCTCGTGGCGGGAGTTACTCCGCCGCGGCACTCCTGGCTGTTGTCGTCGGGGGGATGATGGAGTTGGCCCAGTGGGGCTTCACCACCAGCAGGAGCGCCGAGTGGAGCGATCTGCTGGCCGATGGGGTGGGCTCGGCCGCGGTTGCCGGCCTGGGCTGCCTGGTGGCGGTTTTTCGTGGGAATGATGGCGGGAAAGGGTAGAGGAGGAGAAACGGGATGCTTGCCGCAGTTATTTTTGATTTTGACGGGGTCATCGTCGATTCGGAGCCGCTCCACTACCGGGCGTTTCAGAAGGTTCTGGAACCGCTGGGGCTGGGATACGGGTGGGAACTCTATGTTGCGGAGTATCTCGGATTTGATGATCGGGACGCCTTCCGCGAGGCGTTCAAGAGCAAACGGCGCCTGTTGTCTGACTCGGAGCTGGAGCGGCTCATCGGATTGAAGGCAGAGGCTTTTCTGGAGATCATCGGCTCCGGGGTGGTTCCCTATCCCGGCGTCATCGAGCTGATCAGGGAGATCTCGGGAGCGCTCCCCCTGGCCATTTGCAGCGGCGCCCTCCGCTCCGATATCGTGCCGATTCTTCGGCAGTTCGGCCTGGAAGGGCTCTTCGACGTCATCGTCACCGCCGACGACGTGACCGCCAGCAAGCCCGATCCCGCCTGTTACCGCCTCACCGTGGAAAAACTCGCCGACCGATTTCCTCACGGCGGGATCGCCCCTGAACGTTGCCTCGTCATCGAGGATACTCCCGGCGGCATCGCCGCCGCCCGTGCCGCCAGCTTGGCGGTGATCGGTGTCACCAACAGCTATCCTGCCGGGCGTCTCACCGGAACGCTCCGGATCGTCACATCCCTGGAAGAGCTCTCCCTGCACGACCTTCACCTTCTCCGCTGATCTCATGACCCCTCTTCCGGTTGACGCCGTCATCCCCGAGCTGCTGGAGGCGCTTCGCCTGCATCAGGGGGCGGTACTCCAGGCGCCCCCCGGCGCGGGGAAGACCACCCGGGTTCCCCTGGCGCTGCTGAAGCTCCCGTGGCTGACCGGCACCATCCTCATGCTGGAGCCGCGCCGTCTCGCCGCGGTGAATGCGGCCCGCTGGATGGCGTCGCTCCTGGGGGAGGAGGTGGGGCGGACGGTGGGGTATGCCATCCGGTACGACCGGAAGGTCTCTCCTGCCACCAGGGTCGAGGTGGTCACCGAGGGGATCCTGACTCGGCGTCTCCAGGGAGATCCGCTCCTCACCGGGGTCGCCCTGGTCATCTTCGACGAATTCCACGAGCGCAACCTGAACAGCGACCTGGCCCTGGCCCTCTGCCGGGACGCCCAGACGGGGTTGCGGGACGACTTGAAGCTCCTGGTCATGTCCGCAACCCTGGAGTGCGAGCCGGTGGCCCGTCTCTTGGGGGGGGTCCCGGTGATCGCCTCACAGGGACGGAGCTTTCCGGTGGAGCTCCGCTACCTGGCGCAGGAGCCCGAGGGGCGACTTCCCGAGATCGCGGCCGGGGCGGTGCAGCGGGCCCTGGCCGAGTGCTCTGGCGATCTGCTGCTCTTCCTCCCCGGATACGGCGAGATCAGTCGCTGCCAGTCGCTCCTGCAGGAGCGACTGGGGGACAACGCTCCCCTCATCTGTCCCCTCTATGCGGATCTCCCTTTTAAAGAGCAGGAGCGGGCCATCATGCCGGCCTCACGGCGCAAGGTGGTGCTGGCCACCACCATCGCCGAGACGAGCCTCACCATCGAGGGGGTCACCGTGGTCATCGACGGGGGATGGAGCCGCCAACCCCGCTTCGATTCGTCGGTGGGGCTCCCCCGGCTGGCGACGGTGAGGGTCTCCCGGGCGGCGGCAGAGCAGCGGGCCGGTCGCGCCGGCCGGCTCGGTCCCGGCATCTGTTACCGGCTCTGGAGTGCGCATACCCAGCGGCATCTGGTCCCCTTCTCCCCCCCTGAAATCACCGTGACCGATCTGGCGGGGGTGGCCCTGGAGCTGGCCCTCTGGGGGGTCAATGATCCCCTGCTCCTTCCCTGGCTGGATCCTCCCCCCGCCGCCGCTTACGGCGAGGCCCAGCGGCTGCTCCGGCAGCTGGGGGCCGTCACCGGCCAGTCGGCCATCACCCCCCGGGGGCGGCGGATGGGGAGCCTGGGGCTCCACCCGCGTCTCTCCCGGCTGCTGCTGGCCGGTGAAGAGCTCGGCTGCGTCCAGGCCGCCGCGCTCTGCTGTGCGCTCCTGGCGGAACGGGAGCTGCTCCGTCGCGGGGGAGAGCGGCGGCGCAAGGTCAGGAGCGATAACGACCTCTTCGACCGGTACGAGGCGTTTGTCCGGTGGCGGGACGGGAGAGGTGAGAGTGAGGTCGACCCGGCTGCCGCCGCAGCGGTTGAGCGGCTGGCCCGGCAGCTCCTCAAGGGGGCGCGGCCGCAGCAGGAGCGCTCTGCCTTCGACGCCGCCCTGGCCGGCCGCCTCCTCCTGGCCGCCTATCCGGATCGCCTGGCCATGCAGCGGGAGCCGGGGAGCCCCCTGTATCTCCTGGCAAACGGCCGGGGATGCCGGCTGACTGAGCGGAGCTCCCTCCATGACGAACCGTTTCTCGTGGCGGTGGAGGTGGAGGGGGGGGAGAAGGCCGAGGGGCAGATTCATCTGGCCGCTGCCGTCACCTCCGAGCTGATCCGGGAGGAGCTGGCGGAGGCCCTGATCCGGGAACGCCGGGTGGCCTGGGGAGAGCGGGAAGGGCGGGTTATCGTCCGGGAGGAGGAGCGGCTGGGAGCGCTCCTCCTCTGGAGCCGGCAGGTGACCGCCCACGAGGGGGAAACGGCGACGGCGCTCCTTGAAGGGGTGGTGCGGCGGGGGATAGAGCGGCTCCCCTGGTCTCCGGCGGCGCTCCAGTTCCGGGACCGGGTCGGTTTCACGGGGCGGCTCTTTCCCGAGGCAGGACTCCCTGACTTGACCGACACCGCCCTGGCTTTGTGCGCCGGTGAGTGGCTGCTGCCGTGGCTCGGCAGCGCCCGATCGCTGGCCGATGTCGCCCGGGTCGATCTGACCGCTGCCGTCAAGGGGCTCCTGAACCGGGAGCAGCTCCGGTTTCTGGACGAGGTGGCGCCGACCCACCTGACGGTCCCCAGCGGATCGCGCATCGCGCTGCAGTATGACGGAGAAGGGCCGGTGCTGGCGGTCAAGCTCCAGGAGCTCTTCGGCCTGGGGGAGAGCCCGGCCGTGGCCAGGGGGCGGGCGCCGGTGCTGCTCCACCTGCTTTCTCCGGCAGGTCGGCCGATCCAGGTGACCCGAGACCTGAAGGGGTTCTGGAACGGGGCCTACCGGGAGGTAAAGAAGGAGCTCAAGGGGCGTTACCCACGGCATCCCTGGCCCGATGACCCCTGGAGCGCCTCCCCGACCAAGCGGACGAAGCGCCGGGAGTAGAAGCCCATCTCTTCCTACTCACCAGTTGACAGAAAACTCCGGAACGGGGTACTTTGTCACTGCCTGCCGGTTCACCGGGAGAGCGGAGTCCGGATGACTCCCGACCCGGCGCCGTGCAGATGAAATCCCCTCTGGAGGCCCTTCTGAAAATCCTCAATCCAGACTCTTTCCCCTCCGCTCTGCAGCCGCGGCGTTCCCACGCCGTAGCCTCCCGGTCGTAGCCCCCATGGCGAAGCTACTCAAGAGCAGGAGTCTCAAGCGGGGGGTCTCCCCGGGGACCCTCGTCCATATCGGGGAGCGCCGGAGCGCCGACACCGTCGTCTCCCTCATGACTTACGATTCCTCCTTCTGCAATGAGGAGACGCCGACCTTCGACACTGTCTGCGCGCCGCTCAAGGGGGTTAAGGGGATCAGCTGGCTTAATCTGGAGGGGGTCACCCAGTTGGAGATCCTCAGGCGGATCGGCGACTGCTACGGGCTCCATCCCCTGGTGATGGAAGACATCGTCAATACCGACCAGCGCCCCAAGAAGGAGGAGTATGGCGACTACCTCTTCATCGTGGCGAAGATGCTCGATATCTCCGCTGACGGAAGAGTTGTCGCCGAACAGGTGAGCATGATCCTGGGGGACGGCTGGCTCCTCACCTTCCAGGAGGGGCTCGACGGCGATCCCTTTCAGCCGGTGCGGGAACGGCTGCGCGCCGGTAAGGGGCGGATCCGGGGGGAGGGGGCCGACTACCTGGCCTACGCCCTCCTGGACGCCATGGTTGACCACTATTTTGTCGTCCTGGAGCGGCTGGCCGAGCGGATCGAGCTCGTCGAAGAGGAGGTCGTGGCCGCGCCGAACCGGGGCTCCATCCGGACCATCCATGACCTGAAGCAGGAGATGATCCTCATCCGCAGGTCCGTCTGGCCCCTGCGGGAGCTGATCGGCGGGCTGGAACGCCGGGATTCGGAGCTGATCCGGGAAGGGACCACCCTCTACCTGCGGGATCTCTATGATCATACCGTCCAGATCATCGACACGGTGGAGACCTCCCGGGAGATGCTCTCGGGGATGCTCGACATCTACCTCTCCAGCGAGGCCAACCGGACCAACGAGGTGATGAAGGTGCTCACCGTCTACGCCACCATCTTCATGCCCCTGACCTTCATCGTCGGCCTCTACGGGATGAATTTCAAATATATGCCGGAGCTGGAGTGGCGCTGGGGGTATCCCGCAACCCTTCTCCTCATGGCGCTCATCGCCGTGGGGATGATGCTCTATTTCAGGCGGAAGCAGTGGCTCGGCAGAAACTTCCGATGACCCCGGCACGATTTACCTCAACCTCAACCTCAACCTCAACCTGTTCCTCCATGTGATCCCATGACCCCTGCACCCTTTCTCATAGACACCCATGCCCACATCTACGGGCACGAATTTATCGCCGACTTCGACGCCATGCTGGAGCGGGCAACCGCCGCCGGGGTCGGACATCTGGTGGTTATCGGCGCCGACATCGAATCGAGCCTGGCGGCTTGCGAACTGGCCAACCGCCACGACGCCATGAGCTGTGCGGTGGGGATTCACCCCCACGACGCGGGCCGGGTCACGGAGCGCTGCTACGACATCATCCGCTCCCTGGCCATGGAGAATCCCAAGGTGAGGGCCATCGGCGAGATCGGTCTCGACTTCTATCGGGACCGCTCCCCCAGGGAGGAGCAGGAGCAGGTTTTCCGGCGGTTCATCTCCCTGGCCCGGGAGCTCTCCCTCCCCATCGTGGTCCACGACCGGGACGCCCATGAACGGGTCATGGCAATTCTTCGGGA
Source organism: uncultured Geobacter sp. (assembly GCA_903857795.1). Classification (GTDB taxonomy): domain Bacteria; phylum Desulfobacterota; class Desulfuromonadia; order Geobacterales; family CAIOGM01; genus CAIOGM01. The sequence continues at coordinate 70,340 of CAIOGM010000159.1, forward strand.
GGAGCGGGCGGCGGAGGTCGGCGGAGTGCTCCACTGCTTCTCCGGTGACCTCGCCATGGCCCGGGAGTGCGTGGAGTTGGGGTTTCTCCTCTCCATCCCCGGCACGGTCACCTTCCCCAACAACGAGGCGTTGCGTGACGTGGTGCGGGGGGTGAAGATCGAACAGCTGCTTCTGGAGACCGATTCCCCCTATCTGGCGCCGGTCCCCTTCCGGGGGAAACGGAACGAGCCGGCCCATGTCCGGCTCACCGCCGAAAAGGTGGCGGAGCTGAAGGGGCTGTCGCTGGAAGATGTGGCCCGGATCACCACTCTCACTGCCCGGCGGCTCTTCCGGATCGGTCAGCCGGACCAGTCGGCGGGAATCGCCTACCGAATCAGGGATTCGCTCTACCTCAATATCACCAATCGCTGCTCCAACCGCTGCAGCTTCTGTCCCAAGTTCGACGATTTCATGGTGAAGGGGCACCTGCTCCGGCTGGAGCACGAACCGGACGCCGCCGAGGTGCTGGCTGCGGTGCGCGACCACTCCGGCTATGACGAGGTGGTCTTCTGCGGCTATGGTGAGCCGCTCATCCGGCTCGATCTGGTCAGGGAGGTGGCGGCTGTGCTGAAGGGGGAGGGGCGGCGGATCAGGATCAACACCGACGGTCAGGCCAATCTGGTCCACGACCGCAACATCCTGCCGGAGTTGGCGGGATTGGTGGACAGCATCTCCGTGAGCCTCAACGCCGCCGACGCCGTGACCTATGCCCGGCTCTGCAATACCCCCTTCGGAGAGGCGGGCTTCCGGGGGGTCTGCGACTTCCTCATGGAGGCGAAACAGTATATCCCCTCGGTAACCGCCAGCGCCGTCACTGTGCCGGGGCTTGATGTGGCGGCGGTGCGCCGGCTGGCGGAGTCGCTGGGGGTGGCGTATCGGGAGCGGGAGTATGCGGAGGTGGGGTAGGGAGGCAGGTTGAGGCTAAGGTTGAGGTTGAGGTTGAGGTTGAGGTTGAGAAAGCGGTTCACCGCTCTTGGTGATCGTGAAGGTGAAGGTCGTCCCTTCCGGTTCCTGGCTGGTGAACTCCACTGCTCCCCTCAGATACCGTTCTCCGAAGAGTCTGGCGCGGTAGGCGCCGATCCCCCGCCCGCTCTCCTCTTTGGTGCTGAAGGAGCGCTGAAAGAGCTGGAGCTGTACCTCATCGGAGATTACACCGGGGTTGTTTATGATGAAGGTGATGCACTCCTCACTCTTACGGGCGGAAAGGGTGACGCGCTCTCCCATGGAGGTGGCTTCAAGGGCGTTTTCCATGAGGTCACCGAGGATTCGCCGGACAATCCGCTGGTCAGTGATCACGGCCCCGGAGGGGACATCGCCGAGGACCAGAATCCGTTCCCGGGCGCGGTCATGGGTGACATAGAAGGCATAGAGAGTGTGCATGATCCGGGCTATGGAGACGGTTTCCAGGTACGGTTTGAAGCTCCCCCGTTCCGCGGCGAGGAGTTCCTGCTGTTGCCTGATCCCGTCGATGAGCGCGTCGGTGAGGTCGACCATGGTCTTCTTGAACCGCTGCTCCTCCTTCGGGTTCAGGGCGCCGTCGGTGAAGAGAAGTTCGGCCACTCCTCCGAGGCCGCAAGCGGAGGTGATGACATCGTGAAAGAAGATCCGCTCCAGCACCTCGCGCCGCTTCTGTGCGGCGATATCCCGCAGGGAGCAGACCAGCAGCGGATACCCGCCGATCTCCACCGGGGTCGTCATGACCATCAGGTCTAAGGCGCTGCTGCTGTCGGCGCCGATGGTGATCCGGCACTCCCGGGAAGCCTGCCGGTTTTCGTGCAGCGCCTCCAGGATGGAGCCGACGGCGCCGCAGCTGTAGCAGCTGGCGCCGGTGCCGCAGCCGTCGGGACCGGCGTCGGAGTGGATGCACCCCAGGGCCTCGCCGGGGCGTTTTCCAAGGACCAGCCAGGGATCGCTGATCCCGAAGGTCCGCAGGAGGGCGTGGTTGACCGCCAGGATCTGACGCCGGGGATTGAGCACCAGGACAAAGTCTGGCATGGCCTCGATCATCTGGGCCATGACATCGCTCAGGCTGATGACCTGCCGCATGAGTTCGATCTCCTCCGGTTCGGCCCGGGAGGCAAATCTCAGGCTGCTCTCCGCCGCGGATTCATGCCGGTCCATGTCTCTCTCCTTTTTTCCCCTCTGTCCAGCTCATCGTCTTGAGGCGCTTTTGCCGGAAATCGAAGATCTCCCGCACCCTGCGTGTCACCAACGGGGCAGCCAGAGCGCCCGCCGTACCGAACGGGAGCATATAGCTGACCAGGTCACGCATCTCGACGCCGCCGGGGAGCTCCCGGAAATGATGCTGGTGGTGCCAGAAGCGGTAGGGGCCGAAGCGCTGCTCGTCCACGAAAAAATGCGGTTCATTGATATGGGTAATCTCCGTGATCCAGCTAACCCTGGTCAGGGGGAACGGCCGCACCGTATAGCTAGCGATCATCCCCGGGTGCATCCGCTCCGGCAGGGGGGAGACGACGGAGAAGCCGAGCCACGGTGGTGTGATCAGCGGAAGGTTTCGCGGGTCGGAGAAAAAGGCCCAGGCGCTCTCGATCTTCGCGGGGAGGAGTTGGGTTCGTTCTAGCTGGTACAGACGCATATCGGTCTCTGGAGGATGACGGCGCAACGCCGCGGTCATGGGAAGGGGGCCTACTACCTGAAATGGTTTATTTTTCGTGATTATAGATACTTCCCCGAGTGGATGCAACAGGTTTTACGCCGGATCATGGGGAGCGGCGGCGTTACAGGGTGGAGAGAGTCCGCCATTTTTCAGGAGGAGTCAGCATGTCCGTAACCATCAGGATTCTGCCCGAGCAGATCACCAACAAGATTGCCGCCGGCGAGGTGGTGGAGCGTCCCGCATCGGTGGTGAAGGAGCTGGTGGAGAACGCCCTGGACGCCGGGGGGAGCGACATCACCGTGGAGATCGAGTCCGGGGGGAAGCGGCTCATCCGGGTGACCGATGACGGCCACGGCATGTCCCGCGAGGATGCCCTCCTCTCCTTGGAGCGTCACGCCACCAGCAAGATCTCCACGGACGGCGACCTTTTCACCCTTACTTCCCTCGGGTTCAGGGGGGAAGCGCTCCCCTCCATCGCCTCGATCTCGCGGCTCACCCTGGCCACCAGGGTGGAGGAGAGTATCGAGGGGACCGAGATCTACGTGGAGGGGGGGCGGGTCAGGGAGGTCAAATCGTGCGGCATGGCCAGGGGAACGGTGATCACCGTCAGGAACATCTTCTTCAACACCCCGGCGCGGCTCAAGTTCCTCCGGAGCGGCGATACCGAGGGGGGGCATGTGGGAGAGTTCCTGAACCGGCTGGCGTTGTCGCGGCCGGAGGTCCGGTTCACCTTCATCAGCGACGGCAAGGTCAGCTTCACGCTGGGGAAGGGGGGGCTCAAGGCGCGGGCGGCGGCGCTCCTGGGGGCAAAGATCGCCGAGGGGCTCTATCCGGTCGAGTTTCGGGAAGGGGAGTGTACGGTGTCCGGGCTGGCGGGGCGCCCCGAGGCGAATCGCTCCACCCCCGGGCTCGTCTACACCTACATCAATGGCCGGTTCATTCGGGACCGGGTGGTGCAGCATGCGGTGCTGCAGGCGTACCGGACCCTCCTGGAGCGGGGACGGTACCCCGTGGTGGCGCTCTTCATCCGCCTCCCCCCCTCTGAGGTGGACGTCAATGTTCACCCCACCAAGCACGAGGTCCGGTTCCGGAATCAGGGAGAGGTCCACGACATCATCCAGCGGGGGGTGGAATCGGTCCTGCGGGGGACGCCGTGGGTGCAGAAGGGGTTCGAGGTTCAGGGTTCAGGGTTCAAGGTTCAAGGTTTGGGGAGTGGGGGAAAGGGGGAGATGGGGGATGGGGCGCTCCCTGCTCCGCCGGCGGCGGAGCTCTCCGTGAGCGAGGCGCGGCGACAGTCGGTTCGGGAGAGCCTGGCCGCATACCGGCCGCCTCAGGAGCCATCGCCATCGTTCAATTTCCCTCCGGCCAGCCGGGTCGCTCCTCCGGAGCTTCCGACTGCTCTTCCCCCTCCGGAGTCACCGCCGGCGGCAGGGGCGGGGGGGGTGCCCGGGTTTTTCTCCACCCTCACCGTGATCGGCCAATTTCATGCTTCCTACCTCCTCTGTCAGGAGGGGGAGAATCTGCTGCTCATCGACCAGCACGCGGCCCATGAGCGGGTCGCCTTTGAACGGCTTCGCAGCCAGCTCCGGTCGGGAAAGGTCGCCTCCCAGGGGCTTCTCTTCCCGGAGACGGTGGAGTTTACCTTCGGTGAAGCGGCCGCCATCAGGGAGCACCGGGAGGAGCTGGAGCGGCTCGGTTTCGACCTTGAGCCGTTTGGCGGCGCCACTTGGTTGCTGAAGGAGATCCCTTGTCTCCTCTCCGGAGGGGAGTCTGTCCCGACGTTGCGGGATATTCTCGAGGAGCTGCGAGGGGTGGGGAGGAGTCGGGCCTTCAGCGACGTGGCGGAGGAGACGCTGACCACTATCGCCTGTCACAGCGTGGTGCGGGGGAAGCGGATCCTGAGCCGGCCCGAGATAGCAGCGCTCTTTGCCCAGATGGACGAGGCCGGTTTCGCCGCCAACTGCCCTCATGGGAGGCCGGTCTACAAGTCGCTGTCGCTGGGGGAGATAGAGAAGATGTTCAAGCGGTGACCTGATAACCCAGAACCCAGAACCTTGAACCTTGAACCCAGAAACCCAGAATCCGGAACCCGGAACCCGGAACCCGGAACCCAGAACCCAGAACTTTGAACCCAGAACCTAGAACCCTGCCTTTAACACCTGGATTTTGCCCAGCTCCCTCTGGCGTGCAACGGGCTCCTCACTGAGCGGGAGCGGGTCGATGATATAGCCGACCATCTCCAGGAAGCCGATGGCGTCCTGGACCATCCGGGCGTAGTCGGCAGGTGTTTCGGGCTGACTGTCAGGACAGTAGATGAGCGGGCGCTTGCTTTCGGTGAGGAAGAGCGCGATTTCCACCGTCATCCGGTCGTTCCTGAAGAGCGAACAGACGTAGCCGATGCATCCTTGCATGGGATATCCCTCGGGGGCCATTCGGGATACGTTGGCGCAGCGGTAGATCTCCATGATGTCTTCAGGGAGCCGGTATTCGATGGCTTCCCGCGACCGGTCAAAGCTGAAGATGATCGTCGCTTCCCGGGAGACGCCGAAACCGCCGAAGCCGGCGCCGCCGAAACCGATGTCTCCTCCCCCGGTTCCGAATGGATCGGCATCGAACCCGGCCAGGGGGCTGCATCTTTCCGGGGGGGTGAAGGAGGGGAGAGCCGTTCCCGTTGAGGCGGGGAACCCTTCATCTTCCCGCCACCTCCTGATGTCATCGACTTCCGGCGGTCGCCGCGCCGCGATCTCCTCCTCCAGCCGGAGCTTTTCCGCTTCGATTTCGGCGATCCTTCCCCGGGCGGAGCGCTCCGCCTGGCGAGTCTCGGCAAGCAGCAGCTCCAGCTCCGCCCGTTCCGCGGCGAGCCGTTCCCGGTACTGCTGCTCTGCGATGGTCCACTCCCGTGACTGCCGCTCGATCTCCGCCAGGAGCTCCTCTTTTGCCGACTGCTCGCGGTGAGCCTCCTCCCGTGCGAGCCGCTCTGCCAGGGACTTCTCGGCGAGGAGCCGTTGGGCCTCCCTCATCTCGGCGCTCAACTTCTTGCGCTCCTCCTGTTCGATGGCGACCTGTTCCCAGCCGCATCGTTCGGAGAGAATCTTCTCCTCCAGCAGGAGCCCCATCTCCGCATGTTCCGCGATCAGTCGCACCAGCTCCGCCTGCGCCGTCGCCGCATGGTGTTGGGCTTCCTGTTCCGCCAGCACCTTCTCCTGCAGGAGCCGTTCGATCTCGGCCTTTTCCAGCGCGAGCCGATCCCAACGTGCCTGCTCCCGCTCCGCCTGCTCCCGGGCCAGCCGCTCCGAGTCGGCTTTCTCGGCGGCGAGCCGCTCATCGAGGAGCCGTTCCCGCTGGAGCTGTTCGCCGGCGGCGCGCAGCAGTGCACGTTGATCGGCTTCAGCCCGCTCGGCCAGGAGCCGTTCCATCTCCCCTTTTTCGGCTGAGAGCCGTTCCTTTTCCGCCTGTTCCAGCGCCGCCTTTTGGTGGGCTTGCCGCTCTGCTTCAACCCGTTCGGCAAGGAGCCGCTCCATTTCTGATTTTTCAACGGCGAGTCGCTGTCGCTCCTCCTTTTCGGCCCTGGTTCGTTCCCGATTCTGCTGCTCGGCCTCGGCCGTGATGGCGGCGATCCGTTCCGCCGCCAGTCGCTGCAGTTCGGCGGATTCTGCCGCGGCTCGCGCCCGAGCCAACCGCTCGGCCTCTGCCGTCTCGGCCAGGAGCCGTTCCATGTCGGTTTTTTCAGCGGCGAGGCGCTCCCTTTCGACCTGTTCGGCCTCCGCTTTTTCCCGGGCGAGTCGCTCGGCCTCACTCTTCTCGGCCAGGAGCCGTTCATAACGGAGCTTCTCGACCGCAACCAGCTCCTGCTCTGCCAGAAGCAGCTGTTGCGCGATGATGGCCTGTTCGCGGGAGTGACGCTCGGTCTCCGCCAGCTGCGCCATCTCTTCACTCTGACGTTTCAGCTCGTAGAGTGGCCCACCCCGGGGTTGCTGCTCGGCTGTTCCCGGCCCCGATGAAAATGTCTGCCTGGCAGCGGCGGAGTGCGGCTGGGCGGCGAGAGCCGCGCGCCCTGCCAGTATCCTGGCGGCCCGTTCCGCCAGAGTCCTGGCTGCCTTCGATTTTTCCGCAGCGAGTCGCTCCCGTTCGTTCGTCCGGTTCTCATCGCTCTCTCCGGGGATCTCTCCAGAGTCACCCCCTGTCCGGCCGGGGAGGGAGATTCCGGTTTCCTGGCTGTTTTTCATTGCCTGCTGCTGTGCCGCCATTTTCCGGGAGGCTTTCTTGACCGGGTCGGGAGGCCGGACGATGCGGGTATCCCGGAGAACAACCTCGCGCAGCGCCTTGCTGAAGCTGAGATTGACCTTTTCCAAGGTGTAGCCGAAGGCGGTAAGGAAGTCGCTTCCCTCCTGGATCAGCCGGGCCTGGTCGATGGACTCTGCAGGGTTCCGGTCGGCCGCATAGATGAGACCCCGCCGGGTGTCGAGGAGATAGAGCGCCGCATGGACCCTTGTGTTCTCCTCTTCCCGGTCAACGCAGAGGTACCCCCGACACTGTTCGGCGCCGTAACCCGGGAGGTCGAGCCTCAGCGGCGCCGAGGAGCGGTAGAGTTCCAGAATGTCGGACTCATCGGCTTCTATGAAGGAGTGTGATCTGTTCAGTACGAACATGGCCGGCTGCTCAATTTCTGCGGGGTAGGGGGGCCAAATGACCGGGTGCGCGATGCGGAGCACTTCTGGCGCCGGTGGTGGTCACCAATAACCTAATTAAAAGCAAAAAGAGTGCCAGCTTCACCGGTCGGCGTCGGTGTTCCTGCTCCTTGAATTTGCGCGGCGATTGCAGTAGAGTGGCAAAAACAAAAACGAGGCGGATGAGGTCGGACCTCTTCAATCGCTCCAAACCCCATCCCATGGGAGGCTCTTCACCATGAACGACTGTCTATTCTGCAAGATAATTGACGGAACCATCCCCGCGAAGACGGTCTATGAAGACGACCTTATTGTCGCCCTCCAGGATCTCGACCCCAAGGCGCCCCTTCACCTCCTCCTGATTCCACGCAAACATATCGACTCCTGTCTCCAGCTCGGGATCGAGGATCGGGAGCTGATCGGCCACATCCATCTGGTGGCGACGAAGCTGGCCCAGGAGCGGGGGATGGCGGAGTCGGGATTCCGGATCGTCACCAATACCAATGCCGACGCCGGTCAGTCGGTTTTCCATATCCATTTTCATCTCCTGGGCGGGCGGCAGCTCCAGTGGCCTCCGGGGTAGAGAGGCAGGTTGAGGTTGAGGTTGAGATTGAGGTAACGCAGGTTGTACCCTGGAGGAATTATGAGCCGTTATCTGCTGACGCTTCTGATGGTGGTGTGGGCCTGTTCCGCTGCGGCGGAGACCTGGGAGTGGATTGACGCTCAGGGGACCGTCAGCTTTACCGATGAGGTGCACAACATCCCGAAGCGGTACCGTGGTTCTGCGAAGAAACTCGGAGGGGAGCGTCCGCCCGCTTCACCGGCGCCGCTTCTCCCGGGGGGGGATACGTCAGGGAGTTCCGCTCCGGGGCAACCGGTTGCCCCTCCGGCGGCCAAACCCCGGGAGAGCTACGGCGGGATGTCGGCGTCTCAGTGGCGCGAGGCGTTCACTTCCTTGAATGGCGAAATCAGGGGGGTGGATGGAGAGCTCAAGGAGAAACAGCGGCTGTTGAAGGAGCCCGGGACCCTCTCCCGGGGCGATTACCTGAGGCTCGAAGATGAAGTCAGGCGGCTCAGTGCCAGCCTTACCGCGCTTCTGGCCCGGTGGGAACTGCTCAATAAGTCGGCCACTGCCGCCAATGTCCCCGGTGAACTGAGGCAGTAGGAGCTCTCCCGCCCATTGTGTAGGAATCCATGCCGTTATGAGTGGGGAGCGGAGCGTCTGCCATGAGCAAAACCGTTATCGATCGGGGCTTTATTCTTGACAAAGCAGAGGCTGACCGTTAGGGTGTCCGTTTCTGTCGGATCGTGAGCCACATTAAGGAGCAGTGAGATGAAACCTCTTTTTCTGAACCCGCCCACCTTCGAAGACTTTGACGGCGGCGCCGGAGCCCGTTATCAGGCGTCGCGTGAAGTGACCTCGTTCTGGTATCCCACGTGGCTCTGTTATCCGGCCGGCATGATCGAAGGGAGCCGGGTGGTGGATGCTCCCGTCCAGAAGCTCAATCTGGAGGAGTGCCTGAAGATCGCTGCCGGTTTCGACCTGGTGGTCATGTACACGTCAACTCCGACCCTGGCCATCGATTGTGAGACCGCCCGCCGGATCAAGGAGCAGAAGCCCGCCACCGTGACGGTCCTCACCGGTCCCCACGTGACGATCCTGCCGGAAGAGTCTCTGATTGCGGCCGCAGGTTCAGTGGATATCGTCTGCCGAGGGGAGTTCGACTACTCGGTCAAGGAGCTTTGCGAAGGGAGGGGGAGGGAAGAGGTTCACGGCATCAGCTTTATGAAGAATGGTGCGGTGGTTCATACCCCTGACCGCCCTCCTCTCGAGGATCTGGACGCGCTCCCCTTTGCCAGTCAGCTCTACAAGCGCGATCTGCTGATTCCGGAGTACGTGATTCCGCATTTTCTCCATCCCTATGTCTCCATCTACTCCAGCAGGGGGTGCCCCTCAAAATGCACCTACTGTCTCTGGCCTCAGACCTACTCGGGACAGCGGATGCGGACGCGGAGCCCCCAGAACGTCTACGAGGAGGTCCGCTGGATCAAGGAGAACCTCCCCGAGGTCCGGGAGATCTCCTTTGACGATGATACCTTCAGCGCCGACCGGAAACATGCCCGGGCCGTGGCCGAACTGATCAAGCCGCTGAATGTCTCCTGGACCATCAACGCCCGGGCCAACTGCGATTTCGAGACGCTGAAGATCATGCGCGAGGCGGGACTGCGTCATGTGGTGGTGGGCTACGAGAGTGGCAACGAGCAGATCCTGAAGAACATCAAGAAAGGGGTGACCAAGGAGCAGGCGATCCAGTTCACCCGGGACTGCAAGAAGCTGGGGATCTCCATCCATGGCGCCTTCATCATGGGGCTCCCCGGGGAGACACGGGAGACCATCCAGGAGACCATTGCCTACGCCAAGATGCTGGATCTGGAATCCATCCAGGTGTCGCTGGCCTCCCCCTACCCGGGGACCGAGTTTTACGAGCAGTGCAAGCGGGAAGGGTGGATCTCCTCCGATTCGTTCCTGGACGAGACCGGTCATCAGACCTGCGTCATCAACTATCCCCACCTCTCCAACCGGGAGATCTTTGACGCGGTGGAGCTCTTCTATAACAAGTTTTACTTCCGCCCCAAGTACATTGTCCGGAGCGTCATGAGGATGATTGTCGACGGCGCTGAGCGGAAGAAGCTGCTCAGAGAAGGGAAACAGTATCTGGCGTACATGAAGAAGCGGAAGCTGGTGAAGGTGTAGTTGCGTGCAGTGTGCGGCGTGCAACGTGAGGGGTGAGGGGTGAGGGGGAAGGAGCTCATCATCAATGCCGATGACTTCGGCCTCTCTTCCGGGGTCAACCGGGCAGTCATAAAGGCGTGGCAGGAGGGGATACTCACCTCGACCTCGCTCATGGCCACCGGCGATGCCTTTGACGAGGCGGTGCTTCTGGCTCGCAGCAATCCCGGTTTGCAGGTGGGTCTCCATCTGACCCTGGTGCAGGGACGGTCGGTCCTCTCCCCAGGGGAGATTCCGGGGCTGGTTGATCGTTTTGGTAACTTCACTGACAACCCGGTGGTTGCGGGAATCCGTTACTTCTTCCGGAAAGAGCTTCGCTATCAGCTCCGGAGGGAGATCGAGGCCCAGCTCAAAAAGGTCCGGGACGCCGGCGTTTCCCTCTCCCACGTGGACGGCCATCTCAACATTCAGATGCAGCCGGTGGTCTTTGATCTCCTCATGGAGCTGGCCCCCTGGTACGGGATCACCTCCTTCCGGCTGACCCGGGAGCGAGTGACGCCGCTTCTTCTCAGCGATGGTCAGCGGACCATGGGAAAGCGGGTCGACGCCTTCATCTTCGACCGGTTGTCAGACCGGAGCAGGCCTCACCTGGAGCGACTGGGGATCGGTTTTACCGGCGAGGTCAAGGGGTTGCTCAATTCGGGGAGGATGACTGAGGGGTACCTGCTCCCCCTCCTGGATGAGCTCCAGCCGGGGAGCACCGAGATCTATTTCCATCCCGGCTCTCTCCCCTGCGCCGAGATCACGAGAAGGATGCCGGAGTACCGGCATCAGGAGGAGCTGGCAGCCCTGCTCAGTCCGCTGGTGAAGCGGTCACTGGTGGAGAAAGGGATCAGGCTTGTCAATTATCGGGGAGAGGAAAAAACGGTATGCTGAAAACGATTATTTTCATGGTACTTGCTGTCACTGCGGGGACGGTGGGGGATATCCTGCTGGCCAAGGGGATGAAGGAGATGGGGGATCTGTCCACCATGAACCTCCGGGGGCTGCTCACCGTGGCCGGTCAGGCCCTCGCCTCGCCCAAGCTGATCTTCGGCACGGCGATGCTGGCCGGGTTCTTCTTCCTCTGGCTGGCGGTCCTCTCTTGGGAGGACCTCTCCGTGGCGCTCCCCATGCAGGCCCTCAACTATGTCCTCGTGGCCTTTCTCTCCCAGTATTTCCTCGGCGAGACGGTGACGCCGCTCCGTTGGGCCGGCATCGTCCTCATCTGTGTCGGAGTGACCATTGTCACCAAGAGCGGCGGCGCCGCCTGACCCGGCACGGTCATCTGCTTCATCCACCCCTTCCTTATTGCCGCATCCCTACCCTCGGGTAATCTGTTTAGTACCGGTTCAGCTCCGTCAACTCCCTCACCCGCTCCCGGCAACGCCGGAGCTCGGCCCGGTTACCGGTTGTCCGGTGGAGCTCCGCCAGCGCCTCCCAGGCCGGGAGATGGGCCGGGAGCAGCTCCGCCAGCCGCCGGAAGGGGTGCAGCGCCTCACCGCTCTTTCCGCTTTCCAACAGCAGCTCCCCCAGCAGCAGCCACCCCCACGGGTTGTCCGGTTCCTCGCTGATGATCTCCCGGTACTGCGCCTCCGCACCCTTCAGATCCCCCCCTTCGGCCAACAGCTCGCCGGTGGTGATATTCCCCCCATGGCAGTAGCCGGTCCGTTGCCGCGCTGCTGTGGCCTCCCGTCGGGCTGCTCTGCCGTCCGGGGCGCATTTTTCGATCTTTTTGAGCAGCCTGGCCGTGGCCGCAGCCACAAAGGGATCACGCCGGAGATAGAGCGCCTCCTCGGTCGAGCTCTCGAAGAGGTCGGCGGGAACCTCCCCCTGCCGTACCCCCCTCTCGAAGAGGAGGGTCCCCGGGTAGTACGCCAGGGGGGAGACCTGACCATCGTCGGCCCTGACCGTTTCCAGGAGGAGCAGGCTCTCGGCCAGCTCGTTCTCTGTCTCCCCGGGGACACCGGTCATGAGGTAGAGGGAGAGCCTGATGCCGACCCTGCGGGTGGCGGCCGAGGCCCGGACGATCTGCTCCGGGGTGATCCGCTTCCCCAGAGCCGCCAGGATCACGGGAGAGCCCGACTCGACCCCGTACTGGATGCAGTCGCAGCCGGCGCGCCGCATGGAGAGGAGCATCTCGTCATCAACCGCGCTCACCCGGGACTGGCAGCTCCAGAGGATAAAGAGCCGCGCCTCCAGGAGGAGTCGGCAGAACTCCATGACCCTCCTCCTGTCGGCGGTGAAGGTGTCGTCCCTGATGGCGAAGTAGATGAGCCCGTACCGGTCGGCCAGGGCGCGGATCTCGTCCACCATGCTTTGCGGGGAGCGGAAACGGAGGTTTCGTCCCCAGAACTGGGGGGAGTTGCAGAAGCTGCAGGCAGCCGGGCAGCCCCGGGAGGTGATGAGAAACTCCAGCTGCCGGCGCAGGTCGATGTTGATCCCCCCCTGGAAACCGGTGTAAGCGGCGGGGAGGAGGTCCAGGTTCGGGAGGGGAGGCCGGGGGGGGGTGACGCTGATCTCGGTCCCCTCCCGGAAGGCGAGGCCACGGATGGTGGAGAGAGGGAAGAGGGGGGAGCTGCTGAGCAGTTCTACGAGTTCCCGCAGAGTCTCTTCACCTTCCCCTATGACCACGGCGTCTACGGCGGTTGAGGAGGCGAGGAGCTCTCTGTAGCGGTGGCTCGCATGGGGTCCCCCCAGGACGACGAAACAGCCCGGGTTGAGCTCCTTGGCCAGCTCCGCCAGACGGATGGAGTCGCGCCGGTTGTGGGTCATGACCGAGATGCCGAGCAGGTCGGGCCGTTCCGCGGCGAGTTGCTTTAGGATGACTGGGGGTGAGAGCGAGATGAAGTTGGCCGCTTTTGCCGTGAAACCGGCGCTCCGGAGCGTGGCGACCAGGGAGCCGATCCCAACGGGGAGGAGAGAGAGGAAAGGGTCGTCGCCACTCTTTCCGTACACACAACAGATCAGGCTCTTCACGCTCCGGGCTCCCGGCTGAGCCGGTGGATGAGGGGAAGGTCTGCCGGAAGAAAGTCAAATGAGGTCAGCTCTTCCGGCTGGACCCAGCGATGCTCGGTCACCTCCAGGTCGCTTATGGTGCCACCTTTCCAGCGGCAGTGGTAGGCGATGATCAAGACCGCTCTCTCGGGGTAGCGGTAGTAGACCACATCGAAGACGCTCTCCGCCTCGATGACCATGTTGAGCTCTTCTTTCAACTCCCGGACCACGCACTCCTTGGGATCTTCATTCTTCTCCACCTTGCCGCCCGGGAACTCCCAGAGGAGCGGATAGGGGGCGTCGGCCCTGCGGCGCGCGATGAGTATCTTGCCGTTGTGGTGAATGATGGCGGCGGTAACGAGCAGGGGGAGCATGGGACCTCGCGGTAACAGGTTGTGAGGGGGAGAGGCCGGCTTACCGCTTGACTGCCGCCTTCCTGGCCGGTCCGTTCATCCTGATGGCTGCGGCGAACTCCGTCCAGAAGATGAGGTAGATGGAGATCATGGCGGAGAGGCCGATGTTGGCGTTTTCCGGCCCCAGGGCCTTGGTGAGGATGGGTGAGGCGAAGCCGGCCCCCAGGGTTCCGGTGGCCCGCTCCAGGAGATAGAAGACGGGGAGGGTGGCGATGGCGCCGCCGATCATGATGGCGATGCCCCGCCCCCGCTTGATCCAGTATTTGGGGGAGAAGCCGTATATCCTCATGAAGATAACCACCCAGATGATCCAGAGTGAGTAGTCCATGGCGGAGTCGGGAAGGGCCAGGTGCTCCCGTACAAGCAGAACCTCCAGGACGGTGACTGCCGCCAGCAGGGTGAAGAGCCACGAGAACTTCTCGTTGGCCTGACTCTGCCAGTTGCGGCTGTCCGGGGCGGATACCTCCCTGAAGGAGTGGGTATGGGTTCCCAGGGCCGAGAAGAGGATCGCAAACCAGATACCGGCGCTGTGGAAGAGGAGCGAGGCGTGGTTCCCGGAGATGTTGGCGATGCGCGCCATCGGTTCGCGAGAGAAGTCGGCGGCGACCCGCATGAGGAAGAGGTTTGCGATGACGGAGCAGGCGATGATTACGGCGATGGTATAGATACGGCGCGGCAGGAGGTAGGGGTCCACCTTGTCGGGGAAGCCGATGATGGAGGCGAACCAGATCAGGTACATGATGAGCGGGATGCCGAAGCAGATGCCGTAGACCGATTCGCCGGCAAAGTCTCCGGACTGGGCGTAGATGATGTAGTCGTTCTTCGGGTCGGCATCGCTGTTGGCGGCCTTGACCGCCTCCCTGGGGAGCTTCTTGACATGGGGGAGCAGCCCCATGGCGTACCATCCGTGGTCCCCCTGGGTGGTGTCGATGACCCAGTACTGATCACCCATCATCTGGTCGAGACCGCGGAACAGCTGCATGTTGAAGGCGGTACAGGCGGTGACCACCACGAGCAGCAGCAGGATGTTTTTGAATGACATCGGCATGGGGTTTCCTTACTCCTTGTGGGTGGTCCAGAACATGGAGACGGCGTTGGCGGCGAACAGGCCGTAGAGCCACATGGTGTTCCAGGCCGGGCCGGACCAGTGACCTCCCCTCCCTCCCCCCACGACCCCGGAGGCGACGACGATCCCGACCATGGCGGTGAAGGCGACCATGGCCACCGACCTCAGGATCGCGCTGTTTCGCCAGGTGTGGCGCTCAAGCTCTTCGATCCTGGACAGCAGTTCAAGCTCTCTTTCGCTCATGCTCATCTCTCTTCTCCTTTATCAACGCTACGATGAGTGGAGTAATTAAAAACGCCCCGCAGGGCGGGGCGTTCGGGATTTAATGGTATCCCGGCGGAGTCTACACGGCATTTTTGGGCGGCTTCCCCCCCTCCTTGTAGTCACACCCCTCCTTGGGGCACTTGAGGAACTCTCCCTCCCGTTTGTAAACCTTCTTCACCAGCAGCGGAAAACCGCATGTGGGACAGGGCTGTTTCACCGGGAGGTCCCAGAGGGCAAACTTGCAGTCGGGGTAGCGGTTACAGGAGTAGAACATCTTGCCGTAGCGTGACTTCTTCTCGATCAGCTCTCCCTCGTTGCACTCCGGGCAGACCACGCCGGTTGCCGTGGGCTTCACCAGCGGCTGGATATTTTTGCAGGCGGGGTAACCGGAGCAGGCCAGGTACTTGCCGAAGCGGCCATCCTTGATGAGCATCGGACTGCTGCACTTGCCGCAGAGCTCTTCGGAGATGACCGGTTCCTCCGGTTCCACCATCTCCCCGGTCTCCCTGTCGAAGTTGCGGGTGAACTTGCACCCCTCCTGGTAGCCGGAGCAGGCGATGAATTTCCCCCGTTTCCCCAGCTTCACCACCAGAGGCTTGCCGCAGTCGGGGCAGAGCTCATCGGTGGCCTCGGTGGTGAGGTCCGACTTGCTGACCTCGCTCTCCTTCTGCTTCAGGAGGGTGGTGAACGGCCCCCAGAACTCACGGAGGAGCGGTTTCCACTGCTTCTCCCCCCGGGAGACCTGGTCCAGCTGCTCTTCCAACCCGGCGGTGAAGTTGTAATCCACATAGGTTCCGAAGTGGTTTACCAGAAGATCACTGACCACCATCCCCACGTCTTCGGGGAAGAAACGCTTCTTCTCCAGCCGGCTGTACTTCCGCTCCACCAGGGTGTTGAGGGTGCTGGCGTAGGTGGAAGGGCGGCCGATGCCGTACTCCTCCAGGGTCTTGACCAGTGTTGCCTCGGTATAACGGGGAGGAGGCTGGGTGAAGTGCTGCTCGGGGAGGAGTTCCCGGGGAGAGAGCCGCTCACCTTCCGCAAGCGGCGGCAGGAGCCGCTCCTCGTTTTCGTCGCTTTTGGCGCCGGTGGACTCCTTCTCTTCGGACTTGTCGTCCACCCCTTCGATGTAGAGTTTCATGAAGCCGGCAAAACGGATCACCGTGCCGCTGGCCCTGAAGGTAAAGCCCGCGCCGGCGGAGATGTCCACACTGGTCTGGTCCAGAAGCGCCTCGGCCATCTGGGAGGCGACGGTCCGCTTCCAGATCAGATCATAGAGTTTGAACTGGTCAGGGGTGAGAAACTTCTTGACCTCCACCGGGGTCCGGGCGATGGAGGTGGGGCGCACCGCCTCATGGGCTTCCTGGGCGTTCTTGGTCTTGGTCTTATAGATCCTCGGTTCGGGGAGGGCGTACTCCGCGCCGTAGAGGGAGGAGATAACCTCCTTCGCCTCGGCGGTGGCCACGGTGGAAAGGGCCACGCTGTCGGTACGCATATAGCTGATGAGCCCCACCGTCCCCTCGGCGCCGATGTCAAGCCCCTCGTAGAGCTTCTGGGCGGTGCTCATGGTCTTCTTGGCGGAGTAGCCGAGCTTCCGGGACGCCTCCTGCTGGAGGGTGGAGGTGGTGAACGGCGGGGAGGGGGTCCGTTTCCGTTCACTCTTCGTGACCTTGGCAACCCGGAATTCGGCTTCGGAGAGGAGTCCCACAAGCCGCTCGGCGCTCCCCTGATCGGGAATGTCGAATTTACCGAGCTTCTTCCCCTCGGCCTCGATGAGAGACGCGGAGAGGAGCTGTTTTCCCCCGTTCTCCAGCCGTGCGCCGATGGTCCAGTACTCCTGCTGGAGGAACGCCTGGATCTCCTTCTCCCGCTCGCAGACGAGCCTGAGCGCCACCGACTGGACCCGGCCGGCGGAGAGGCCGTACCTGATCTTCTTCCAGAGAAAGGGGGAGAGGTTGAAGCCGACCAGGTAGTCCAGGACCGAACGGGCCTGTTGGGCATCCACCAGCTCATCGGAGATCTTGCGGGGGTTGTTGACCGCGTGAATGATGGCGTCCTTGGTGATCTCGTGGAAGACCACCCGCTGGATGGCGATGCCGGGTTTCTCGTTGTCAAGACCGAGAGCCGCCAGGAGGTGCCACGCGATCGCTTCCCCTTCCCGGTCGGGGTCAGTTGCGAGGAGGAGGGTGTCGGCCGTCTTGAGCTCTTTCTTGATCGCATCCAGATGTTTCTTGCTCTCGGGAAGGACCGCATACTTGGGGTCAAAGTCATGTTCCAGGTCAACCGACCCCTGCTTGCTCGGGAGGGCCCGCACATGGCCGAAGGAGGCCAGGACCCGGTAGTCGCTGCCGAGAAACTTCTCGATAGTCTTGGCCTTGGCCGGGGATTCTACAATAACAAGGTGTTGGGGCATAGTAGATCCTCTGGCAGATGACAGAAGGCCCAAGGCAGCGCCTTGAGCCCAGGTAGGTTTGCAGGTCACGAAATCATGAAATAGTTGCCGGGAAGCCGGGTTACCGCACCCTTGAGCTCAAGGCG
Organism: uncultured Geobacter sp.; assembly: GCA_903857795.1. Lineage (GTDB taxonomy): Bacteria > Desulfobacterota > Desulfuromonadia > Geobacterales > CAIOGM01 > CAIOGM01. Next base: position 87,709 of record CAIOGM010000159.1, read on the forward strand.
AAGTAACATAGCGGAAACCTCACCGGCTGTCAATCCGCATTTGACGGTGATTTCGTCCGCGTGGAGCGGACTCTCCGCCAACAGGGTGTAGACGGACGCCTCCTGGGGGGTGAGGCTGAAGGAGGGGAGCGGCTCTTCCTGCAGGGAGAGTGGGGGGGTGCGGTGAGGGAGGTTGGCGATTATATCCTCGACACTCTCCGTCAGGGCTGCCCCCTCTTTGATGAGCCGATTGGGTCCCCGGCTACCGGGATAGTTGATGTTTCCGGGGACGGCAAAGACCTCCCGCCCCTGCTCCAGGGCACAGCGGGCAGTGATGAGAGAGCCGCTCTTTTCAACGGCCTCGATGACGAGCACCCCCCGGGAGAGGCCGCTGATGATCCGGTTGCGCCGGGGAAAGTTCTCTGCCAGGGGGGCGGTTCCCAGGGGGAATTCGGAGATGAGCGCACCCTGGCCGGCGACCTGGTCGAAGAGTTTCAGGTTTTCGGGGGGGTAGATGAGGTCAATTCCTGAACCGAGGACGCCGATGGTCCGTCCCCCTCCCTTGAGCGCCCCCCGGTGGGCTGCGGTATCTATCCCCCGAGCCATGCCGGAGATGACGGTGATCCCCCTCAGGGCCAGATCACGGGCAAGGCGCTCGGTGGTGCTCAGGCCGCTGGACGAGGCGCGGCGAGAGCCGACCACCGCAATGGAGCACTCCGCGCTCCTGAGGCTACCGCGGACATAAAGAAAGGGGGGGTAGTCGGGGATCTCCAGGAGGATCTTCGGGTACTCTTCGCTGAGGAACTCCACGATCCGGATGTCGCTTCTTCTCAGAGCCTCGGACTCCCGGTCGGCGAACTTCCGGTAATCATGAGAGTGGATCTGCCCGGCCGCCACGGCGGAGAGCCCCTGCACCGTGGCGAGTTCCTCGGGAGACGCCTTGAAGACCTGCTCGGGGCTTCCGAAGTGGTGGAGCAGTCGGCAGAACGTGACATTGCCGACCAGGGGGACAGATTTGAGCGCCAGCCAGTAGTAGTGATCCCTGGCACGAGGAGGGGGGGCGGCCGCCTCCTCCCGGCAGAGGGTCACTGGGGGAGCACCGTCACGACCTGGTCCCCCGGGTAGATGGTCTCGACGCTCTTGACCACGAGGGCGGTGGCGGTGTCACGTCGAACCTCGACGATCACCACCGCTCCGAGGAGCTCCTGGGGGAGGGTGACGGTGTCGCGGTGTGCGCGGTCGGGACGGACCTTCCGGACCACATAGAGCAGATTGCCGACCTGCACCCCCTGGCTTTTCCCCAGGTCCAGGTAGACCACCTCTCCGGTCCCGATGGCCTTGATCCCGGGGAGAGAGTCGAGGATGATTCCCGAGAGGTCGGTCACGCTCCCCTTGAGGGGGATCTCTTGCCGACCATTGCGCCAGGGGAGGAGGAGCGCGCCGCTGCTGATCTCCCGAAAAGAGCCGGTGATGACGGCCCGGGATCCGGTGGGGGTCACGGCGGTCAGCTCCAGAGTGCCGAGGGGGATGATCTTGCGGCCGACGGTGACCTGACGGATCGGGTGGGTTATGACCTCCTGACTGCTGAAGATCGAGAACCGCTCACCTGTCCGACCGTCCCGGTTGGCGCCGATGTCGGTGTAGACCGTATCTCCTGCGCCGACCATTACCCAGTCGTGGTTAGTGGCGACGATCCGCCCGACGCCGGTCAGCTCATCCTCGGTGAGGAACCCCTCGCTCCCGGTTACAGAGAATGTTTTCTCGGAGATCGACTCGGGTAAAGGGGGGGTAACCGTTTTGCCGGTGCTCTGTGCCGAGGGAGGGGGGGGCTGTTGGTTGGTGACCGATTCGATCCGGTCGGGAAGTATGCGGAGCTTCTGGCCGGGGTAGATGAAGTGGGGGTTACCGATGGTCTGATTACGCGACCAGAGGTTCGGCCAGAAGTACGGGTCTGAGAAAAACCGCTCCGAGAGCCCCCAGAGGGTGTCCCCCTTCTGCACGACATAGATGGTCGGCTCCGGCTGCGTTGCCGCGAAGAGTGGTGAAGTCACGCTGCCGACTATGGCGAGGATGGCTATGGAGGCGATGAGTTTTTTCATGGGAGACCTCGCAGGGGGTGAGGGGTGAAGTTTCTGCATACCGCCTGCCGCGAAAAGCAGGGCGCAGGGTTGATCTTGGCCCAAATTTGGGGCAGGTGAGTAATTGGGCAGGTAATATGCAGGAAGTATGCCGGGAATGGCGGTGTGCGGACAGCGGCGCCCCTGGTGAATTTTTTCGGCTATTTAGATCAATACGGTCCTGTTTGTCAAGAGCTTTATTTTTAGCCCCATTTATTTTGTTTTTATTGATTATTTTTAATATATACTATGATGTGTCTGGCCTGTAAAATTTCTGTTTTATTTTTTTTGTAACCATGTTATATAGCTTGCACGACAGTCTGGCTCCGGTTGTTGCCGAAATGTGATCCGCTTCGTCTCCCCGGAGGGACGAACTACCCTGTATAAGGAAAGGAGTATCATTATGCGTAAAACAGTGTTCTCTGTAATCGCGACTTGTCTTCTGGCGATCACCGCACCGGCGTTTGCCGGTAGCTTCGGCACGGCTGACGAGGCCAAGGCGCTGCTTGAGCGTGCGGCCACCGCACTCAAGGCTAACCAGGCAGACGCCCTTGCCAAGTTCACCAAGGGTGAAGACGGGTTCAAGGATCGCGATCTCTATCCGTTCTGCGGCGGCCCGGACGGCAACTTCACTGCCCACCCCTCCCTGGTCGGCAAGAGTCTGAAGGATCTCAAGGACAAGGCGGGCAAACCGCTCGGCCAGGAGATCTATGCTACTGCCAAGCCGGGAGCAATCTCGGAAGTCTCCTATATGTGGCCCCGCCCCGGCACCACCGAGCCGGTGCAGAAGGTCTCCTATGTGACCAAGGTCAACGATCAGGTCTGTGCGGTGGGGTACTATAAATAGGCGCCGGACCGGCGCACTCTTTCCGCTAATACAAAGAAAGCCCGCCTTGAGCGGGCTTTCTTATGTCAAAAATCGACAAGGCCCGCCGGGAGCTCCCGACGGGCCTTTCTTGGTTGAGATTCGCTAATAAGCTGTTACTTGTACTCGGGCATCTCGTCGAACTGGAGGTACCGGTAGATCTTCTCCTGGTTGGGTTCGATCTTGGCCTTGTAGATCTCCAGGAATTCGGCCGGGGTGGGGAGCCGTCCCAACATGGCGGAGACCGCGCCCAATTCGGCGGAGCCGAGGAAGACCTTGGCGCCGTCTCCCATCCGGTCGTCGAAGTTCCGGGTGGAGGTGGAGTAGACGAATGACTTGTCCGGCACACGGGCCTGGTTCCCCATGCAGAGGGAACAGCCGGCGATCTCGATTCGGCAGCCGAAGGCGCTGTAGACGGAGAAGTACGCCTCATCCTTGAGCTGCTGCTGATCCATCCGGGTGGGGGGGCAGATCCAGGTCCGGACGTTGGGGTTGAACTTCTGTCCCCGCCAGATCTCGGCGGCGGCGCGGAAGTGGCCGATGTTGGTCATGCAGGAGCCGAGGAAGACGTCGTTGATCTGGGCGCCGGCCACTTCGGAGAGGAGCTTCACATCGTCTGGGTCGTTGGGGCAGGCGAGGATCGGCTCGGTGATCTCGGAGAGGTCGATCTCGATGATGGCGGCGTACTCGGCATTCTTGTCCGCCTTCAGGAGGGTCGGGTCGGCCAGCCAGGCGTTGGCCGCATCGATCCGGTTCTGGAGGGTCTGGGGATCCTGGTAGCCGTCCACGATCATCTTTTTCATGAGCGCCACGTTGGAGCGGAGGTAGGTGGCCACCGACTCCGTGGAGAGCTGGATGCAGCCGGCTGCTGCGGAACGTTCGGCCGCGGCGTCGGTCAGCTCGAAGGCCTGCTCGACGGTGAGGTCGGGGAGTCCCTCCATCTCCAGGATCCGGCCGTTGAAGATGTTGACCTTGTTCTTTTTGGGGACGGTGAGGTGCCCCTGCTTGATGGCCCAGTAGGGGATGGCGTTCACCGCGTCACGCAGGGTCAGGCCGGTGTTGAGTTTTCCGGTGAAGCGGACCAGCACCGATTCGGGCATATCCAGCGGCATGAACCCCATGGCGCCGGCAAAGGCGACGAGGCCGGATCCGGCCGGGAAGGAGATGCCGATGGGGAAGCGGGTATGGGAGTCGCCGCCGGTCCCCACGGTGTCGGGGAGGAGAAGGCGGTTGAGCCAGCTATGGATGACGCCGTCGCCCGGCTTGAGGGCCACGCCGCCGCGCTGGGCGGTGAAGCCGGGGAGGGCCTTGTGCATCTTCACGTCGGCCGGTTTCGGGTAGGCTGCGGTGTGGCAGAAGGACTGCATATACATGGGGGCCAGAAACTTGAGGCAGGCCAGCTCCTTAAGCTCGTCGGCGGTCATGGGGCCGGTGGTGTCCTGGGAGCCGACGGTGGTCATCTTGGGCTCGCAGGCGGTGTTGGGGAGGATTCCCGCTACGCCGCAGGCCTTGCCCACCATTTTCTGGGCCAGGGAGTACCCCTGGTCCGCTTTGGGGACCGGGTTCACCGGGAGGGTGAAGATGTCGGTGGCGCCCAGGCCGAGGGCGGCGCGGGCCTGGTCGGTGAGGGCGCGGCCGATGATGAGCGGAATCCTGCCGCCGGCGCGGAATTCGTCGGGAACCGTGTTGGGGGAGAGCTTGAAGGTGGAGAGGAGTTCGCCGGCCTCATTTCTGATCTCACCCTTCACCGAATCGATGACGATGACGTCTCCGGTGTTGAGCTTGGAGACGTCGGTCTTGATGGGGAGGGCGCCGGAATCCTGAGCGGTGTTAAAGAAGATCGGGGCGATGACGCCGCCGATGATGACCCCACCGCTCTTCTTGTTGGGGACGCAGGGGATCTCGTTGCCGATGGCCCAGAGGACGCTGTTGCAGGCGGACTTGCGGGAGGAACCGGTTCCCACCACGTCTCCCACAAAGGCGACCTGGAAGCCGTCGGCGCGGTACTGAGCGATGGTCTTGTTGCCGTCAGGGAAGCGGCTCTTCCCCATGGCCAGGGAGTGGAGCGGGATGTCGGGGCGGCTCCAGGCGTCGCCTGCCGGAGAGAAATCGTCGGTATTGATCTCCCCCTCAACCTTGTAGACCTTGACTTTGATGCTGGCGGGGACGCCGGCCTTGCTGGTGAACCACTGGGCGTCGGCCCACGACTGGAGCACCTTCTTTGCCGCGGCGTTGGTGCCGGAGAGCTTGACCACTTCATCGAAGCCGTCGTATACGAGGGTCATGCCGGAGAGGGCACAGGCGGCCTCTTCAGCCAGGGCGCCGTCCGAGAGGGCTTCGATGAGCGGGGTCACGTTGTAGCCGCCGATCATGGTGCCAAGCATCCGGATCGCAGCCACCGGAGAGATGATCGGAGAGGTGGCGCTCCCCTTCACGATTTTCGCCAGGAATGCGGCCTTGACCTCGGCGGCCGGGTCGACGCCGGGAGAGACGCGCTCCTTGATCAGGTTGAGCAGGAACTCTTCCTTGCCGGCCGGCGGCGCCGCCAGCAGCGTGCAGAGTGCAGCGGTCTGCTCAGGATTGAGCGGTAGCGCCGGGATACCCTGGGCTGCGCGTTCTGCTTCGTGGGCGAGATATGCTTCGATCATCGGTACTCCTCCTCGTGGTGTGGTGATAAAGCTGATTTAGCTCTATTTATCGACTGGTTCCGGCACGTGGCCGATTGCAGTGTATACACCGGTTCCTGGCGGTTTGTCAATCGGTTTGCGCGGCGCCGCCGGCGCCGACAGCGTCGGGGAAGGGGGCGCCGGAGGGGAAAAGAGGGGGCTGCCGAACGACTCCGCCCGCTCCCTTCGACTCCGCTCGGGGAGGGGAGGTGAGTCGGCAGCTTGACGGCTAGTGTAAAGAATCCCGACACAGGAGGGTGAAAAGTGTCGTGATTTCCGGTGATGACTGTCGGAAAAATTTACAGTTTCCTCCCGTTCGGATCGCCATGATCGGCCCCAGACGGGTTGATCAATGAAAAAACTCGTTATATCAGCTTGTTGAGACCAAGAAAAAAATATCTGGGAGAGGGGACAAATGGGCGCTGTTCCTGCAGGCTCATGAAGGCGCCACAGGTTGCCTGGTGCTCTCCAACAGTTGTCATTAAGAGGATTTGTGGTGCCACGTACGTATCATCTGATAGTCAATACCCTTGCCGGAGCGTACACCGCGGAACGGGGCGAGTACCTCGTCAGGAACCTGGAGGGGGCAGGGGCGGTGACGGTTCATACGGTCACCAAGCCGGGTGAGGCGACTCGTTCCGCCAATCGGATCTGCGCTCAGGAAGAGCAGCCGTTCATCATCGTCTGCGGTGGGGACGGCACCATCAACGGCGTCATCAACGGACTCACCTTCGGCAAGGCGACGCTGGCTGTGGCGCCTCTGGGGACGGCCAACATCCTGGCCCGGGAGTTAGGGATCGTCTCCCTGGATGACGCCCTGGCGCGGATCACGGTCGGCGCCACCCGTTCCCCCGTGGTGGGGTTGCTCCAGGCGGAGCGGAAGAAGCAATATTTCCTGCTCATGGCAGGGGTGGGGTTCGACGGTTTCATCTGTGAGAGTGTCCGACCGGCGGAAAAGAGTCTCCTGGGGAGAGGGGCATATCTTCTGGCGGCGCTGCGCCGCCTGGCGGCATGGGAACGGGAGCGTCTGGAGATTTATGTGGACGAGATGCGGATCGACTGCCACAGCGTCGTCGTCTGCAACGCCGCCCGCTATGGCGGCAGGGGGGTGCTGGCGCCGGGGGCCGATATCTTCTCCCCGGAATTTGAGGTCATCTGCGTGAAGGATGATCGGAGACGCTCGTACCTCCGGCTGATCCTGAATACTCTCGCGGGGAGATATCCCGATACCCAGGATGTCCGGAGATTTGCCACCGCCAAACTGGTGGTCTCCGGCAAAAAGGCTGTTCAGGCGGACGGGGATTATATCGGCTATTCACCGGTTCGGATCAGCTGTGTGGAGCAGCTCTTCAAGCTCATCGTCTGAAGCGGTTTGTGAGTGTAAGGGAAGGGGGAGGGGGATGAGGATCGAATGGAGTGAAGGGCTCTCCCTGGATGTGGATGAGCTGGACAGCCAGCATCAGGAGCTGTTTGCCCGCTTCAATGAGCTGCTCAAGGCCTGTGACCGGGGGCACGGGGGGGATGAGGCGTACCGGATGCTGGAGTTTCTCAATGGTTACGTGGTGGAACACTTTTCCGAGGAAGAGGCGCTGCAGCACCGCTTCGGCTATCCCGCCGCTTCCCGGCACAAGGAGGAGCATGACCTCTTTGTCCGGGAGTTGACCGCTCTGGAGTTGCAATTCCGGGAGCAGGGGCCGATTCCGCGGCTGGTGGCAACCACCAACCAGATCGTGGCGGTCTGGCTCATCGATCATATCTCCCGGGCGGACGCCGAATTTGCGCGTTTCCTCTCCATCGTCCACCGCTGATTCTTTTCCTAACACCGAACTCCTCCCTTTTCGTCGATACTACTGCCGCCCTGCACGTTATTATGTGGTACTGGAGAGCGGTCGCCCTGCCGATTTTCCCGCATGGTAACACCAGCGTAACGCTTCATATCAGCTTTTTCATCGGCCCGGCCAAAAAGACTGGACAAGCGGTTCAGTGATGTCTATACACTTTCCACGTTCTTTCAACCTCAACAGACAACAGAAGGAGTCAATCGAATGAAAAAGTTTCTGGTAGTTCTCATGGTCATGGTCCTGGGTCTCGGATTTTCCGCACTCTCTTTTTCCGAACCGCTCAAGGGGGGGAAGCTTGAGGTGAAGGCCGGCGACGACATCTATGTCTGCGGCTGCGGCAAGGGATGCGACTGTTACACGGTCTCCAAGAAAGAGGGGAAATGCGCCTGCGGTTCTAACCTGGCCAAGGTCAAGGTCGACAAGGTCGAGAAAGGGAAGGCCTTCTTCAAGCAGGACGGGAAGGAAGCATTCACCCCGTTGGCCGGTAAATACTCCTGCGCCTGCGGCGCCCAGTGTGATTGCCAGACCATCAGCCAGAAGCCGGGCAAGTGTGGCTGCGGCAAGGAGATGACCAAGGTCGGCGCCACCGCCGCCAAGGCGGAGCCTGCCAAGAAATAGAAAGAGGTCGCCGGCTGCTGAGAAGCGGACGGTAGCGGGTTTTCACACGGGTCGGCGCTCATCTGCCGGCCCTTTTTTTAATCTCCTTTTCCCCTCCCGAAGCCATGGACGGCGCTGCGCCAGGGAGAACCAGAGCCGGACCAGGGCGGCGGTGACTATTTTCCCTAACCAATGGTCCGTCATCCGGTGGAGATACCGGTCATACCACTCCAGGAGCGGCGTTTCTCCCTCCCCTTCCTTCCCCCTCTGCCGACAGTTCAGCCGCAGATCCAAAATATATGCCAGCTGCCAGGCATTGGCCTGAACGTAGGCGCCGATCCGGTACCAGAAGACGAGCCGTTCCCGGAGCGGGAGGAGGGCGATCATCGCGGCAATTTCTCGGAAGAACGGCTCCAACTCCAAAGGGCGACTCCGTTCCTGTCTCAGGTAAATCCCCGAGAGGGGATCGAGGAAGCGAGGGCGGCCTGCGGCAATAAGCCCCCTGATCAGGGCGTTGAGGGTCTGGCGGGCGCGATACCCTTCGGTCTCGAACCGGCGGGGGGAGGTGAGGATCTCGGCGGGGAAGAGCAGAATTGTGCCGCAGGAGCGGATCCGTTCCGCGAGGAGCAGATCCTCGGCGACGGGGAGGGTTTCGTCGAAGGGGCCGACGCTCTCGAAGAGTACCCTGGAAAGTAGGAGTCCCTGGTCGCCCAGGACGCAGCCGGAGCGGTCGAGCCGGGCTTTCCCCTGGCAGAACGCGTAGCCGAGGGGCGTCTCGTTGTCGCCGGTGTCGAAGCGGAGGGTGAAGCGGCCGGCGACCCGATGATGTCCGGCACACTGCACCGTCTCCTTCAGTATGGCAAGTCCCGTGCGGAGCGCCGTGGTATCGGGGAGCAGGGAGTCGGCGTGGAGGAAGAGGAGCCACTCCCCCCGGGCCGCTGCAGCTCCGGCGTTCATCTGCCGTCCCCGTCCCCGGGGAGCTGTGATCAGGGTGAGATCAAAGGGGAGGGGGCCGACGAAGCCGTTGTCTCGGGCAATGGTCCCGTCGCTGGAGCCGCCGTCGCAGAGGATCACTTCGAAAGCGCACCCCTCCTGCCGGGCCAGCATCAGCAGGAGCGGGGCGATGGTCGGCGCCTCGTTGAGAACGGGGACGATGACGGAGAGGGTCGGGGGCAAGGGAGTGCTGAGGTTTCCCACTTTTGATGTATCAATCATCAGAAATCCAACGGGCTATTCGGTTCTTTCACCGTCCTGACCGGCACACAGTGAGTGTAGATCATGGTGGTTTTCAGACTGGCGTGTCCCAGCAGGTTCTGGATGACGCGGATATCGTAGCCGGCTTGCAACAGATGGGTGGCGAAGCTGTGACGAAAAATATGCGAAGTAACCTTTTTGAGGATTTTCGCCTTGCGCACGGCATGATAAAGCGCTTCCTGAAAGTCGGACTCATGGAGATATTTTTTCTCCACTGCATCATCAAGAAAAACCTCGTCATATCCGGCAGCCAGATCTCGCTCATGCAGTTCACCCACCACCTTTATCTGTGACTTCAGTTCGGGAATAATCGATTCGGGAAGCGGCACGGTCCGGTCCTTTTTCCCTTTACCATGCACCGTCAGCATCTCTGCGTCAAAATTAAAATCCCGTACTCTCAATTGCAACCCCTCGAACAGCCGCAGTCCACAGCCGAACAGCATTTTCACCACCAGATCATTCGGATAGGAAAGTTGCGCCAGGATTGCATCGATCTCATCGCGTGAAAGGACCGCCGGGATATACAGTGATTTTTTCGCCCGCGGCACATCGCGCAGTTCGCCGAATTCCCTATTCAGTCCATGCCGGAAGAAAAACAGCAAGGAATTGAAGGCCTGATTCTGGGTTGAAGCTGCAACCTTGCACTTGACGGCCAGATACGTCAGATATTCCTTCACATCCACCGTTGACAGCTCTTCAGGACGCTTGTTTTTCAGAAAACGCTGGAAATTGCGGGACCAGTTGGCGTAGGTTTTCAAGGTTTTGCGGGAATAATGACGCACTTTGATTTCATCGGTCATGGATTCCATGACCTTGTCCCATTCCGGTGAATCTGATTGTACCTGATAGCCGGCTTCGATATAGCAGGATTTTCTTGATGATGGTATAGCTTGACTCGGTTCAGACGGTCCGGTCTCGGCCGGATGAATATTTGGCAACACCTCTTCACGTTGCATTGTCGAGTAGAGATTTACTGCATGAGCGGCGCACAAACGCTGTTCATCGTTCTGATTCTTTTCCCGGAGTTTTTCCAGAAAAAACTGGAGTCGTTCGGACACAGACGTGTCATCCGTAATCAGATTTTTTGCGCAAAAATCCAGGTAATACCGCACCCACTTCACATATTCAGGAACGATGGCGCTATCGACAGCATTGAGTTTCAAATATCCAAGATAACGGGCATAAACGGCTTTCGGTATCAGGATCATGGAGCGCCTCCTGAAAATAAAGGAGATCTCTAAAGCCTTGGATTTAAGGTGATATTTTAATTGAATGTCGTCAAAAGTAAATGGTATAGTTCCGGGCACGAAAAGAGACGAAACTCTGGAGCAATCCATGATTGCCTGTACCACTTAAAACTGAAAAACTGACCATAAGGGGACAGGGGAGCAAGTGAACTATTGGTTGTCATTCTGAACGTAGTGAAGAATCTGCTTCTGTTTTAAAGGCTGCCCCATGTGGCTTTGGATGGCAGACAAGAGAGAAGACGTACAACTATGGCTCAACACAGGTTCAAGTGCGGCGATTATTGCGGGGTCCATTTCTGTGTTTAAGGATATGAAAACATACGCCCATCTGAAGCCTGGACAAAAGGGCACGAAGCGACTGGTGGATCAATTCGGCGCCAAGCTTTTATGCGTTCGTTATCGTTACGATGAGATCCGGCACGTAAAATTAAAGACTGTCGAAATCATTGTCAATGAAAAGCCCTGCAAACCGCCCTTGAGATATCAGGATCATGACATGGTTGCGGTAATGGTGCCGTTCTCTGACAAAGATCTTCGTGACAGGCTAAAGGCGGCACATGGGCGATGGGATCCGGAGGAAAAGCTTTGGCGAGTGCTGTTTGGTTCCATAAAGGGCGATATCCAACTGATGGAGAGAATTGTGTCGGAGTAAGTGAAGACAATAAGTTGCCTATATAGGTTGCTTTAATTTTATCAAAAAACGCCTACAAAATATGAAAAACTTCCTATATAGCCAGCTTCAATGTTCACTATATAGGTAATCGATTTCCTATATAGTGAACAAGTTTCCTATATACGGAAACCGATGATAAACGAGTTGGCTACAAAGGAAGAAATGACAATCACCCCTAAGATAAGAAAGCCAAGATGGAGCATTCAAACTCATTTCTGGGCTGCATTATGTATTGTCATTTTGACAAGTTCCGTTGTTATTTTTGTCATGAAGAGAGCACTTTGGGTTGAGCTTGAGGTTGTAGTTGGGCTCGTGAGTTTTCTTCACCTAGTTTATATGTATCTGCTCGTTTACGAAGGAGTGAGAGTTAATAAGAATGAGTCCTTTAGCATTTATTGGAAGCCCTTCAAGTTTGAGAATTCAGGAATTGAGCACCTCGGGGCAGTAGACACCGGCGGAGCCTTTACAACAGCATTCGCTGAAGCCGGGCCACTAGGCTGCTTGGCCGGAGTTGTGTTAGACGTAGTTGTCTCAATATTTCTGGTAGTTATTATTGCATTTCTGCTCTGGCTAGGAATGAATGTCATAACAAGTGGAATTTTAATCCTATCCCTGCCAATTTTCATTCTTTTCAAACACAGCTTAAGAGTTGCAATAGCTAAAGGTAGAACTTGTCAAGGAAACTCCAGTAAATCTATATTATATGCTGCCTGGTCAACCATTATAAATATGACGTGGCTGTATGTAGTTGTATATCTGGGGCATTGTTTGCACGACTGGCTGAAAAGATAGAGGCGCCAACAAGGCGGCGGCACTCAGACGCTGACGCGCTGGTGCGCCCCAGCGACGTTAGTTCAAAACCAGAAAAGACAAAAACTAAGAAAACTAATGCTATAACAATGCAAATTAAGGAGGTTCTATGTCACTTCACAAAGAAACAGTTGGGCTTGCAGGTGAATATGCAGTTGCGAGTGAATTATGTAAACGTGGTATGTATACACAGTTGACGCTCGGGAACAAAAAGCGAACCGATTTGCTTGTTGAGGTCGGTGATAACTTCATTAAGGTTGAGGTTAAGAGCAAGCAAGAAGGTACATGGCCTGCGGTGAAAGGAATATCGAGAGAAAATTACTTGCTGGTATTCGTTGATTTTCAAGATAAGAAACCTGAAGAAAGACCAGATTTTTACATCCTATCTGTTGCAGACTGGAAAAAGCTTGTCATCATAAAGTCAAAGAAAGACCCAACGATGGTTATTGACAAAGATTCTGTTCCCACTTGGCCAGGTATCTCTTGGAAAGGCATTGGTGTTAAACCTGAAAATATAAGTAAATTTAAAGAAAAATGGGATAAGTTCAGTTTTTAACAATTTGCTAAAGTTTCAAGAAAGAGGAAGTGTGATTATCGCATGGTCGTAGGGATAAGGAGCGTGAGGGGTCGGAGCGTGAGGGGTCGCGTCTACAAATTTCAAATTTAATCGTTGGTTCTTTGGGGGTCAAGTCAAACTGACAAATCGTAATTATGAGGCAAGTTTCCATTCTTAACACTATTTACGACCTTAACAGCATGTTCTTGAAGGTAAAATAGGGTCTTTAAGAGTATCACGACAAACAAAGATCCAACCAAGGGGGATGCGGGGACAACCTTTCATTCCCCTATTAAACGAAAGAAGAAAAACAATTTCCAACAAGCGGCTGGACCGGCCGAAAAGACGCCGGTCAGCCTTACGACCGTTGGTTCAAAACCAGCGGAGGAGGTGGCGCTAGCGGAGTTGCTCGAATCAAGGAGTTGGTGGTGTCGTCTGTATCGCGGAAAAATCGGAAAAATCTGTAAGGTCGAATTTGTCACCAAGACAAAGACTCCGTCTTGGTGTTCAACTGTATTCCTCGGAGTCAACGAAAAAAAATAGGAGGTAATATGAAAAAGTGGTATGTAGTTGTTAGTATTATCACAACTGGTTGCTTGTTCAAAGAGTGCACCCAAATGCGGTGACAGCAAAACAAAGGATTTAGTTATCGAGATACTCACAGACAATGGTTATAAAAGCGATGAGTTTACTAATAAAGTTTTGAGAGTAGATGCTATAAGAACTTCAGGTGTCGATAAAGATACTGGCAAGAATAGCTGTGAAGGAAAATTAATTGTCGAAAATACAGTTATAAAACCACGTGGGTGGGCTTGGCTTGGTGAAAAAGATAGCGTGGGTTATAAAAGTACAGACGAAAAGAATATCCAATTCACCTCAGAGCTTACATCAGAAGGAAAACACTATGTGTCTATAAGAAGATAATATAGGATATTGTTTTTATTGATATTTATGTTAAAAAGTCATAACTATCATAACAGTTATGACTTTTTAATTATCTTACGATTAAATTTCTCACTCATTTAAATAACTTCTGACTTCCAATAAATACATTTTTTGCTTTTTGATAAGATTACATAAGAGGCGATGCATAATATAGCAAAGAATATATCTATTGCATTATCATACATAGCATATTCTAATATGAAAATAATTGCGTTTAAAATAGATGTACCAAGCCCCCAATCTCTTGACCATTCCTTTAAATCTATTAAAGCTAAACCGATATAGCCAATTGCTATACAACAAATAAATGATATTGAATTTATCAAAGCTACCAAAAAACTTATTGTTATTACATAATTAAAGAAGAATAAATCTATTATCCTAATTAACGTTATTATAGATATTGATATTAATATAATGCCAGCTATTTTTACTGCCTTAACGTCCATCTTTAGTTCCTCGAAGGGATAGGAACTTGCTTTTTTGATTGGTGGAAAAATACACCCGGCGCGAGGTAGAGTCAACGCATTTTCAAATGAACTGACGAGATTTTAAGGGCAACACAGATAAACATAAGGGGTCTCAACTATTAAACACAACAGAGAAAACATATGATTATAAATCCAGATAAATTAATACCAGGCGACATCATTCTCACCAATCAAAAGGGATTTGTGAGTGTTTTAATTCGCTATTTCACTTTTGGTAAATTCAGTCATGCGATGCTTTATCTGGGTAGGAGTTCTTACATAGAGGCAATCGGACTTGGTGTGCATGCAAGAAATTTACTACGCTTCAATTTCAAGTCACAAGCAAGGTGCAGAGTTTATCGACTTAAAGATGAGCATCAATATTCAGTCAGTGACGCAATATGTTACGCAAGGTCTTGGCATGGTAGCGCTTACAGTGTTTGCGATGCTATGAAAGCAGGGTTGATAAATATTTTTGAATCAGTTCTGCCATTTAGATTCAGCATGACAAAGCAATTTTGTTCACGACTTGTTACTGAAGCATATCACACTGCAGGAGTGAATCTATGCAACAAACATTTCACGCGCGTACGCCCGGTGGATCTCCAAAAATCTGACAAATTGATCTGCATCGAAGATTGTTACCTTGATATTGATTCGGATTTTACAGATAAAATAAAAAAACCAAGCTATATTGACATTCAAGACAAAGCAACTGTTGAGATGATGCGAGGTATTTGGAAAATTCTAAAAAAATTCAAGATTGAAATTGGTGGTGTTTCAGAAATTACAAAAGGGTTGTTACAAGTACCTTTATCCAAGCGAAATGATATTGATCGAAAAATCTCTGAAATTATTAAAAAATCAGGCTACCTTGAGTTGTGGAAAGTTGAAATGGAGTTATGCCCCCAAAACCATGATATAATAAAATTTATTCAGTATGTTAGAGGCGAAGACCCACTCGTGGGCATAAGAAAGGCAAAAATGCTCTATGAATCTGCACTTGAACAGCAAAAAAGACATAATAACAATCTTATGATGTTACAGAGCGTCAAGAACGTGGAATTATACGAGACCATAACTCTACAAATCACACTAGAACAAAATCTTATCGATAACGCTACAAACAGAGTGAAACAGTTTGCACACTTTACTAACTTTCCCGGTTAAACTAATTTCAAGAACCTTTTCTAGCCATATCTAAGTATTTGATAAACCTACAAAACCAGCTGCAATAATACAGCAGCGGTACCAAGCCTACACTTTTTCAACGGGTCACAACTCTTATTCCGCTTCGTTGTGAAGCCTGTAATATCCGGCTTCCAAAGTATGTTTCAGACCAAGAGAAATCACTATATTCATCAGGTCGTACTTTATGACAGGCAAGTTTTCCAATGAGACCGCACATCCAATCCGCACATTGAAGAGTCTGATATAAATGGCTTTCTGCTTGAATAGGTGGTTCAATTAATGTTTTCCTATTATCCTTGCCGAACATGCTTAGGGACGCAGTCTCAACGATTTTATGACGGAAATTGCTTTCTTGCTCATCCAGTATTATCAGCATGTTATCGTTTGTCTTCGCAAAGTGTTGATCCAATCGCTTTATTGATTCCTTGACAGCGATTCGGTATACCTTTTCAGCATCATGCTCTTCCACAGAGCCGCTTTTTTCAAGACCAACATAAAACATGAAGCCGCCCATTCGTTCAATTTTTGTCAGTATTCTGTTTGTAGCAGCTCGAAGTTCTTGGTATTTTGAAATATTTTTTGTTGTATAAAGTGAAGAACCTTTTTTCTCCCATTTAGCTGGGTGAACTCCTGAATTGTCGATTTCAAATTTTAAGAGGTTCATCTTAAGCTTGTAAAACCACGTTGCAAAGGATCGAACTTGAGTGCTTGGCAAAACAATGCCCCCAAGGCCAAAAACCGGACTTGTTTTGTGTTTGGGATCATTCCTGCCAATGTATGGCCCCACATGGCCAAATTCATCCAAGTACGCAATAAAAAGCACATTTCCTCCAAAAACGCGAAAACCCACACAAAAAAAGTTGTATGGGCCTCGGAATTGGAGCAGCCAAGTCACCCTGACTGCGTCCGACTAGAATATACCAAAGGCTAAAAATTATTACAAGAAAAAATTGACTCCCGAAATTCAAGCTTAATTCCCGGTCGTTGTCAAGAAAGTTGTCGCATTTCCTATGCAGCCTTGTTTTGAATTGCCATACCGTTCTGAGTCGATTTTTGCGGATTCAAGCAGACCACCGTTGGTCGTTTCCAGTTTCGGCACTTACCTGACCACCGCTCGGG
>CAIOGM010000160.1 GCA_903857795.1 uncultured Geobacter sp.
CAGGGGTTCATGGCGGCAACCAGCATGAAACGGGAGGGGTAGGTCAGGGAGGTGAGGGCCCGGGAGATGGTGACCCGGCCATCCTCCAGCGGTTGGCGCAGGACCTCCAGCACATGTTTCTTGAATTCAGGGAGCTCATCCAGGAAGAGGACGCCGTTATGGGAGAGGCTCACCTCGCCGGGACGGGGGGTGTTCCCGCCGCCGACGAGGCCGATGTCGGAGATGGTATGGTGAGGGCTTCGGAAGGGGCGATTGGCGATGAGTGGGGTCTCCCGCTCCAGGAGTCCCATGATGCTGTAGATCTTGGTGGTTTCGATGGCCTCTTCAAAGGTCATCCGGGGGAGGATGGTGGAGATCCGGCGGGCCAGCATGGTCTTCCCGGAGCCGGGAGGACCGATCATGAGAAGATTATGCCCGCCACTGGCGGCCACCTCCAGGGCCCGCTTGGCGTGCTCCTGCCCCTTGACCTCGGAAAAATCGTCGCCGCTGTCGCTCTGCTGCCGGAAGAGCTCGTGCAGATCCACCCGGAAGGAGGGGATCTCCAGCTCCGAGTTGAGGAACCCCACCACCTGGGCCAGCTCACTGACGCCGATGATCTCGATCCCCTCCACCACCGCGGCTTCCCGGGCGTTCTCCCGGGGGAGAATAACCCCGCTGAACCCCTGACGCTTGGCCGTCACCGCCACGGGAAGGGCGCCTCGCACCGGCTTGATGCTCCCGTCCAGGGAGATCTCGCCGATGATCAGATACTCCTTGAGCTTCTTCCCCCTGATCACCCCGGTGGCTGCCAGGATCCCCACGGAGATGGGGAGATCGAAGGCGGCCCCCTCCTTCTTCAGGTCGGCCGGCGCCAGGTTTACCGTGATCCGCCGGCTGGGGAAGTCGTAGCCGGCATTCTTCAGCCCAGCCTTTACCCGGTCTTTGCTCTCTTTCACCGCGCCGTCAGGGAGCCCCACGGTGGCGAACTGGGGCAGCCCCGGTGCGATGTCCACCTCCACCGCCACCGGAACTGCGTCGATACCGAGGAGCGAGCTGCTGAAGAGGGTGGCGAGCATCAATTCTCCGTGAGGCGTGAGGCGTTAAGTGTGAAGTGTGAGGTGTGAGGTGCGCTCCTCACGCCTCACACTTCACGCATGGTGGTTCAGGCACTCCAGGTATTTTTCCGCATCCACGGCGGCCATGCAGCCGGTGCCGGCCGAGGTGATCGCCTGGCGGTACATATAGTCCTGGACGTCTCCGGCGGCAAAGACCCCGGGAACGGAGGTGGCGGTGGAGTTCCCCTCGTATCCCCGCAGGGTCCGGATATAGCCGTCATCCATGTCCAGTTGCCCCTCGAAGATCTGGGTGTTTGGAGAGTGTCCCACGGCGATAAAGACTCCGTGCACCGGCACTTCCTTGGTGGAGCCGCTGGTATGCCGGAGCTTGACCCCGGTGACGCCGGAAGGGTCCCCCAGGACTTCGGCGAGGGTATGATGCCATTCAATGGTGACGTTCCCCCCCCTGGTCTTGTCGATGAGCCGGTCGGAGAGAATCTTCTCGGCCCGGAAACTCTCCCGGCGGTGGATCACGGTGACATGGCTGGCAATGTTGGCCAGGTAGAGCGCCTCCTCCACGGCGGTGCTCCCCCCACCTACTACCGCCACCGGTTTTCCCCGGTAGAAGAATCCGTCGCAGGTGGCGCAGCCCGAAACCCCCTTCCCCATGAACTTCTTTTCCGAGGGGAGCCCCAGATACTTGGCCGAGGCACCGGTGGCGATGATGAGGGCGTCACATGTGTATATCCCTGCGTCCCCTTCCAGCCGAAAGGGGCGGCAGGAGAGATCGGCCTTCTGGATATGGTCGGAGATGAAGGTGGTGTCGAACCGTTCGGCGTGCCGGCGCATCCGCTCCATCAGTTCCGGGCCCTGAATGCCGTCCGGGTCGCCGGGCCAGTTGTCTACCTCGGTGGTGGTCATGAGCTGACCTCCCGGTTGAAGGCCGGTGATGAGCGCAGGTTTCAGATTGGCCCGGGCTGCGTAGACGGCGGCTGTATAGCCGGCCGGTCCGGAGCCGAGGATGAGCAGGCGGTGGTGACTCTGTTCCATGGATTAAATCCTCCTCGCAAAATTACGGCGTTACTCTACACGGGCCATTATAAAAATGCAAGAATCATGGCGGCGTTAGCGTGACGGCTTTGGCGTTGACCCATTCCCGGCGCTCTGATACACTTCCCGCTCCGTCAAACCGGCTTCACCGGGCGAAGAGGATGGATGGATATCATGACCATGATCGAGAGGGCGCCGTGTCTCATGGAGCGTTGAACGAGGGGCCGCAGCTGGACCGGAGCATCGCGGGGCGCTTTGCCTGGGCCATCCTGCTGACGGCACTGACCCTGATCGCCGAGGTCATCGGCGGGTTCTGGAGCAATTCGCTGGCGCTCCTGTCTGACGCGGCTCACGTCTTTCTCGACCTGTTCGCCCTCATCCTCTCCCTGCTGGCGATCAGGCTCGCCGCGAACCCCGCATCGGACACTCGGACCTACGGCTGGCACCGGGCCGAGGTCTTCGCCTCCTTCATCAACGGCGTCACGGTCTTTCTCATGGCGGCGGGGATTATGTACGAGGCTCTGGGGCGGCTGGCCGCCCCGGAGCCGGTGCGGAGTCTCCCCATGTTTGTCATCGCCACCGTGGGGCTCGTGACCAACCTGCTGGCAGCCGGGGCGCTCCATCGCCACTCCCATGACGACCTCAACGTCCAGAGCGCCTTTCTCCATGTGATCGGCGACGCAGCCGCCTCGGTGGGGGTCATCGTCGGAGGAGTCATCATCTATTACACCGGCTGGTATCTCCTGGACGCGGTCATCTCCGTGGGGATCGGCCTCCTCATCTTTCGCGGCGCCTGGGGGGTGCTTCGGAGTTCGGCCCACATCCTCCTGGAAGGTGTTCCTGCGGGGATGAGCACCGCGGAGGTGGCCGACTTCATCAGGGGAGTGGAGGGGGTGGATGACGTCCATCACCTGAACATCTGGACTATCTGCTCCCATATCCAGGCGCTGTCGGCCCACGTTGATATCGAGCCGGCGTTCAGGGGGCGCCAGGCCCAGGTGCTCCGCATCATCGAAGAGAAGCTCCTGAGCACGTATCACCTCTCTCACACGACCCTCCAGGTAGAGTGCAGCCACTGTATTCAGGCTCCTCTCCTCAAACCGCTCCGGCATCGCCCCCGGGCTGGTGGCAGCCACGGGCATCCCCACGAAACCGGTGGCAGCTGCCATGACCATGACTGATTTTAAAGCGGTCGAATTCGACCGCTTTATGTACGAGGCGGGGAGCAATGCTTTTGTGCTCTCGCCGAGAAATTGCTATTACCCAAATGAAATCACTTACCGGTGCAAACAGCATCAAGCGGCTTGCCGTCTCAAGCGGTCCTTGATCCGGAGTATCGATGCTCACCTATGAACTAATCCTGGAAGCGTCCGAACGGCTCAGGAAGCGGGTCCGCCGCACCGAACTGATTCCTTCCCACCATTTCAGCTCCCGCCTCGGTTTCCCGCTCTTCTTCAAATGCGAAAACCTCCAGCGGACCGGAGCGTTCAAAATCCGGGGGGCGCTCAACTTCATGACGAGCCAGCCCCGAGAGGCTCTGAAACGAGGAGTGATTACCGCCTCCGCCGGCAATCATGCCCAGGGGGTAGCCTACGCCGCCGACCTTCTTGGGGTTCCGGCGGTGATCTATATGCCGGAACAAACGCCGCTCATCAAGGTCTTTGAGACCCGGGAGCTGGGCGCCGAGGTGATCCTCATCGGCAGGAACTTCGACGAGGCGTGTCAAGCGGCTCGGGAGGCGGAGCAGGAGCGGGGGCTGCTCTTCGTCCACCCTTTCGACGATCCGTTGGTCATGGCCGGCCAGGGGACCATCGGCCTGGAGATCCTGGCGGAGCTCCCGGATGTGGCCAACATTCTGGTCCCGGTTGGTGGTGGTGGTCTCATCGCCGGAGTCGCCACTGCGGTGAAGGAGAGCCATCCCCATGTCCGGATCATCGCCGTGGAGTCGGTCTCTGCACCGTCGCTCCACTATTCGCTGCAGCACGGCTCGATCCTGGAGTCGCCGGTCAGGGCGACTCTTGCCGACGGCATCGCGGTGAAGAAGCCGGGGGCGAACACCTTTCCCATCATCAGGAGGCTGGTGAACGACAGCGTCCTGGTGGAAGAGGAGGAGATCGCCCTGGCCATCGTGGCGCTCCTGGAGCGGACCAAGCTCCTGGTGGAGGGGGCGGGCGCCGTCACCCTGGCGGCGCTCCTCAACGGCCGGGTGCCCGGGATCAGCGGGAAGACGGTCTGCCTCCTCTCCGGCGGTAACACCGACGTGAAGACCATCGCCACCGTGGTGGAGCGGGGACTCCTGGCCGCCGGGCGCTATCTGAAGCTGAGGATCGAGTTGGAAGATGTCCCCGGTTCGCTGGCAAGGCTCGCGGCGGATCTTGCCGATGCCCGCTCCAACATCTTCCATATCACCCACGATCGCCGCTCCATCAATCTCCCCCTGGGGCGGACCGAGGTGCTCCTGGAGTTGGAGACCCGGGGGGCAGATCATATCGAGAAGGTGATTCAGGAGTTGGAAGGGAAGGGGTATCTGCTGTCGGTGGTCCGGTGAAGAAATGTCCGGCGTGGTTGCTCCTGAATCATCCTTGACAGCACCGGCACAAAATGGATATTTTAGCTGAAGCGTCCATTTTGGCTGACAGGAGGTACGAATGAAAGTAACGACGGCAACGGAAGCAAAAAACAGATTCGGCCATTTGATCGATACGGCGATGATCGAGCCGGTGGCCATCGACAAAAACGGAAGACAGGTAGCAGTGCTTCTCTCCATGGCGGAGTATCAGCGGTTGATCGATCTTGAGGAGCGTGCGTGGGGTGAGAAGGCGCTTAAGGCCGTGCAGGGCGGTTTCCTGAGTGAAGGTGAGAGTGGCGTCTGGCTGCAAGGTAAACTGAATGCTGAAGCTTCAGATAAGTAAGGATTCTCAGAAGTTTCTGGATATCCTGCCGCCCAAGCAGTTTCGGCAGGTTGTCGCCAAGGTGTTCACCCTGCTGGAAGAGCCTCGTCCCCATGACACCAAGACATTGAAAGGCTACTCGTTTCTGAGAAATGACGTCGGAGAGTACCGGATAATCTACGATGTGATGGGCGGCACCTTGAGGCTGATTCTTGTGGGGAAGCGCAATGATGATGAGGTGTACCGGCGGTTATAGGCGTCCCTGCGTGGAGCAGTTATTCTCGATCAGTTCATCAAGCGTTTTGTAAGATACTGCCGGGTCAGGAGTGCGCCGCCCTTCTCCTCCAGCAACCCGGGGCGTTCAAGGTCCGCCGGTTCATCCAGGTCATACCACTGGGGGAGAAGGGCCGACCGGAGACCGAGTTTTGCGGCCCGCTGCAGGCTCGCCGCCAAAAGCCGATCCGTTGACCATGGCATCTCCCTGAACAGCTCCGGATGGGGCGCAGCCATCGCCGCAAGATAGTACCCACCATCCTCGGTGGGGCCGAAGAGCAGCTCTGCTTCTCCGCTCTCCAGCTGCAGGAACGCCTCCCTGATGAACGTCACCGGCAGATCCGGAGAGTCGGTGCCGATGACCGCCACCTTCCGGAAGCCTCGGCGAAACGCCTCGTCGAAGGCGTTGCTCAGTCGCTCCCCCAGCCCCGCCCCTTCCTGGGGCAAAAGCAACAGCTCATCGTCGATTTCTCGAAAATATCCTTGAGCCTCTTCATCGTCCTCATAAAAGAGGAAACGAGAAGCAATTTCCAATCCGGCGCTGCGTGCGATGACATCCCGCAGCATGCAGTCGTAGAGTTCGGCGGCCTCCTGGGGAGAGAGAAACGGGGAGAGACGGCTCTTGACCCGGCCGGGACTGGGGCGACGGGCGAAGATCAGGAGGGCGCTGGTCATGGCGGGGATTCGGGGAGCATTGTTGCGTTATCCACAGATTCGGGGGTTGTCCACATGTTTATCCACAGTTTTTGCTGAAACGGCTCACTTCTGCCGCTGGATGCAGGCGTATGCGGAGTGATTATGGATGGATTCGAAATTTTCCGCTTCCACCGAAAACCAGGTGATATTCTCATGGGCTGAGAGCCGTTGGGTCGCCTCACGCACCATATCCTCCACGAACATCGGGCGCTGGTACGCCTGTTCGGTGACGTACTTCTCGTCCTCCCGCTTGAGCAGGGACCAGACCGGGCTGCTGGCGCACTCCTCAATCAGCGTAACCAGCTCTTCGATCCAGATGAACTCCCGATAACGAACCCGAACCGAGATGAGGCTCCGCTGGTTGTGGGCGCCGAAACGGGAGAGCTCCTTGCTGCACGGGCAGAGGGAGGTGACCGGCGCCTTGACTCCCAGGACGAAGTCGAACCGGTCGGAGAGGGTGGCGCTGAAGGAGCAGGAGTACTCCATGAGACTCCTGGCCCCGGAGACCGGCGCCTGTTTTTCGATGAAGTAGGGGAACTCGATCTCCAGATGGGCGCTGGAGGCACCGAGCTTCTTCTTCATCTCCTCCAGGATCTCCTCCATCTTGTCCAGGGCGATCTCCTCGCGGTACTGGTTGAGGATCTCTATGAAGCGGCTCATGTGGGTCCCCTTGAAGTGATGGGGGAGATCCACAAAGAGGTTGACCCGGGCCACGGTATGCTGGAATTTCTGGTTCTTGTCCATCACGACGATGGGGTAGGAGATATCTTTTACCCCCACCTTGTCGATGGGAATTCGCCGGGTGTCCCGGGTGGTCTGCATGTCGGGCATGGCAGCGGGTGAGGCGTGAGGCGCGAGGTGCGAAGAGGGCTCGTCAGATGGTTTTGTCATGTCCGGATTATTCCTCACTCCTCACCAGGTACCTCACCGGGTCCTTGATTCCCGCCTCGGCAAATCCTTTGAGCCGGAGACGACAGGAGTCGCAGAGGCCGCAGGAGAGCCCTTCTGGAGTTGGGTCGTAGCAGGAGTGGGTTGCACCGTAATCGATCCCCAAGGCCAGCCCTTGACGGATGATCTCAGCCTTGGTCAGATGGATGAGAGGGGTATGGATGGTGACGCGTCCCTTCCCCTCGATTGAGGCCTTGGTCGCCAGGTTGGCCATGCTCTCGAAGGCGGTGATGTACTCGGGACGGCAGTCGGGGTAGCCGGAGTAGTCCAGGGCGTTGACCCCGATGAAGATGTCGAAGGCGCCCAGACTCTCGGCCCATCCCAGGGCAAAGGAGAGGAAGATAGTGTTTCGCGCCGGGACGTAGGTCACCGGGATGTCGGTTCCTACCCCCTCCTTGGGGACGGCGATGTCGCTGGTGAGGGCGCTCCCTCCCACTTTCCGATAGTCGAACTCAACGATCAGATGCTCCAGCGCCCCGGCGTTACGGGCGTGTCGCCTAGCCAGTTCCAGTTCCACGCTATGTCGCTGACCATAGGCGAAACTGATGGCATAGGGGGCAAACCCCTGGGCCTTGGCCATGGCCAGGCAGGTGGTAGAATCGAGCCCACCGCTATAAAGAATCACTGCTTTTTGAATCATCAGAAACCTCGTAGATTTGCTCCATTTTCGATGGTGGCAGGAAGTAAGCCTCATCCGGGGGTTGTTTGTCAAGCGCTAGGAAGAGTTCACTCCCCTGATTACATAAAATTCCGGAGGTAGACCTAAAAATTCTCAAGTATTCCCGGTTCAATGTCGATATAATTACGACAAGGGGAATTGTTCATGTCATCAGGCATATCTGATATACCATCAAGGGCATTGGATGCTTATAATATAAATTCGGTTAATTCTTCTCGCGCTATAAGTCCGTCAACGGCGATGCAGGGGGGGAGGCTTGGCGGCGTACCGCGTGTTTCGGATTCGGTGGAGATATCGGATCGGGCCTTTGACCTGCTCCTGACCCCCGGCAACTATAGACCCAACGTCAAGGCTCTTCAGACGGAAGAGCCGAAAACAAGCACTCTGTTCAACATAAAAGCTTGAGGGCGCACTCTTCTCCGCCGCTTCTTGTTATAAATCCCCCGTAGCCTGGAATCTCCCGTGTGAACTTTCTCCGGCGCACGAAAACTATGACTCCACCCCGTGAAGGGATGGGTTAAAGAGGGAGCGATATGCGCGCCATGCTGTTTGAGGGGGTAGGGAAACCGCTCATTCTGAAAGAGCTGCCGGTCCCGAACCCCGCAGCAGGCCAGCTCCTCGTCCGGGTTCATGCTTGCGGGATCTGCCGCACCGACCTCCATATCATTGACGGTGAGCTGGCCGAGCCGAAGCTGCCTCTGGTCCCCGGTCACCAGGTTGTCGGCCGGATAGCCGGGATAGGGGAGGGGGTAACCGGGCACCGGTTGGGAGAGCGGGTCGGGATACCGTGGCTCGGCGGCGCCTGCGGCTGTTGCCCGTTCTGTAGTGGAGGACGGGAGAACCTCTGTGATTCACCACGGTTTACCGGTTATCAGTTCGATGGCGGTTTTGCCGACTACACCGTGGCTGACCACCGGTTCTGTTTTCCCCTTCCCGAGGGGTATCCCGATATACAGGCGGCGCCGCTGCTCTGTGCCGGACTCATCGGCTACCGCTCTCTGGTCATGGCGGGGGAGGGGAGACGGCTCGGGATCTACGGCTTCGGCGCGGCGGCCCATCTCGTGACCCAGGTGGCGCGGTGGCAGGGGCGTGAAGTGTACGCCTTCACCAGGGGGGGCGACAGCGAGGGGCAGCGGTTCGCCCGCTCCACAGGGGCGGTCTGGGCAGGGGAGGCGGGAGAGCTTCCGCCGGTAGTGCTGGACGCCGCCATAATCTTCGCCCCTGCCGGGGAACTGGTCCCCTTGGCTCTCCGGGCCGTGGGGAAAGGCGGCACCGTCGTCTGCGGCGGCATCCACATGAGTGACATCCCTACATTTCCCTATGAACTCCTCTGGGGGGAACGGCTGCTCCGCTCGGTAGCCAACCTCACCCGGCAGGACGGGATTGAGTTCCTTGCCCTGGCGCCGCAGGTGCCAGTTCGGACCGAGGTCAAGCTCTTTTCGCTGGAGGAGGCAAACGAGGCGCTGGAGGCGCTGCGCCGCGGTACGATTTTTGGGGGGGGAGTCCTTCTGGTTCATGACGAGAGTAGGGGGAGATGAGAATGACCGATCTGGAGAAGGAACGTCGGAGAGCTGTGAAGAGGAGATTCATCTTGGGGGGTGTTGTGGTGGGGACGCTGCTCAGCGCCGGCTACCTTGCCCTGAACCTGACCGGCCGCTCCATCACCGGAGGAGCGGCGTTGCCCGATCCCCTGGGAGTCAGATGCCTCAACCTCTTCCTGATTATCGCCGCCTCCGTCCTCCAGGCGAGTATCCTGGGGAGAGCGGCCGGTCAGTTGACGGAAAAAAGGAGGGGGGCGAAATGAGAGGGTGCAGGCGACTCCCCTGCTGTGCGTTGACAGTGCTGCTCCTGGTCGCCGGCGGCTGCGTCTCAACGGCCACCTATGAAAAAAAGGCGACCGAGGCCGATACCTTGGGCAAAGAGCTCTCTCTCCTGCGTCTGGAGCGAGAGGAATTTGTGCGGGGAAAAAGCGCACTTGAACTGAGGCAGGAGATGCTTGCCGCTCAACTGCTGCTGCTCACCGAGCAGGGGAAAAAATGCGCTGCCGACCTGAAGAGTGTCGAACTGCTGCTGGCGGCCAAGGAGGGTGACCTCTCTTCATCCATCGATAC
>CAIOGM010000161.1 GCA_903857795.1 uncultured Geobacter sp.
CAGACCATGTCGCACTAAAAATCATGGCTAAATCAGGCCATTACGGCCTCTGGGAAAACCACCACCATCCGAGAGAGTATAAACTTTATAGAGCAAAAAAGATATAACTATTTGCTTTTATTGGATAATTTGGCATCACGTTCAAGCACTACTTAATCAATGGTGCGCTCGTCCTCGATTACGCCTGTCCGGCAATCATCAGGCGCACCTCCTGGAGTCGCGCCCCGAGTTCCTGCTCTGAAAAATCCCTGCAATCGTAAACCCTATCCGCCCGGGCGCCGTTCAGCAGGGTGACCCTCACCTTGAGATTCGTGTCCCTCAAACTGACTTCAAGTCGAGTCTCTTCATCCACCGTGAACATGAAGTTGTTGCGCCTGCGGTCGGAGAGTATCCACCGGTCACTCCGCGGGATGATACTGAAGGTGGTCGACCAGGGGCGACTCTCCCCCCACAATGACGTCCCCAGGCTCTTGAGGGACCGGATCACCATGGGTGAGAGGTCCTCGAATTTCTTGAGGCGCATCTTCTGGAGCCCGTTCATGGACAACGACTTCACCATCCCTACAACGGACTTTACCCCCCAGATAATCCCCGCGGCAAGAACCAGAAAGAGCAGCACATCGAATATCGCCCGCGTGCCCTCCTTGGGTTGAACACTGTTCCCCTGCCTGGCAGGAGCCACCCGCTCCACTCCCTTCTGCAGACTCTCCCCTGAAGTGGGAGGAGTCAACTGCGGCGCAACAGCTTGGGTGGTTGAAGGGACTTTCGGCGCGGGGTCAGCGAAAACTGGGCCGGCAGAAGTCAGGAGCAGTGAAAGCAGAATGATCAATGAGTTAGGCACGGTTCTGATACTCCAGGAGAGGTCAATCTTTAATTTAGTGCAAGCGAAAGACGTCAGGTTTTCTTTTCAGCGTGAAGACACTAGCAACATCTGCGCCAGATCCACAAACAACAGGCGGCGGAAGAGCCTGAACAACTCCGGAGTCTGCAGTAACCGCGGTTCCGGTAAATAATGTGGTAAATCGGGAGATAACGGCCAAGACATCGGGCAATAACTCTCCTCGACCGAAGATAATTGTGCACGATAATAGCATGATACAGTACTCACTGGGCGAAAACCGGTCAAATGGCGGGGTGCTCCGTCAATTGACTGCCCCCTGGAGTGACTCAAGCCGCGTAGCGTCGCGTTGGCGTCGTCAAAAACCCTGTGATCATCTGTTCGCATCTTCTACCGGCGACGCTACCTGTATGTCCAATTGCCGCTAGCACCGTCCCGGACAAAGCCGATATTTTCCCAGAAACCGATGGCGCTATAACGCACCCGGTCGGCTGTTATTTTTCTGAACTGCGGCTTTATCAGCTCGATGAATTTTTTACCATATCCTTTTCCTTGATATTCCGGATAAATATTTATCGAAAATATTGTAAATTCGTGATTATTTATCAGACAGCGGGCCTTACCAATTATCTCCCCACGAATAGATAAGTCGGCCCAATCATAGTTGGACTTGCTCTGTTCACGAGAGATAAACGCAGTCTTCAACTCAGGCATTATATTAACTCCGAAATTTTCAGAGTATGAACATCGGTTGCGGTCATCATGGGAAAAGCCCCGGAAGTGATGACTCCGGGGCTTTGATACTGCGGAACGGCAGAAGGGGGCAGTGCTATCCCTTCTCGACCTTGACCTCCACGTACACTCCGTTCCCCTTGAGCAGGCAACTCACCGGGAATTCGGGGAAGTGGTTGGGGGCGAAGAGGAGTCCCGGCTGGAGCCGCTCCGTGACCTTGGCAATACCGGTGAGGCAGCCTGCCACACTGGTCAGCCTGATAGCGCCACCATCGGCGATGCCGAGTTTCCCGGCATCGCTCTTCTGAATCTCCACATAGGGGACCGGAGCAACTTCACGGTTATTCTCCGACCAGGTGGAGGTCGCGCCGTTGTGGAAGAGGATCGGGCCAACCAGGAGGGTAAGGTCAGCCGCCACCGGTGTATCAGCAGCTGGAGCCACCGCAAAGGAGCAGCCCCCCTTGGGTGCGACGGTCGATTCACCATAACCGGGAATTACGACCCTAATCTCGGCCAGAAGCTGGACGGGGGTAGACACCATACTCTTGCCGGTGATCCGGTTGGTGAGTTCGGTGAGGATGTCCCAGTCTTCCCGGGCATCGCCGGGTGAAGCCAGAGCCTTGACCACCGGCTGAAGCCTGCCGTCGATGGAGGTAAAGCTGCCGCTCTTCTCCGCCGATGACGAGGCGGGGAGCACAACATGGGCCAGGTCCGCCGTCGGCGTGGGGAAGAGCTCCTGAACGATAAGCAGCTCCAGCTTCTCCAGCGCCTTCCTTATCCTCCCCCCTTCCGGGAAGGAGGTGAGCGGATCCACTCCGACCAGGTAGAGCCCCTTCACCTTCCCCTGCTCGATCCCTTCGATGATCTGCCAGAGGTCGCGCCCATCGATCCCTGCGCTCTTGCCGCCGGGGAGAAGATTGGGCGCAACACCCATGTCAAGGAGCCCCTGAATGTTGACCTTTTCGTGGAGCGGGAAGAGTCCCCCCTGCTCCTTTCCCACGGCGCCGACCAGCAGCGCCAGGTTGACCACCGCCTCCACCGCACCTGGGGCGCCGCTTCTCATCAGCTCGGCGCCGAAGATGACCGCCGCGCTCGGTTTCCCCCCCAGGAGAGCGGCGGAGTTGCTGAGAGCCGCTGCGGTAACGCCGGTTGCGGCGACGACCTTATCAAGAGTGAGTTTGGCCAGTTCGGCCTGGTACGCGCCGAACCCGGCGATCCCGGCGACAGCCGTCTTGTCTTCCAGCCCGGCGTCCAGGATCAGCTTGGCGATGCCGTTGAGGAGGAACGTCTCGCTCCCTGGCCGGTACTTGAGCTGGCCGTGGGCGATCTTCTTCAGCTTGACGTCGGCCACGTTGGCCAGGACCAGCTTGGCGTTGTTCTTGGTGGCGGCCTTGATCACCCGGTATTCGTACCCGGTCGCCTCAGCGTTCAGGTTGGAGCCGATCACCAGCACGGCAGCGGCGCTGTCTATCCGATCCATGCCGTTGGTGGCGCCGGAGCCACCGAGAGCCGAGCCGATGACCGCCTGGGCCTGGGCATAACCGAAACGGGCCTCGGAGTCGATGTTATTGCTCCCCAGGGCGTTGCGGAAGAGCTTCTGGAAGAGGAACTGCTCCTCATTGGTCAGCCGGGGCGAGGAGAGACCGGCCACGGCGTCCGGTCCGTTGGCGGCGACGAGCTCCTTCAGCCTGGAGCCGGCATGGGTCAGAGCCTGGGTCCAGTCGGCCGTCTTCTGACCGACGAGGGGGGTCGTGAGCCGCCGGGGGGAGTTGATATAGGCGAACCCGTAGCGGCCGTTGATGCAGAGGTTGCCGTTACAGTAGGTAGCGTCGCTGGCGGTGACCCGATCCACCCGGCCGTTTCGGGCATGGTAGTCGATCTCACACCCCACCGGGCAGTAACCGCAGGTGCTCCGGGTGACGGTGTAGGTCCAGGGACGCCCCCGGAACTTGAACGGCTTGTCGATGAGTGCCCCCACGGGGCAGGCCCCCACGCAGTTGCCACAGAAGTCGCAGTTGAGCGTCTTGCCGTCGTGGGTGTCGATGATGCTCTCTTCGCCCCGGGCAACCACCTCGATGACGTCGGAGCGGAGAATTTCATGATCGACCTTGACGCACTTCTCGCAGAGGATGCAGCGGTTCGGGTCACTCTCCAGGAGCGGCCAGTCGTAACGGATCTGCTTCCGGTTGAGCGCCGCGTGAAACTCCGGCTTGGTGACGCCGAATTCGTAGCAGCTATCCTGGAGGTCGCATTCACCGGCAGCGTCGCAGACAGGGCAGTCCAGCGGATGATTGACGAGCATCAGCTCCATCACCTGCTTCCGGATCGCCTCCAGCTTCGCGTTGGTTGAGGTGACCTTGATCCCCTCCTTGACCGGTGTGTTGCAGGCGGTCATGGGGCGGGCGACCCCTTCCACATCCACCACGCAGACCCGGCAGGCGCCGGTGGGGGAGACCTTCTCCAGCCAGCAGAGGGTGGGAATATGAATTCCCAGAACCTTTGCCGCATCAAGAATCGTGCTCCCCTTAGGGACAGATACCGCCCTGCCGTCGATGCTCAGAGTAACCATGTAATGCTCCTGAAAACTAACGCGTGTCACCCGGCGCGAGGCGCGGGCTAACCCAGCGTCCGACGCCCAGCGCCCGTCTGATTTATACCGCCGCCATGGCCACCCGGTAGCAGCGAAGACACCGCTCCGCTTCGCGAACCGCCTGCTCCTCGGTGAACCCCAGTTCGACCTCGTTGTAGTTCTTATAGGCGGCCCGCTGCTTGCCGTGGACCTCCTTCTGCTCTTCCCGCTCGGCCGAATCGAGCCAGGGGACCTGCTCGTTTTTGTCGTAGACCCCCAGGTAGGTCAGGATATCCTCGATGATCTCGTCGTCGGTAAGATAGACCTTGCCCTCTTCCAGCCAGCGACCGATGACATTGGCCGCCCGGTGGGCATTACCGATACAGGCCACCACCGTGAGGGGGCCGATCTCGGCGTCTCCGCTGGCGAAGACCCCGTCCAGGTCGGTGATGAGAGTCCGACAGAGGGGGTTCCCCATGCCGTCTTTCAGATCCTTGCCGGCGGCGTCTTTCAGCGGCAGGTATTTGGTCACCACGGTGTTCCACTTGGTGATGTCGATGCCGCTCTCCATAGGGATAAAGGAGAGATCCGGATCCTGGCCGATGGCCGGAATCACCGTATCGCACTCCACCACGAACTCGCTCCCCGGCATCGGTTCGGGGCGGCGCCGGCCGGAGGCATCGGGCTCACCCATGGCCATCCTGACGCACTCTACGCCGGTGATCTGGTTGTCGGCGTCCACAATGATCCTGGTGGGGAGCACCTGGAACTCAAAGGAGACCCCTTCCTCGTCGGCCCCGTCGATCTCCCAGATATCGGCAGGCATCTCCTTGCGGGAGCGGCGATAGAGGAGAGTTGAGACCTCGGCCCCTTCGCGGAGCGCTACCCGGACGCAGTCGATGGCGGTGTTCCCCCCGCCGACCACGCAGACCTTCTTCCCCATCCCGGTGGGAAGTCCCAGATACGCTTCCCGGAGGAAGTCGATCCCCCCGGTGAGGAACCCCTTGTACCCCTTGTCCTCCCCTTCCACCCCCATGGGCTTGGAACGGTGGGCGCCGGGGGCCAGGAGCACGGCGTCATGTTTCGTCTTCAGCTGGGCCAGAGTGAGATCCTTGCCGATCCGGCAATCGTAGATGATCTCCACCCCCATGGAACAGATGATGTCGATGTCTCGCTGGAGAAGCGCCCGGGGCTGCCGGTAGGCCGGAATCCCCACGGCGATCATCCCGCCACCGTACCCCTTGGGGAGCGCCTCATAGATGGCGACCGGATACCCTTCCAGTGCCAGGTAGTAGGCGGCGGCGAGCCCGGCAGGTCCGGCCCCGACCACGGCAATGCTCTTCCCCTTGCGCGGCTTGGGCTGCATGGGGGGAAGATGGTTGCGCTGCCACTCATGATCCGAGGCGGAGCGCTTGAGGAGCATGATGCTTATCGGTTCGTCCACATTCTTGCGGCGGCAGGCGGTCTCGCAGGGGTGAGGACAGACCCGGCCGCAGACCGACGGGAGCGGCATGTTTTCCCGGATGGTCTGAAGGGAGAGGTCGAACCGGTACTCTTTGATCGCCTCGATATAGGCGGGGATATCGATATGGGAAGGGCACTTGTCTTGGCAGGGGGCGGTGTACTTCTCGATAAACCGGTACGGGAGTTCAGCGGGCCGTTTCTTCGTGCCGTTGATGTAGGCGAGGAAATCGTCCCGGAAATGGGTGACCGCGTCGAAGATCGGGATGGTGGAACTCTGACAGAGGGTGCATTTACAGTTCTGGAGGAGTTCGAACATCTCCTCACAGAGCTGGAGGTCACGCTCACTGCCGCGCCCATCGACGATGCCGTTAAGGGCGTCCATGAGGACCCGCGTCCCCTTCTTGCCGGGGGTGCACTTGCCGCAGCAGTATTGGGTCTGGATCCGAGTCATGTACTCGGCGGCCATTATCGGGATGTCGACTCCCTTGTCGAAGAGGATGATCCCGTCCCACCCCATGAAGGCGTTGAGCGGCCGGGCGCCGTCAAAGGCCACGGGGAGACGAAATGACGCGTCCTTGACGTCGCCGCCGGCGCGGTTGTCGATAACCGTCCTTCCCCAACTGGAAAACATCACCTGTGCCACTCGAAGACCTCCCTCCGGTACCGGATGCCCTCTGCCGTAAGTTTTAGAGAGGGCGCAATCCCGAATCCCAGGTCAAAATTGTATACAGCGCTGACGTATTATCACACCAAGCCCGTAAAAACAAGGGAAATATGAGAACAAAGGGGATGACTTTACCGCTGGATCCCGCTATCATCCGCGGCCGTGGATGTGACCAGCTTTCGTTTCCTATCCGATTCATGAGGATCAAATTCATGCCCGACGATGCCTATCGCTCTCTCTTCGAAACCAACATGGGAATTCGCCCCGGTGAACGGATTGTCGTCTTCAGCGACCTGATACGGCCCGACGAGACGCTCTCCGACCTTGAGCGCGATCGGCGGGAACGGCTATTGGTGGAAGCTCAACTGGTGGCGGCCTACGCGGAGCAGAGGTGGGGTAACTGCAGCTTCGTCTCTTTTCCCGCGACCGTTGCCTCAGGCGCCGAACCGCCGGAACCCCTCTGGACGGCGGTCCTTGGCGAGGCCACCGTAGAGCGACTGCGCGGCGACGGGCTCCTCCTGCGACTCCTGGCCAAGTGCGCGGATCAGGTCGATCTGGCCCGCGCCGAGGCAACCGTCAGGGACTCTTCGCACGGGGCGCAGGTCATCGTCGCCCTCGCCAACAACTCAACCAGCCACACCCGCTTCCGCAGTTTCATGAACGCTACCGGCTGCCGTTACGCCAGCCTCCCACACTTCGATCCGGAGATGTTCTCCACCTCCATGAGAGTTGACTGGCCGGCCCTGGCTGACCGGACCCGGCGCCTGGCAGAGATCATTACCCTGGCCCGCAGCATCACCCTCACCACCCCGGCCGGCACCGACCTGAAGATCGGCGTCGAGGGGCGAAGCGCCATGGCCGACGACGGGCTCCTCACCGCCGCCGGGTGCTTCGGCAATCTCCCCGCCGGCGAGGCGTACCTGGCCCCACGGGAAGGGACAACCGAAGGGGTCATGGTCATCGAATACGCCCCCACCAGGAGGCTTACTTCACCCCTTACACTGACGGTGCGGCAGGGGAACGTGGTCGCTATCGAGGGGGATGATCCGTATCGGGAGCGGCTGGAGGAGAAGTTCAAAGAGAGTGGCTTGAACCGGAATATCGCCGAACTGGGGATCGGGACCAATGATCGGGCCACGCGGCCCGACAATGTGTTGGAGGCGGAAAAGATCCTCGGCACAGTGCACATCGCCCTGGGGGACAACGCCGGTTTCGGCGGCAGGATCAGTACGCCATTCCATGAAGATTACGTCCTCTACAGGCCGACCCTCATTGCCGAACTCCCTGACGGGGAGCGAGTCATGCTGCTGGATGACGGGAAGCTGCTTATCTGATTATTTCCAGAGCCAGGAGCGCTCGCTTCCGTTCAAGACCGCCGGCGTAGCCGGTGAGGGAGCCGTCCGCCCCGATGACGCGGTGGCAGGGGATGATGATGGCCAGGGGATTGCGCCCCACCGCACCCCCCACTGCCCGGGCCGAGGGGAGATGGTCACGCTCCCCGGCCAGCTCTTTGGCCAGGCCGCCATAGGTGACGCTCGCGCCGTACGGGATGCGGCCCAGAGCTTCCCATACCGCCATCCGGAACGGGGTTCCCCGTGGGGCAAGGTGGAGGTCGAAAGTCCGAAGTTTTCCACGGAAATAAGCGCCCAGCTGGGAACTCACCCTCGTGAACAGAGGACAATCAGCTGCGTAGAGCCACTCTTCTGCCGGTTCCGGCGCATGCTTTTGCCCTGCAAACCAGAGCCCGCACAGGGACTCCTGCTCAGCCAGCGCAATCATCTCCCCCAAAGGGGTCGGGATACGGAAGCAGCGTGTCATGGTTGGCTCCTCTGCGCTACGCTGGGCTAACAAAAAAAACCGCAGACCTTTCGGCTGCGGCTTTGAGCTCAACAGATTTGCAGCTATTTATTTGGCGGCAGGTGCAACAACATCGGCGGCCTTCTGTTCGGCTTTCACGGCTTTCTTGCTCTTCTTGGCCTTCTTCTTAGCCGACGGCTTGGCGGCTTTTTCTTCCTTCTTCGCCTCAACAGCAGCCGCCGGGGCGGTCATAGCAGGGTGACCGGCAGGCAGAGCAGGTTCAGCGGCGGAAACGATTCCGGCAAAAGAGACAGCAACGATAGCGGCTACGAGGGTGAGCAGAACTGATTTCATGTGATTTCTCCTTGGGTTGTTGTGCAACTGTTTATGTTATAAGCATCTACCGTGCCAATTTCACCAAATCTCTAACTGTCTGCAATCATGGGTATTTATATATCATAAAAAATATCCGATCCCACACGACCACCCTGTCTGCTCTGTCTGGCGCCTCATTTCAGGTATTCCCAGCTGGAGTGATCTCCCCCTAATGCCATAGTTGATCCTCCAGGTATGTCGTATCGGAGGTGAGCAGAAGAGTCTTGGCGCCTGCTGGGTCGCCGGCGCCAACCTCTGATGAAGTTGCTGACGTGCGTGTAGTCAAGATTCATGGCGATCGCCTTCATTGGCGCTTCGGTAGTGATGAGCGCATCTGACCCGGACCGGGCAGCCACGGCAAGAAAAAGGTGACTTCTGATGGGCGTTATACAGCACTGGTGCAGAGACCCAGGCCACAGCCGAGAGAGTCACCACCCATGATGTGCAGTCAACCTGACGTAGCTGCTTGCCGAATACGGGAAGAGATCGGGCTGTTAGCCGGAGGGTCTCGACGCGCCATCAGTAAATTGCTGCTGTATTACGCTAATTTCATGCCCCCCACGCAAAAAGGCATCGACAATCTGCGGATCAAAATGTCGTTCCCGGCACGACATGATTTCCGTGATTGCCTCGCTCACATGCCAGCGCTTCTTGTAGGGACGATCGCAGGTAAGCGCGTCAAACACGTCGGCTACCGCAACAATTCTCCCGAACAGCGGGATATCACTCCCCTTGAGTTTTTGGGGATAACCGGCGCCATCCCACTGTTCGTGATGGGTCAACGCGACTATCGCCGCAGTCTTGAGGAGACTGTTCTGATTGTCACCGATTATTTTGTAGCCGATCTCACAGTGAGTTCGGATAATCTTCCACTCTTGGTCGTCCAACTTGCCCGGTTTGAAAAGAATACTGTCCGGTATGCCGATCTTACCCAAATCATGCAGGGCTGCAGCGTTGAAGAGCAGATCCGCTTCAGACTCCGGGAGCCCCAATGCCTGTGCAATAATACGTGAATAATGGCAGACTCTGACAATATGGAGGCCGGTCTCGTTATCGCGATATTCACCTGCACTGCCGAGTCGCTGCAGGACTTCAAGATGGCTCTTGTTCAGTTCGGAGGTCCGCTCCTGCACCAGACGCTCTAACGCGCGGTTTTGATCATACAGGGCCAGGTGCGTTCTGACTCGCGCCCTGACGATAGACGCCCGGACCGGTTTGGTAATGTAATCAACGGCGCCACAGGCAAAACCCATCGATTCATCTTCAACATCGCCACTTGCCGTGACGAAAATTACCGGTATATCCCAGGTCCTTGGATCCTCCTTGAGCGCCCGACACGTTTCGAACCCGTCCATTTCCGGCATCATCACGTCCAGCAGTATGATGTCAACCGGCATGGAACGGCAGATATCGATGGCATGACGCCCCCTGGTCGCAACTTTTATAATGTATTCGTCAATGAGCGCTGCGTTGAGCAGACTGATGTTATTCGGTACATCGTCGACAATCAAAACGCACGCCGGAGTACTTATCGTTCTCATGGGTGGCAACCTTTACGCTTGAGATGTAAGAATAATTCCGTTTCTCTCCGCAAGCGACAGGAGCGCCTCTCCTGCGGCGGAAAAATCAAAGTTGTTCAGATTGGCCCGGATCTGCCGGACCTCCTTATCGGACAGTCCCGCCAACTCTTTCTGATAATCATCAAGATAACGTTCCGCCTTGCCGTCCCGGCCATTGATAAAGCCAAGCAGCCGAACCAGTATCGGTGTGACAATTGTCGCATCAAGAGCGCCCGGCAGACTGGTGTCGCCGGTCGGCAGCACGTCAGGCAGGCCCTGATGATACTGGTTGATCTCGTCGTCTTCCACAAGCAGGATGCGAGACCCGGAAAAATCGAATAATTGCGCCTTATCTCCTCCGCCAACGGCACCGTCATCCGCGCGGAGTCTCAAATCGTATGCCGGATCGACTCCGAACCAGGCGGTAAAACTGAAGATGCTCCCCACTCCCGCTCTGCTTTCACACCAAATCTCCCCTCCCATCATCTCCACCAGCTGTTTTGAGATGGACAACCCCAATCCCGTCCCGCCGAAACGACGGGTAGTTGTCCTTGTCAAACACTTTCGCAGTTTAATTCCTGACACTGAAAGACGTGGAAGTTTCCCAGTCCACCCTCAGGTTGTCTGACTCAGTCTGCCCATCAGAAAGAGCCGTTGCTCCCGACAATCAGTCTGTCTCTGTCTGA